>CAZNHF010000120.1:0-7824 GCA_964572375.1 uncultured bacterium | reverse complement strand
TCCGCCACGACGGTGAGTCCCCCGATGCCGGAATCGAAAACGCCGATGGGACTGGCGGATGTGCTCATCGCGTTCCCCCTCATCATCCTCACTCGCCGAACTGAGTAACACCGATGGACTCACTGACGCTGGTGACGCCCCTCACTCACCGACGCTGGTGACACACGTCACTCGCCGAACTGCGAGACCTCGAACGGCTCGCCGGCGTCGTAGTGCCCGGCTATGCTCTCTATCTCTCTGCCCTCGACCAGGAACTGCACACGCTCGACATCCGGGAAGTTGTGCTGGAGCGTCTGGACGACCGAACGAATCGTGAATAGTTCCCCGGTGCTTCCCCCCGGATGCTCCGCGACGAGCTCCCTCGAGAAGTCCACATAGACACCCCCCGCATCGTCGAACACGATGGAGAGAATGCGTGTCCCGCCCGGCAGTGTCGCAACACCGTCGGCCTCGGGACCCTTCGCGAGCTCCTCGAGAATGCGACGGGCCTTGCCGGAGCGGTCGTCCGGGACGACGACATCGCGCCGCTCCGTCACGGTCCTGCTGGCGCCTCGGTCGGCGAACGTGAGCACGACCGACTGAACCCCGTCACCGACATCCTCCAGTATGACGCCATCGGCCTCGAACCCGGCGACCGGCGACCGGTCCTGAAGCGTGTAGATGACGACCCCGGCAAGGATGGCCAGGGCAATGGCGAGTACAATCAGTTTCGGCTTGTTCATTCCCCAACCTCCCGGCGCTCGTCCATGAATCTCGTGATGCCGCGCGCGATGCCCCGCGCGACGTCCTGTCGATAGTTCGGGTCACCGAGGAGTTCCTCCTCGGACGGGTTCGTGATGTAGCCGAGCTCAACCATCGCAGCCGGCATGGCGCACCCTGCAAGAACCGCGACCTGCCCTCCCACAACGCCGCGGTCCGGTGTGTCGATGACGCCGGCAAGCGCTTCGTGGATGCTGCGCGCGAGCGTTCTGCTGTCGCCGGTGTGCCCCATGTGCACGTGGTCCCACAGGTGTCCCTCGGACTGCGGGGAGACCGCGCCCGGGAAGTCCCTCACGAGTCCACCCGCGGCCACTCGCCGCTGGTCCGACCCGCGCGAGTGGAAGTGCACCTGGAACCCCGACGCCGACGACGAGTGCCACGCGCCGCACTGCAGACTCACGAAGACGTCGGCCTCGGCCATGTTGGCGATCTCGCCACGCCGCGAGAGCGGCACGAACGAGTCGGAGCTCCTCGTCATGAAGACGTAGTATCCCTCGCGTTGGAGAACCCGAGCCAGCTCCCTGGCGACGGCCAGCGTGACGTCCTTCTCCGCAAGACCGCTCGGACCGATGGAACCCGCGTCGTTCCCACCGTGACCCGGATCGATCATCACGGTGAGCAGACCGTCCTCATCGGGCTCCTCCGCGCGACCTCCGGCCTGGCGCCGCGGCCTGAGCGCCGGAAGCGGGATCGACGACCCCGCAGTCGCTGCGGTAGTCCCTTCCTCGATGAGAACCTCGATGCGGTACGGAGGTCCGAGGTTATCCGCCGTGAACATCCGGGCGGACGGCAGCGTGGTGACGCGGACGGCCACTCCGCCGCGCTCCTCCGCGAACTCGACGCTCTCGACCATCCCCTCACCTGCATCGATGGCAAGACTGTCCGGCAGGTTTCCCCCGCGAACAAAAAGGCTGACGAGGCCGCGGGACGAACTCGTGGCCTCGAACTCGGCCGAGGCAGACGTCCCGATGACGACCGCCGTCCCATCCGCACGGTCTTCGAGCGCGACGGATACCACCGCCGGACCGAGCGCCACAGCGGTCGCCTCGCCGTCTCCCGGGGACCATTCCACGTGCGCATTGAGTAGATCGGCGAACGCGCCGGTCAGAAAGCGCTGAGGAACCCAGACGACGCCGGCGCGCATCACGACCGGTCTCTGGAGATTGACGGTGGAGCGATCGACAGCCGCGAACTGGCTGTCGACGGCGAGCGACACGCGGCGCAGACCGGCGAGCAGGACGACCTTCCGGGTCGTCGCATTCCAGTGTTGCGACGCCCCGGCGGCCTTCGCGAGAGCGGCGAGATCGAAGTAGGTCACGTCGTCGATGGTCTGTGTCTTCACAAGGACGGGGGCGCGCCCCTCGACGACGACGCGCACATCGGCGACGGCATCGTGCGTCGCACAGAGAAGAACGACGGCGACCGTGAGCACGGCTCGCAGTGCGTGTGTGGCTCGCAGTGCGTGTGTGACTTGCATCACTGCTCCCCCGACCTTCCGCGCTTGGCCACTCTATCCATTTCGCGCGTCGCATCCCGATCGGCGATCGTCTGACGCTTGTCGTACTTGCGCTTGCCGCGGCAGACCCCGAGTTCCACTTTCACGCGCCCGTGGATGAGATAGACGGAGAGTGGCACGAGCGTCATTCCCTTCTCGGCCACCTGCCGTTCGAGCCTGCGGATCTGGGACTTGTGGACGAGCAGCCTGCGTTTGCGGCGCGGCTCGACATTGAAGCGATTCCCATACTCGTACGGGCTCACATGCACGTTGTGAAGATAGAGCTCGCCGCGCTCGACGCGCGCGAATCCGTCGACAAGCTGGATCTTGCCCTCCCGGACCGATTTCACCTCGGTCCCCTTAAGCTCGATACCGGCTTCCAGCATGTCCACAATATGATAGTCGTGACGGGCCTTCTTGTTCTTCGCCACGACCTTGATGTCATCACTCAATGTCTCGTCCTTGACTTGCCCGTGCACCTCGCGGGGTGAATCGTTCCTGTGCATGCTATCAGAGCGGGCACTCGAGTAAAAGAAGAGAGGCGGGGAATAGGCCTCCCCGCCTCTCAAATCTCACCGGCCGAGGCCGGCCCCGCCTCGCGCGGGTATGTAGTCGCGATGTTCGACCGTCGTACGCCATGGGCCGATCTCGCGCTATACTCGTGGCCGGCGACGTCGTGGGGAACCGTGGGCAGGCTGTCTGCGACAACGGGAGTGTGCGGATATCTCGCCGAGCCCCGACACCCTGGTGCGAACGTCCGCCGACCGTGTTGCTACTATCTATCTGTAGATTAACACAGTTGCCACCTTTTGTCAATGATGGGAGGCCGCGCACTCTCACCCTGCTGGCCCCGTCGCGCCCCTGGCAGGATACCTATCGCTCCCTTCCCGCTTGACGATGCCCCCGGGCGTTACTAAACTAGAGGTCTGTACGATTCGTGCCGAAGTGGTGGAATTGGTAGACGCGCTGCGTTCAGGGCGCAGTGGGGTTCGCCCTGTGGGGGTTCGAGTCCCCCCTTCGGCACCAGATCATAGTGCGGGGCGGCGTGCCGGATGGCAGGCCGCCTTCACACGAGAGGAGCGAGCCATGTCCACATCCCGTGTGGCTGTTCTCAGAACGAAGCCCGACACCGTCCTCGACGACTACCGTCGTCTCTGCGAACTGGCAGGAATCCGCGATGCGTTGGACTCGTCGGCGACGACCATCCTCAAGGACAACATCAGCTGGCACCTGATGTTCCCCGGCTCGAACACGACCCCGTGGCAGCTCGAGGGCACGATCCTGGGTCTCAAGGACGCCGGGTTCCACGATCTCGTCGACGTCCACAACAAGACAGTCGTCACGATCGCCGACCTCGGCGACCGCTACAACAAGTTCGGCCCGGTTCTCGAGAAGTACGGCATCCCCAAGAAGTACAATTACAAGTCCGAGGACATGAGCTGGGTGCGCTACGAGCCGAAGGCGAAGATGACCGTGCTCGACAAGGTCTTCCCCGACGGCATATTCCTTCCGGACTACTTCTTCGAGAAGAACATCGTCCATCTCCCGACCGTGAAGACGCACAGTTACACCGTCACGACGGGCGCGCTCAAGAACGCGTTCGGCGGCCTTCTGAACATCAACCGTCACATGACGCACACGTGGATCCACGACACGATCGTCGATCTGCTGGCGATCCAGAAGGAGATCCACACGGGCGTGTTCTGCACGATGGACGGGACGACGGCGGGCAGCGGCCCTGGGCCGCGGACGCTCATCCCCCATCAGAAGGACGTCATCCTCGCATCGTCAGACCAGGTCGCCATCGACGCCGTCTCGGCGCAGATGATGGGCTTCGATCCGATGTCCATCGATTACATCGCGCACGCGACCGAACGAGGTCTGGGCCAGGGCGACCCGAAGAAGATCGAGATCGTCGGGATGCCCGAGGTCGCGGACGAGCGTTGGGGATTCAAGGTGGGCGTCAACCTCGGAACCGGCACGGGGATGCTCCTGTGGCGGTCGCCTCTCAGGATATTCCAGAAGCTCCTCTTCCAAACTCCGATCGTGAAGATGTTCATCTTCGCCAGTGAGTACTACCACGACAAGTTCTGGTATCCGTCGAAAGGCACTCCGGTCGTCGAGAAGTGGAAGCGCGAGAGCCCGTGGGGCAAGCTGTTCGAGCAGTATCCGGAGTAGCCATGCGGGGCAGACCGAGCAGATCGACACGGGCGGGGAACCATTCCCCGCCCGCTGTCATATACGCCTTCGCGGCGCCGGATGACCGGGACCACAAAGGAACGCGGCGGGATAGGACTCTGAGTCCCCTCCCGCCGCTTTTCACTGCGTCAGCCGCAGCCGTTCCCGCCTTGCGCAGGCTGTACATCTCTCACCGACCGGGAGAGCCGCCACATCATCCAGTGACACGTCATCCACGGGATGAGCGGACGATGCCGCGTGCTGCTACTGCCCGTCGCAGCTGTCGAACTCGTCGGCGGCCCTGATCGCGGAACTGATCTCGAGGAAGTACGCGTCGATACGCTCATCGCCCCGCTGCGCCGCGTTGTGCTCACGGATCGCGGTCTCGAGCCGCTTCGCGGTCTCCTCGCGCAGGACCGCCTGGAGAGCCGTGTTGTAGCCAGGCCACACGTCGCTGCCCTCCCTCGGCTCGCCGCAACTCAACCGCCCGGTCACTTCCGCCCAGTGCGTGACGCTCCTGATCCCGCAGTCCTCGAGGATCTCGCGCACGTCCCGGTGCATTCCCACATAGTATGTCATGAAGACCAGCTTCACGCCTTCACCCCCTGTCTCTCGCGCCGCCCCTCGAAGATGCCGTAGAGCACCGGCACGAGGACGAGCGTGACGATCGTCGAAACGAGCAGTCCGCCGATCATCGCGATACCGAGTGGATTCCACGACTCGGCGCCCTCACCCCGTGACAACGCCAGGGGGAGCATTCCAAACATGGTCGTGCTCGCCGTCATGAGCACGGGACGGAGCCTCCGCTCGCCGGCGGTCATGAGCGCTTCATGCACGCTCTGTCCGCGCTTCCGCATGATGTTGGTATAGTCGACGAGGACGATGGCGTTGTTGACCACGATTCCCATGAGCATGATCATGCCCATGAATGAGATCAGGTTCAACGTCGTGCCGGTCACGAGGAACGCCCAGATGACGCCGACGAACGCGAACGGGATCGAGAACATGATGATGAACGGACCGCGGAACGACTCGAACTGCGCGGCCATCACAATGTAGACGAGCACTATGGCGAGCACAAGCAGGAGCGTAAGGTCCTGGAACGACTCCGCCTGCTCCTGGATGTCTCCACCGAACGCGACGTCGATGTTCGCGGGAAGGTCGAGCTCTGCGATCTTCGCTTCGATCAACGGTTTCACGGCATTGAGCCGTGTGCCGTGAAGATCCGACATCACGGTCACGATGCGCTGCTGGTTGAGACGATTGATGACGGTCGGTCCGGTGCCGGGCACAAGATCGGCCACGGCCGCGAGCGTGATGGTCTGACCCGTCGTCGTCGTGATCGGAAGCGTCAGGATGTCCTCGACGCTGTCTCGCCCGTCCTCCGCCGCGCGGAGATAGATATTCCACTCTTCGCCCTCGCCTTTGAACCGCGTCGCCTCCAGACCGTAGACCTGCGAGCGCAGCGCCGACGCTACGATGGCCGTATTCACGCCGACCAACGCCGCCTTCTCCCGATCGATGACGACGTGGAGTTCAGCCAGCGGCTCGCCACGATCGAGGCGCACATCACGCGTCCCTTTGATGGTCCGCACCGCGTCGCGGATGTCCTCGGCGGCCTTATTGAGTTCCGCCAGGTCGTCGCCATAGACCTCGATCTCGACAGCAGCGCCACCAGCCATGGCGCCGCTCATCGGATTCTCACCCGTCACCTCGAGGCTGAGAACGCCCGGGATCGTATTGAGATACTCGCGGAGTTCCTCGGCGATCTCGAAGCTCGAGCGGGTGCGGTCGGCCTTTCTGACGAGCTTGACACCGATCTCGGCAACGTTCGAGCCTTCCTTCTCCCCCATCAGCGCGGCGAAGCCGCTCTCGGTCTGGCCGCTGCGGAAGAAGTAGTGCTCGCGCTCCGGGATGTTCTCCTCGACGAACGCCGCCACACCACCCATGACCTCTACCGTGCTTTCCAGCCTGGTGCCGGGCGCCAGCTCGATGATGGCGCTGACGTAGCCGCCGTCCTCCTGAGGATAGAACTCGGTCCCGAGAAGGCCCGAGAGCATCATCGTACCCACGAAGATGAGGACCGCCACGAGCACGACGCGCCCCTTGCGGGCGAGCGCTGCCCGAAGCCGCGATGAGTACCAGGTCTCGATATTCTTGAATACACGCTCTCCGGCGTTGAAGAACCCCTTGCTCCGGCTCCCCTGCGCGTCGAACGAGCGCTGCATGAACGTCGACGTGAGTGCCGGCGTCAGCGTCAGCGCGACCATGAGCGACGCGGCGATCGTCACGACGACGATGAGCGCCAGCTGGTTGAACATCACGCCGACGATCCCGGAAATGAAGATCATGGGAATGAACACGGCGATCGTCGTCAGCGCAGAGGCCATCAGGGCCTGCCCGACCTCGGAAGGCGCGTAGATGGACGCCTCGCTGACGCGCTCTCCCGCCTCGATGTGCCGCGTGATGTTCTCAAGCACGACCACTGCAGCATCGACGACCAACCCGATCGCAATGGCGAGACTCATCAGGCTGATGCTGTTGAATGTGTACCCCATCGCGTTCATGAAGATGATCACGACGAGGAACGAGACCGGGATCGTGACGCCGATGACCAGCGTGCTTCGCAGACGCCTGAGGAAGACGAGCACGACGATGAGCACAGCCAGGAAGCCGTAGAGCACGGCCGTGGTCAGCGTCCTGAGCGAGCTGGTGATCGACTCCGATGAGTCCATCGGAAGTTCGATTTCGACATCGGGTGGCAGCGTCGGAATGATGCGCTCGAGCTCGGCCTTGATGCTCCTGGCGACCTCGACGCTGTTGGCTCCCGACTGCTTTTGCATGTACACGATCACGCCCGGACGGTTGTTCGACCGCGCCTGCATCGTCTGGTCGGCGAAATCGTCGACGACATCACCGATGTCGCCGAGATGAATGGGCGACCCCATGTACTGTCCCACGACGATCCGCTCGACCTGTTCCAGCTCATCCAACTCGCCGGGAACGCGAATCGTGATCTCGGAGTCACCCTGGTCGATGGTGCCGACCGGGAAGTCGATGTTCTCCGCGGCGAGCACCTGTGCGATCCGTTCGAGCGAAATCCCGTACGCGTGAAGTCTCTGGGGATCGACCCGCACCTCGATCTGACGCTGCGGCCCGCCCATCACGCTTACCATCGCGACGCCCGGGACACGTCTGAGTTTGTCTCCGATCTCGTTCTCGACGATGTAGTTGAGACTCTCATAGCTCTCATTGGCGCTGATGGCCAGCACGACGACGGGAGCCATGTCCGCGCTCAGTTTGAGCAGCCGCGGCGCCGCGGCGCCGTCGGGAAGATCGTCCTTCGCCAGCTCGATCGCAGAGCGGATGTCGTTCGAGACCTCGTCGAGGTT
>CAZNHF010000119.1:0-7826 GCA_964572375.1 uncultured bacterium | reverse complement strand
AGCGGGTCGGTGTCCTGGAACTCGTCGAGGAGGATGCGGTCGAACGCGCGCTTGAAGTGCCGCCGCACGTCCGGTCGGTCGCGTAGCAGGTCGCGAGCCAGCGTAAGCATGTCCTGGAAGTCGAGGACGCCGCGAGCCGTCTTCTCGCGCTGGTAGGCGCGCACGAATCCGTCAAGCCATTCAACGACTCGGACGGCGGCATTGTGCCGGACGGTCTTCTCGACCTCCTCGATGCTCTTGCGGAGGCTCTTGATGTCCTCGCGCAGCTCTGCCAGTGAGTCGCCGCGCCAGTCGGGCTTCTTCCCTGCGTTGAGCGGCGGCGTCTTCACGTGGCGGAGGGCGTGCGTGAGCCGCATCCCTTCCGGGAGGTCGTCGAGCGCACGAACGGCCTCGGCGAAGCCCGCGATGTGGGGAAGGAGCTTGTCATCCGCGGCGGTGCAGTCCTCGCGCCCTCGCGCTTCGAAGTCCTCGGCGGTCCGCGCGAGTTGACTCAGGAGCGCCTCGCCCCCCGTGTCGTCACGGGCCTCGGGTACATCGCCGAGAGCATCACGATGGTTCAGGAGCTTCCCGGCGAGTTCGCGGATCTGCCGGAGGCGGAACCCGAGTGCGTGGGCCTCAGCGACCGCCGGAGGAAGCTCATGCGCCAGTTCACCGCGGATCCACTCGTCCCAGACGGCTTCCTCGATGACCGTCTGCCGGAGCTTGTCGGCCACCGTGAACCCGGGGTCGATGCCCGCTTCGACAGGTCGCTCCCGCAGCAGCGCGCTGCAGAAGCCGTGGATCGTCGCGACATGCGCGCGATCGAGGCACGCAAGGGCCTCACGCATGCAGAGCCGCTGCTCCTCGTCCTGCGCGGCGACGCACGCCTCCTCGAGGCCGGCGCGAAGCCGAAGACGGAGCTCTCCGGCGGCCTTCTCCGTGAAGGTGATGGCGACGATGCGCTCGAGCTTGACGCCAGAGGCGACCAGCGCGACGAGCCGGTCGATGAGGACCGTGGTCTTCCCGGTGCCCGCGCCGGCCTCGACAAGATAGGTGCCGTCGAGGCCGCCGTTCTTGCCCGCTGCGAGCGCGCGGTCGCGCGCGTCTGTGGTCGGTCTGTCGCTCATCGTCAGGTTCGCATCTCCATGATTGGTCTGTCGCTCATCGTCCGGTTCGCATCTCCATGATTGGTCTGCCGCCCATCGTCGGGTGCGTATCTCCATGCCCGGTCGGGGCCGCGGTCTTCTATTCGATGCCCGCGAGGCCTTCGGTGAATCCCTTGGTCTTTCTGTCGCCGTTCTTCATTTCGGCCAGCGGAAGCATGACCGAGGGGCACGCGTCGCGGAAGTCGCAGTTCTTGCAGCCCCTCTCGTCGGGGAACGGGAAGAACTGTCCCGCGGCGATCCCCTGCACGATGATCCCGACGGCCATGGCGAGATCGTCGCGGCGCTCCTCGAGTTCCTCGGCCGTGACCATGGCGGCCTTCGGCCCGTTGGGTTCGGTGACGTGCAGGTACTCGGCCGAGACGACCTCGGTCGTCGGGTGCTCACGGGCGAGCATCGCTTCAGCTGCCATGAGGTAGATGGGGAGCTGGAGCCGCGTCCCGTTCGCGAGGAGCTTGTCGCCCCCCTTCCCGAGACTGTGGTACTGCCCCGTCTTGTAGTCGATGACCTTTGCGCTGCGCCCATCGTCCGCGATATCGATCCGGTCGATCTTGCCGGAGAACCGAATGGCGACATCTCCGGCAGCCTGGAACGGAACACCCTCGTCCAGCGTCAGCGCCGTGTCCTCATTCCCGCGGGACCGTCCGCCGAATCGCGCCTCGAAGTAGGATGGACGATACCCCTCGCCGGACTGAAGTTCGTAGCGAAGCCACAGCCGGAGCGACGCGGCGAGTTCGCCCCGAACGAGCTCCTGAGCGCCGGCGTGAGCGCTGACGCTCCAGCGGTCGGAGCGGGCGATCCGGTCAGCGAGCGCGAGCAGGCGATCGCGCGCATCGGGTCTTAGCGGGAGCGCGCCCTCGTCCCGCGCATCGCGCAGAAACCGTTCGAGCACATCGTGGAAGAGCGTGCCGCGCTCAAGCGGATTGAGCTCCAGTGCGTCCTCCGGTTCTTCGATCTCCTCGATCCAGAGCACGCGCTTGAGCAGGAACTTGAACGGGCACGAGGCATACTCCTCGAGCGCTGTCGCCGAGACCGTCGCGCCATCCGCCGGCCCGCCTCTCGTAAATCCCGAGAGCGACCGCGCCGCCTCGATCGCTTCATCCGACGCGAGGACGCCGTCGTACTCCGTGTGGAACGCCGAGCCCCAGCGCGACTCCTCCATTATGAGCGCGCGGTGGAGCGGTGCGTTCCCGGCGGCCAGGTGCGCGACGTCTTGAGGACGCCCGGCCGCGACCGCGGCGAGGATCGAACAGCCGTCGTACTCGTCGATCGTGACGGCGTCCGCCGTGGTGTCCGGGAACCGCCTCGCGAGCGCCACCCGTCTGACGTGCTCGCTCGTCTCGAACGATTCGTAGTCCTGCGTGTCACCGGAAAGCTGCTCAACGACGCGCAGAAGGAAGATTGACGCGATCTTCGGCCGCGCAGTCGCGGGGTCAAGGCGAGGGAAGCTCAGGACGAGCGTCTCCCGGGCGGATGCGACGGCAAGACGGAAGAGGAGCCGTTCCTCGGAGATGGTCTCCGAGCGGACCGCGAGTCTCTCGATGCGCCCGCGGCCCTCGGGTCGCGAGAAGACGGCGTCGTTGATCCGCTGCCGCTCCGAGTCGAGGAGGATCGGATCCTGACGTCTCCCCATGGGGAAGAGCTTCTCGACGAGTCCGGGGATGACGACGATAGGATATCGGAGGCCTCTGCTTGTCATCAGGCTCAGTACGCCGGGGCCGCCGCGTCCGAAGCGCTCCTCGCGCGTCCCGGTGTCTGAGAGTGTCGTCCGCAGGAGCTCCGCGAACCGCCCGACCGACATGTCACCGGCGATCTCCGACAGACCGTCGAGGTCGTCGAGCGCGGTGAGGATGAGATAGCGGTCAAGAGATTCCGTCGTCATGCTCGTGAAGATGTCGCGGATGCGTCGTGTGAACGCGGTGATGCGTCCCGAGGAAGGGATCGCGCCCGCTGCGCCCACGAGCGTCGAGAGCTTCGGGAGGAGCGCGTCGATCGCGGGCGCCAGGTGCGCGTGACGGAGAGCGAACGAGCCTCCGACCCCCTCGTTGAGCCGCTCGCGCAGTCGCGTGAGCCGCGGCAGCCATTCGTCGGCCCCGGAGGTGACTCCGGCGAGCGCCGCGGCGCGGGCCCAGTCACCCGAGAGCGGCCGGGAGGTCGCATCCTCGAAATCAGGTTCGAGAAGCGCAAGACACTCGATGAGCTCGGTCCGCGGAAGATCCGCCCGTACTGCCTCGACCAGGTGGACGACCGCCTTGCCGAGCCTCGTGCGCGAGAGGGGAGCGGGTGATTCGAGATACGGTGTCAGACCGATGCACGAGCACTGGTCGCGGAACACGTCAGCGTACGCGTCGGGTGAGCGCGCAATCACGGCCATGTCCTGGAACGCTGTCCCGTCCTTCCGGGCGGCGGCGACGAGCGTTCGCAGGTCCTCTCGGGCCTCACGCGCCTCACCGGGTGCCGAGATGATGATGGTCTCCCGGGGGAGTGGAAGCTCCGTCTGCGGTGGTGAATCGGATGCGTCGACCTCTGCATCGGGTTCGAGCGAACGGAGCCACGCGAGCGCAGGACGCGCGTACTCGTAGTCATCGATGTCGGCGAACGGGAAGAAGACAGTCGAGTCAACCGCTCGGACGAGCCCGGTGACCAGCGCGCGCTGGAGGCCATTGATATCGTAGAAGCCGTAGACAGCGGCACAGTCGGGGAGGCGAGGCGCGCCCGCGGTCGTCCCGGGGTCGAGCCTCTGGACGTCCTGCGAGTACTCCAGCCGCTCGACCGCGGCCTCCATGAGGTCCGCATCGTCGGCCCAGCCACCGGCCTCCATGTTGATCTCGTACTGCCGCCAGATGCGGAGCAGCTCGCCGAACTTGTCCTCGCGGCGGAGCGCGCGGATTCCGGCCGATGAGGCGGCGGCCGCGAGCGTGTCCGGTGTGTGCCGCGATTCCTTGAGGTCTCGTATCGCCCCCGAGAGAGCGGATGCGAGGCCGGGCCGGTCCGCGATGGCGTCGAAGTAGCCGTTCTTCGCGAGGCCGCCGTCGAGGAGCCGGCGCAGGAGGAGCTCCTCACCGCCGCCGGGCACGAGCGTGCGACCGCCGGGCAACGGTGTGCCGGCGGCCCGGCGGGCAAGGTCCTTCAAAGTCATGAAGCGGATGTTGGCGTATCCACCCGAACGCCGCGCGTGTTCGCGCGAGAGGTGGATGCCGATGTGGTTCGAGGGTACAACAACCCAGCGCTCGACGAGCGGATCGGCTTCAGCGATTGCGGAGAGCCACGCGAGGAGCGCGTCCTCGAGTCCGTCGTGGAACTCCGCACGGACGAGGCGGAGCGTCATCAGTCCTTCAATTCTTCACGCGGTCGACTTCACCCACCGTCGAGCATCACCATGTCGCGGTCGACGAACCACTGGCTGGGGTCGGTCAGGTAGCCGAGCATATCTTCGATGAGACTCAGGTGGTCCTGCTCCTCGAGGTAGAGGACGTTGAACAGATGCCTCGCGGCGTCGCTGTCGCACTCCTTCGCATACTCGAAGTAGAGCGACGAGATCCGCTCCTCGAGTTCGACCGCCTTCGCGTACGCCTCCGCGGGCTCCATTTCGCCCGCGACGGGCTCGGCCGTCGCGGCGCCGTAGATCGTCTCGATGTTCTTCTCGAGCGTATCCAGATCGGGTGAGTTGACCTCGATCTCGCTGCCGCTCTCGAGCGCCTGGCCGAGCGATTCGATGAGCTGGACGTGGCGAAGCTCTTCCTTGGCAAGCATCTCGAAGGCGGCCCGGGCGAGCTTGTGGTTCGTGTGCCTGGCAGCGTGCTCGTAGAACCCGTTGCCGTCTTTCTCGGTCTTGAGAGCAAGCTCGACCCGCTTGCGGTCAGTCATGGCGTACCTCCTGGAGAGTGGAGTCTTCATTCTGGAACCTCTGACCCAGATAGTACCGGATGCGGGGGCGCGGCGCAAGATGGCCTGAGTATGGACACTACCCTCCACGGCCCTTCGCAAACACGTCCTTGACGGTTTCGGGAGCGGTGCTAGGATTGTGTCTGCGAGGCGGAGAGGACCGGCATCCGGCCGGCCTCCGACCACGCGCCGTTGAGGCCGGGGTCCGGGCCAACGCGGTCGTGACGGGACGGGCCCGCAGTGGAGACTGATGATGAGGGCATGTATTGACGAGGATGCCTGCATCGGCTGTGGTGCGTGTGCCGATATCTGCCCGGACGTCTTCGAAATGGACGGAGATGTCGCGGTAGTCAAGACGGCGGATATCCTGGAGGAGTACGAGGAGAAGGCCGAGGAGGCGGCGGACGGCTGCCCGACCGAGGCCATTGAGCTGGACTGAACGACGCGATCTTCTGAACGACACGAACGGGGGTGCGAGTGCTATCGTGCCCCCGTGGTCTTTGTGCCCCCCGCGGTCTTCGTGCCCCCCGCGGTCTTCGTGCCCCCCGCGGTCTTCGTGCCCCCCGCGGTCTTCGTGCCCCACGTGATCTCGCCCCGTGACTCGCACGCCGGGCAGCCCTTCCGTGCTGGGCAACCATCGCAGTCGGGCTTCCGGGCGAAGCAGGTGACGCGGCCGTGCCAGTTGACGTGCAGCGAGAAGTCGGCCTGGCGCGTCCGGGGAACGATCTCCATGAGATCGTACTCGATCCTCACCGGATCCATCTCGGCCGTGAGTCCCAACCGCCGCGTGATGCGGCGGAAGTGGGTGTCGACGATGATGCCCTGCCCGCCGAACGCGTGTGCGATGAGGACGTTGGCCGACTTGCGACCGATGCCGCGGAGCGCGGTGAGCTCGTCGAGCGTTCGCGGGACTTCGCCCTCGTGCTTCTCGATGAGGTCGCGCGTGCTCTCCTTGATCGCCTTCGCCTTGTTCCGGAAGAAACCGGCGGGGTGGACTTCTTTCTCAAGAGTCTTGATGTTCGCCGACGCCCAGTCCTCGGCAGACCGGTACTTCCTGAAGAGCGTCGCCGTGACCTCGTTGACGCGTGCGTCGGTGCACTGCGCCGAGAGGATCGTTGCGACCATGAGCTCGAGCGGCGAGGAGAACACCAGCGGGATGTGCGCGTCCGGATAGGCGCGCTTGAGTCTGCGGAGCGTCAGGAGCGCGCGCTTCCGCATCTCCTGGACCGATTCGCCAAGCGGACCGACGAGGTCGACCCGAGCGGCCTTCTGATGAGTCTGGAGCATGCGTGTGGACTCCGAAGTCCCGGCGGGTGGAGAAGGGCGCCCCTCAAGAAACGCAGAATCTACGATGCCACGGCTGCGCGGCCAAGTTCGAAGGCCCTGAGGTTGATCTCGATCGACTTCTTCGGGACGCGGGCCTCGATCGCGGACTTCCACTCTTCCTGCGTGAAATCGAGGAAGTGCGACATCGCGCCGAGCATCACGACGTTGACCGCGCGGATGTGACCGGCCTCCCTGGCGAGCGCGAGCGCATCGATGCGGAGCGAGCCCGGGGAGCGCTCGTCCATCTGCGAGTCGATATCCTTCGGGTACGTCTCCTGACCGCTCGGGACGATCTCCTGCGTATTGACGATGATCTTGCCGCCCGGCTTGACGGCCTGGACCCAGCGGAGCGCCTCCATCTTCTCGAACGAGACGAGGAGGTCGGCCTCGCCGGCCGTGATGACGGGGGAGTGGACCTCGTCGCCGAACCGGACGTGGCTCACGACGGACCCGCCCCGCTGTGCCATCCCGTGGACCTCGCTCTTCTTGACGTCGAGCCCCCTCGCGAGCGCGGCGTCCGAGAGGATCTCGCTGGCCAGAATGATCCCCTGACCGCCGACCCCAGCGATGAACACGTTCGTTGTCTTCGCTGCCATATGTGACTCCTTTGGGGTTCTCGTCGTCAGGACTTCTCCGGGACCGAAATGGCCTTCGATGGGCAGACCTGCGCGCACATCGAGCAGAGCTCGCCGACGCAGAAGAGCGGGTTGATCATTGCCTTGCCCGTCTCGTCCCTGCTGATGGACGGGCACCCGAGCCTCAGACAGAGCCCGCACGCCGTGCACTTGTCCGGGTCGACGACCAGCGCCGGACCCCAGGTCTTCCGGTCGAGGAGCGCGCACGGTCCTTCCATGATGAGGAGCGTCGCCTCGTCGCTCGCGGTAGCCTGCTTGATCGCCTCCTTGACGGCATTGATGTCGTACGCGTCGACCTTTCGTGCGTCCTTGATGCCGACCGCCTCGGCAAGCTTGAGGTAGTCGAGCTTGACGGTCGGCTCGCCCATGAGCGTTACACCGGTGCCCGGATGGTTCTGGTGACCGGTCATCGCGGTGATCGAGTTGTCGAGGATGATGACGGTCGTCGCGCCCTTGTTGTACGCGACGTCGGCGAGGCCGGTCATCCCGGAATGCACGAACGTCGAGTCGCCGATGACGGCAACCATCTTCTTCGCGGAATCGCGCCCACGCGCCTTCTCCATGCCGAGCGCGTTGCCGATCGAGGCGCCCATGCAGATGCACGTGTCGATTCCGTTCAAGGGAGGCATTACGCCGAGCGTGTAGCATCCGATGTCGCCGGTCGAGCCGATGCCGAGTCTGTTGAGCATGAAGAACGTGCTCCGGTGCGGGCAGCCCGGGCAGAGCACCGGCGGTCGCGCCGGGACCTTCGCCTTCTCGCCGCTCGTGTCTTCGCCGCTCATGGCGTCGCGGATGATGCGCTGGTTGAGCTCGCCGCAGAGCGGGACCCGCTCCTTGC
>CAZNHF010000118.1:0-7888 GCA_964572375.1 uncultured bacterium | reverse complement strand
CAGGGCGCGCCAACCTTGAGGGGGGTAGAGCATGTCGAGGCCGGTTCTCGTCGGACTTCTGTCCGTAGTCGCCGCCGTATGTCTTGTCACGGCGGCGTCCGCTGTTGCGCCTCATGCGGGGATGATGCGCTATCCCGACGTGAGCGAGACCCAGATCGTATTCCGCTACGCCAACGACCTGTGGCTGGCGCCTCGCGAGGGTGGCGTCGCGACGAGGCTGACGAGCATCGAGGGGTATGAGACCTTCCCGAGCTTCAGCCCGGACGGCAAGAGCGTCGTGTTCCGCGCGAACTACGAGGGCAACAGCGACATCTACACGCTGCCCGTTGCCGGCGGAATCCCCAATCGCGTCACGCATCATCCGTCGAGCGAGCTCCCGTTCATGTGGACGAAGCAGGGCGAGATCGTGTTCGGGGCGTACGGGTTCGGCAATCTGCCTCACGCCTATCAGCTCTTCAAGGTCGACGTGGACGGCGGCATGCCCGAGCAGCTGCCGGTTCCGTACGGATTCAATCCGGCCGTGAGCGACGACGGCGAGTGGCTCGCATACACGCCGTTCTCCCGTGACTTCTCCACGTGGAAGCGCTACATGGGCGGCCGCGCGTCCGACATCTGGCTCTTCCATCTCAAGGACCACACCTCACGGAAGCTCACGGACTGGGGCGGCACCGACAGCATTCCGATGTGGTTCGGCGACCAGCTCTACTATCTTTCCGACGCCGGTTCGAACCACCGGCTGAACATCTGGATCTACGATCTTGCGACCAGCGCCACGCGACAGGTCACGAAACATAAGGACCACGACGTCAAGTGGCCGTCCATCGGTCCGGGCAGTGACGGCAAGGGCGAGATCGTCTACCAGCTTGGCGCCGAGCTCATGCTGCTTGACCTCGCGAACGAGCGCTCGGACGCCGTGAAGATCACGATTCCCGGCGACCAGCACCGCCTGATGTCCCAGGTCTTCGACGCCGCCGAACACATCATGGACGGCGACATCTCGAGCACCGGCAAGCGCGCCGTGGTCTCCGCGCGCGGGGACATCTGGTCGCTGCCCGCCGAGAACGGGACGCCGCAGAACCTGACGCGGACGAACGGCTTCGCCGAGCGGAACCCGATTTGGAGCCCCGACGGCAAGTGGATCGCGTACTTCTCGGATGAGTCCGACGTCTACGAGCTCTACGTCAAGCAGTCGGACGGCAAGGGGGAGACGAAGCGCCTGACGAACGAGAAGCTTGGCTTCCTCGACGCTCCCGTGTGGTCGCCGAACTCCGAGAGGATCGCGTTCTGGGACCAGACGGGGACGCTCTATGTACACGATATGGACAAGAAACGGACACGGAAGGCTCACAAGGTCTTCTCGTTCCACGCCCAATCCGTGAGCTGGTCGAGCGACTCGAACTGGCTCGCCTTCATGGACCGCCCCGGTTCGAACATGAACGCTGCCGTTTACCTCTATGACATCGAGAACGACGAAGCACATCAGGTCACCAGCGGTGCGTTCGACGCCACCTGGCCGACGTTCGACCGCGAGGGCAAGTACCTCTACTACGCGAGCAACTCGGACTTCAGCTCCGGGACCTACGACGACACGGATTGGGGCTGGGTCCATGACGGCACCGACCGTCTGTACGTCGTCCCGCTTCTGGCCGAGACCGAGTCGCCCTTCGCTCCTGAGATCGACGTTGAGGAGTGGGATGACGAGGACGCCGAGTCGGATGATGAGGACGCCGAGTCGGAGGATGAGGACGCTGAAGGCGGCGAGGACGACGGAGAGGACAAGGACGCGGACGGAGAGGATGAAGGCGAGCCCATTGTCATCGACCTCGAAGGATTCGAACACCGTGCGATCCTCCTGCCGGTCGAACGCGGCGGCTTCTACAACCTGGCGGTGAATTCGTCGGGGCAGCTCCTCGGTCTGCGGCGCGACCCCAATATCATCTTCCTCATCGACATCGAGAACGAGGACGAGATGGAGCAGGAGGTCGTGTCGGACGCTCAGGGGTTCTCGCTGTCCGGCGATGGCGAGAAGCTCATCGCCTGGAAGGGCGGAGGCCGGTTCGCCATCATGGATGCGGCCCCGGGCCAGGACTGGGAGGGCACGGTCTCGACCGACGGCATGCTGGTCGAGGTCGATCCGCGCACCGAGTGGCGGCTCGTTCTCAGGGACGTCTGGCGCATCTACAAGTACTACTTCTACGCGGAGGGACTGCACGGCGTTGACTGGGATGGCGTGTGGGACGCCTACGCGCCGATGGTCGACTACTGCGGCTCGCGTGTGGATCTGTCGTACGTCATCGGTGAGATGATCGGTGAACTCAATGTCGGTCACTCCTACTACATGGGCGGCGAGGACTACGAGGACTCGCCGAGCGTCTCGGTCGGAATGCTCGGGTGCGAGTACGAGCTCGACAGCGGGGCCTACAGGATCTCGCGTATCTTCGAGGGCGGCCCGTGGGAGGCCGACGCCCGGGGTCCGTTGAGTCAGCCGGGCGTCGATGTGAAGGTGGGCGACTACCTGCTCGCGGTCAACGGCGTGCCGCTCAATGCCGACGAGGATCCGTGGGCGGCCTTCCAGGGCCTCGCCGGGATGACGATCACGATCACCGTCAGCGAGAAGTCGAAGATCGACGATGACGCGCGTGAGTTGACGGTCGAGACGCTGCACAGTGAGGGCGATCTTAAGTACCGCGCCTGGATCGAGCACAACCGAGCCTACGTCGATGAGAAGAGCGATGGGAAGGTCGGCTACGTCTACGTCCCGGACACCGGGCGACGGGGCGCGAACGACCTGAGGCGTCAGTTCGAGGGTGAGCGGCAGAGGGATGCGCTCATCGTCGACGAGCGCTGGAACGCAGGCGGGCAGAGTCCGTACCCGTTCGTGCGGATGGTCAGTCAGCCGGTCGTGAGCTACTGGACGAACCGCTATCAGCGTGACGTCGACTGGGAGCCAGGGTTCGGCAGGCCGGGTCCCGTCTGCATGCTGATTAACGAGTCGGCCGGCTCCGGCGGCGACAGCTTCCCCTACACCTTCAGACAGCTTGGCGCGGGCAAGCTCATTGGAACGCGTACGTGGGGCGGTCTGGTCGGTCTTTCGGGCAACCCGGGTCTTATCGACGGCGGGTACGCGTCCGTGCCGAATGCCGCCTTCTTCAATCTGGACGGGACATGGGGCATCGAGGGCTACGGAGTCGCACCGGACATCGAGGTCGTGGACGATCCCGCCCTCATGGTCGACGGCGCTGACCCGCAGCTTGACGCTGCCATCCGTCACATGCTCGACGAACTCGTTCGGAACCCCGTCCGTCATCCGGATACGCCGGCCTGGCCGGACCGGAGCGGCATGGGTATTCCGAAGAGCGACTGGTAGCAGCAGCGGGGGGCTCCGGCGGCGGAACGGCCCCCGGAGCGCGCCCGAACTGGATATGGCAGGACGGGACGGGCTCCTCTCTCCGGGGAGCCCGTCTTCGTGTGTGCTCGCGCGCTCGCTGGATCGTGACTCGCTCGCTGGATCGTGACTCGCTCGCTGGATCGCGACTCGCTCGCTGGATCGTGACTCGTTCGCTCGCGGAGCCTGTTCCACGCCGGGTCGGCGCGACCCTTGAATCATACGCCGTGGTGTGGCACGGTTGTGTAGCGGACTACCGGAGTCACCACCGAGGAGGTAACCTTGCCTACTATCACTGTTGACGGTCCTCCCGTCGCCGATATCGAGAAGCGCCGGGCGCTGGTTCAAGGGCTCACGGACGTCGCTCAGGACGTCTTCGGGATCGACAGGTCGCACATCGTCGTGCTCATCCGCGAGCACAGGCCGGAGAACGTCGGGGTCGGTGGCGAGCTGCTCGTCGACGGCCGACGTCCGACCCGGGGAGAACAGAGGAGGAACGAATGACACGCGGTCCGATTCCGGTGGCGGAGCTTACGGTCAATCCGAGCAGGCTCTGGCTCTCGAAGTGGCTGCTTCTGACCGCGGGTGACTTCGAGAAGGGCGACTTCAATGCGATGACTGTGGGGTGGGGGACGTTCGGCGCGATGTGGAACCGGCCGATCGCGCAGGCCGTCGTGCGTCCGGTCCGCTACACGTACGAGTTCATGGAGCGGTACGGGTCGTTCACGCTGTGTGCGTTCCCGGAGGAGCAGAGGGCGGCGCTTCAGATCCTCGGCTCGAAATCCGGACGTGACGGCGACAAGATCGCCGAGGCGGGGCTCACGCCGATCGCTTCGACAGAGGTCACCGCACCCGGCTTCGCGGAGGCCGAACTCATCGTCGAATGCAGGACCATCTACTGGCACGACTTCGACCCTGCGCACTTCGTCGAGCCGGCCATCGCCGAAGCCTATCCCGACAGGGACTACCACCGTTCGTATTTCGGAGAGATCCTCGCCATCCACGGCACCGACGCGTGGCGGAGCTCCTGAGGAAGGGAGGGACAACCATGAAGTTCCTGGCCCGTCTGCTCATCACGATGGTCGGTCTTTGGATCGCCATGCTCGTCGTACCGGGGATCGCGCTCGACGGTTTTGGCACGATCCTCCTGGCGGCCTTTCTGCTCGGCATCGTGAACGTGTTCGTCAAACCGCTCTTCGTTCTCTTCACGCTTCCTCTCACGATCCTGACGCTCGGGATCTTCCTGCTCGTGATCAACGCAGCCCTCCTCGGCCTCGTCGCACTCATGCTGCACGGCTTCACGATCGCAGGCTTCTGGGCGGCACTGTTCGGTTCGCTCGTCGTGACTCTGTTCAGCTGGTGTGCATCGTCGTTCATCGGAGCGCGTGATGAGTAGGAGTACGCGATGAACAGGAGTGCGCGATGAGCGGCGTCATGTATCGGGAGCGCGCATGACCAGGCTCTGTGTCATCCATCACTCGCATACCGACATCGGATACACCGATCTTCAGAGTCGCATCGAGCGGCGGCACGTCGATTTCATCCGTCAGGCCCTCGCCATCGCCGGGAAGACGGCGCAAAGGCGGGGGTCTCTCTTCGACGGGTTCGCGTGGACGTGCGAGACGTTCTGGGGAGTCGAGCGGTTCCTGGCGGCGGCATCCCCGGAGGAGCGTGAGCGGTTCTCGGAGGCCGTGCGCGATGGCTCGATCGGCCTTTCCGCGAGCTACCTCAATTTCAACGAACTCATCGGATACGACCTGCTCCTCGAGTCGTTCCGCCGCGGGGCCGACTTCGGGGGCAAGCTCGGCGTCGAGGTCGACTCGGCGATGACGGCCGACATCAACGGATACGGCTGGGGCTACGCACAGGCGATGCTCGAGTGCGGCGTCTCGAATCTCTTCACGTGCGTGCACACACACCACGGGATGTATCCGCTTGGCAGGACGCAGATTCCGTTCTGGTGGGAAGCGCCGTCGGGTGGTCGGGTGCTCGTCCACAGCGGTGAGCACTACCACTTCGGCAACGAACTCGGGCTTGCCCCGGGCGCCGCGGCATCGTATCTGACGAAGGACGAGTGCGATGCCGGGATGATCTTCCATGATCACTGGGGCGTCGCCGAGCTGCGGATCCCCCGGTATCTCTCCGCGCTCAGGGAGCGCGGGTATGAACTCGACGTTGTCCCGGTGATGGTGTCGGGTCTGCGGACCGACAACGGCCCGCCGTCGGCGGGCATCGTCGACATGATCGAGCGGTGGAACGCCGAGCACGAGGATATCTGCCGGATCGAGATGGTCACGCTGTCCCGCTTCTTCGACGACCTGCGAAACGAGATCGAGCGGAAGGGTATCGAACTCGAGACGCACCGTGGCGACTGGCCCGACTGGTGGTCCGACGGTCCGGCGGGCAACCCGACGGGGACGCGGTTGATGCGCGAGGCGCAGCGCGGTCTCCGGCGCGTGCGTGCGCTCGCGGCGCTCGATCGATGTGGGGATGGAGTACCGCCCAACCTTCCGGATGGCGCTGCGGCCGAAGAACGACGTGCCGTCGACGATCTCCTGCTCTATGCCGAGCACACCTTCAGCCATTCCAACGCGATGTCCGACCCGTGGCACCCGCTGGTATCGGCTATCTCGGCACGGAAGCAGGGGTATGCGGCAGAGGCGCACGATCTGGTCGCGGGAATGACCGACGAGGCGCTCGAGCGGATGGGCGCGGTCGGTCTTGCTGTCGGCGTGCCTCTGAGATACGCGGTTCTCAATCCCTTTTCATACACCGTGAGGGGCCTCGCCAGGCTGCCGGTCGGTCACTTCGAGTTCAACGAACTCGGTCTCGACGGCGGCGCGCGCGTGGTGGACGCGACGAGCGGCGAGGGACTGCCGTCGCAGCTCGTCAACGTCCCGATGGGCGGCGAGTACCTCGTATGGATGGAACTCGCATCCGGCGAGCGTCGCGAACTCGTCGTTGAGCCACTGGAGTGCGGCGCGGAGAGAGAGTCCGCGGGCGCTGAAGCGGGTCGCGCGGGTGCAGGCAGCGGGCGGAGTGAGATTGCGCGCGACGACGGCATTCTCGAGACAGCGCACGTCCGTATCGAGTGGCGGCCCGGTGATGGCATCGTCAGCTGGGTCGATCGAGCGAGCGGGCTGGAGTTTCTGCGGCGCGACCGCGTACATGCGGCATTCACGCCGGTCTACGAGGTCACGCCGATGCACGGACGCGCCGAGGCGTGCAGCATTCGCGGAGCGATGGGCCTCAACCGCAAGGGCGAGAACGTCATGCGGAGTGCCGGGTGTCTCATCGGTGAAGAAAGCCGGTCGGTCGGGCCGGTCGTTTCGACGGTAACGCTCGACTACGGGGTCGCAGGCTCGAACCTCTTTCTGCTTGAACTCACAGCATACGCCGGTGAGCCACGGGTCGATGTCGCCGTCCGATGTCACAAGGACAGCGTCTGGGAGCCGGAGAACGTCTATCTCTCGTTGCCGTTCTCGACCGGCCGGGGTGAGCAGCTCTGGCTCGCGAAGGCCGGTGCTCTCGAGGCGAATGCGGCCGTGCGGCCGCGCGTCGATCAGATCCCGGGGACACTGACCGACTACTACGCGATCGACGATGGGTTCGGGCTCCTCTCCGCAGAGATGGGTATCGCCGTCTCCATGCCCGACTGCCATCTGCTCCAGATCGGTCCGCTTGAGTTCGGCGAGCGTCTCCTGTCCGGGGACCCGCGGCTCGAGAACGATCCGCAGCGCCTCTACGCGTGGCTGATGAACAACTTCTGGGAGACGAACTTCGCCGCGTCGCTCGGCGGCTTCCACGAGTTCCGGTTCTCCATCTGTTGGGGGAGGCAGCTCGCGAGTCGCGCCGACGCTTCGGCTGTTCCCGTGGGTGGGGCAGATGACCGGACGGAGCATCCCGCGAGGGCGGCACTCGAGGCGTGTCGCGGCGCCAACGACGGGATTGTCGTCTTCCGCCACGGATAGCCCGTCACCGCATAACTTCGTGTATACTCGAAAATCCAGCGGGCGCCGGGGTGGAGCCCGCGGTCCATACTCTGACTGAACCCGCCTCCGATCGAAGAGGGGAGAGCCGGCATGACGTCCGCCACGGTCCTCAGACGTGTGTACCCCTTCGTCGTCACCATGCTCGCTGTCAGTCTGCTGCCGGCAGCAAGCGTTGTAGCCGGCGAGGCGACCGGTGACCCCGACTACGTATTCCCCACGCCCGAGATCGACTGTAACCCGCGAACCTATGTCTGCCAGCGCGCGTGCACTGCCCCGGCGATCGACGGAGCGCTCGACGATGATGCGTGGCTGAGGGCCGGGCGGACCGACCTCTTCGTTGATATCAGAGGCGGCTCAGCGCCGGCGCCGCGGTTCGAGACGCGCGCAGCTATGCTCTGGGACGACACGTACTTCTACGTCGCCGCATGGATGGAAGAGCGTCACGTCTGGGCCAGGCTCACCGAGCGCGATGCGGTCATCTACCACGACAACGACTTCGAGGTCTTCATCG
>CAZNHF010000117.1:0-7933 GCA_964572375.1 uncultured bacterium | reverse complement strand
CCGCCAGCGCGACGAGCGCCACATCGTGCTCGCGCAGCGTCTCGACGTATCGACGCTCGGTCTCGGGTTCGAGCCTGCTCCTGAATCGTCCCGGCGGAATGTACATCGCGGGGACGCCGGCAGCGCGGGCTCGATCGAGCGCGGTGGCGTTCTCGACATCGCTCAGCACGATGGCGACCTCGACGTCGATGTCACCGGCGAGCGATCTGTCGAGGATGGCGGCAAGGTTGGAGCCGCGCCCGGACGCCAGAACGCCGACTCTCAGTCTGTCCACGTTGCCCTCCCTGCCTGATTCGCGGGGGTTCGGGATGCGCCTCAGTGGAGAGGCGTCTTGACGGGTGACTCCCGGGGAGCATAGTCTCGTTGGTGGTGATGAGTCAAGTACGCCCGCGGGAAGCTCTCCGTGGGCGCCTCCGGATGAGGCCGACTTCAGGGGGCGGCACGCGACCCGACTCGAATGGAGACCCGATGGTGCAGGTGTCATGGCACATGCAGGCGATGGCCACGGTGGAGGAGACGGTTCTGGACAACGGTCTGAGAATCGTTGTCTTCCCCTTCCGGGAGTGGCCCATCGCCGCGACGCTCGCGACCTACCGGGCGGGTTCTCTCCATGAGCCGAACGGGTGCGCCGGGATCGCACATCTCATGGAGCACATGATGTTCCGCGGGACGGAGCGCTACCCGGGCGGGGTGATCGACGCGCTGACCGCCAGTCTCGGCGGCTTCAATAACGCCGTCACGACGACCGACTACGCCGCGTACTACTTCGCGCTTCCCGGCTCGGGCTGGAAGACCGCCCTCGCAATCGAGGCCGACCGGATGGCGAACTGCCGCATCGACCCCGAGGTCCTCGAGATCGAACGCAGGATCGCTCTTGAGGAGCGACGAATGGCGGCCGACGACCCTGAGTCGATGCTCGACGAGGCGCTCGATGCTTTGATGTTCGCGGACCATGCATACGCGAGACCGGTCATGGGTGTGTTGGAGGATATCAGCCGGCTCACTGCCGACGATCTCGAGGAATTTCACAGGGAGCGGTACGTGCCGGAGAACGTCTCGATGGTCGTTGTGGGAGGCGTCAACGCATCAGATGTCTTCGCGGAGTGCGCCGAGCTCTTCGGCGACATTCGTCGCGGACCGGGGCGTGCGGCGTCCGTGAGTGCGGCTTCCGGGAACCGACCCGTCTCTCCCGCCGGTCCGCGACGGGAGCGGATCACGGCCGATCGGAGCACGCCGCGCATAGCTCTCGCCTTCGCGACACCCGACGCTGTGCACGAGCACAGCCCGGCGCTCGAGCTCCTCGTATCACTCCTCGCCTCGGGGCGGAGTTCCAGACTTTATGAGCGACTCGTCCGGAACGACCGCCTCGCCACCGAGGTGGGTTGCTCGCGTCTTCTGCAGCGCGAGCCCGGCATCTTCACACTGTCGGCCGCTCTCCACCCGGGAGGGCGGGCCGAGCAGGTCGAGGACGCGATGCTCGACGTGCTCGCGGATCTGGCGGACCACGCTGTGAGCGGAGGCGAACTCGAGAAGGCCAGGCGACTGGCGCGGGCGGACCTGGCCGCGGCGCACGATACGGCGCTCGGTGCGGCCGCAACGCTCGGATTGTGGGAGGCTATCGATACCTGGCGCTCGGGACTCGCTTTTGAGGACCGGTTGGAGCGCGTGGATGCCGGCGAACTGCGCCAGGTTGCCGAGCTCTATCTGGGCAGCGACGTGATGACATCGATGGTGCTCGAACCGGGGATGGTGGATGCGGCGCCCGATCGTGAGGTGGGTCCATGAGGCATGCGGACTACCCCGGCGGCCCGGCGCGGCGCGAGGTGCTTGCGAACGGGATGAAGGTGCTCTGCTCGAGGCACGGACAGGGACCGCTCGTGGCGATAGGCCTGTCGCTCGAGGCCGGGTCGAGATTCGAGACGGACGAAGTTGCTGGTCTTGCAGCGCTGACGGCTGCAACGGTGATCGAGGGTTCCACCGCGCGTCCGGGAGCAGAGCTGGCCCGCGCCGTTGATTCGACGGGAGCCATGCTCGACGTTGCCGCGGGATACGAGACGGCCGCCCTCACCGTGACCGGTCTCTCGGAGTGTCTCGGACAGTCACTCGAGCTGCTCCGTGAGGTCGTGACGTCACCCTCGTTCGACCCTGACGAGTTCGAGGAAGCTCGACGAGCACAGCTCGCGGAGCTCATCGAGGACGAGGATGATCCGAGTCTCGTCTGTCGTCGCGAGCTCTTCGACGCGATATACGAAGGCCATCCGCGTCACAGGCCGTCGAACGGGACGCCGCAGAGTCTTCTCGCGCTGTCACGCGAAGATCTTCTGCGTTTCCACGCGGCCGCCTACCGCCCGGAGAGAGCCGTTCTCGCCGTGGCGGGAGACTGCGATCCGGATGACGTCATGCGGCAGGTGGAGGGCCTGTTCGGGAACTGGAGAGGCGATGCGTCGGTCGCACCCGCCCCCCCGGGACCGGTACCCGTCGCCGCGCGACGAGAGCGGCGCGTTGTCATGGACCGGGAACAGTCGCACGTGGCGCTCGGACATCTGAGCGTGGCCCGCTCCGACCCGCGCCTCTACGCCCTGCGCGCACTCGACGTTATCCTCGGCGACGGCGCCGGGTTCGCCTCGCGGCTTCCGACACGTCTCCGCGAGGTCGAGGGACTCGCCTACATCGTCGAGTGTGACTCTTCTTCGAGCGCTGGTCTCGATCCGGGCATCTTCTGGTCGTACGTCGCCACCGCCCCGGATCAGGTGGACCGGGTCGTCGAGATCATCGCGGACGAGATCGAACGGATCCGTACTGCGCCCCCCACCGACGAGGAGCGTGACGTGGCGGTCTCATTCCTGCTGGGGCACCATCTCCTGGATCGCGAGTCGGTCGAATCGTGCGCTGGCAGATTGATCGCCATCGAGCGATACGGACTCGGTCTCGACTACGATTCGAGGTACGCCGACATCATTTCCTCGATCAGCGCGGCAGACGTCCGCCGCGCCGCCGCCGAGGTTATCAGGCCGGACGACCTGACGCTTGTAGTCGTCGGCCCCCGCGGGTAGATGTCCCACCTGGCCTTGCTTGCCACACAGTTCACCAGACATCGCGGCGGTCCCTTCTGCGCGCCCCAGCGACGGGCGATATCGACGATGACCGCCCCGTCGATGTCCGTTCTGAAGACGCGACTCCCGAGTCTTGACAGACGCGCGAGTGGAGCGCCGCCAGGGTGACCGAACCGGTTGTCATCGCCGACGGAAATGATCGCGAGACAAGGACGCGCCGCGGCGAGAATGCCGGCGCTGCTCGATGTCGGCGAACCGTGGTGCGCGACCTTCAGGATATCGGCCGGCCGGACCGTGCCTCGCGCACAGAGCTCTCTCTCCGTCGCTGATTCGATATCTCCACAGGCGAGTAGCCGGATGCCTTCGATCCTCGCCTCGATGACGATCGAGCGTCCGTTCTCGGTGTCCGCTGCATGCGGGACGGTCGCCGGCGGCCAGAGCACAAGCAGCGTGCAGCCCGCTTCGGCGAGGAGCGTCTCCCCCGCGGCGACCGTACGGACGACCACCCCCGCTGCATCCGCGATCTGGACGAGCTCGCTGAGAGCGCGTCCGCGAGCCTCCGGGACAGGCACGACGAGTTCCCCTACTCCGTCGGCGTCGAGCAGTCCGGGGATGCCGCCAATATGGTCGGCGTGACCGTGCGTGACGATGACCATGTCGATCCTCCGGATTCCCGAACGCGTCAGATACGGAAGAACGATCCCGCTGCCCGCATTCCAGCTGCCGGACGTTGGACCTGCGTCGATGAGAACCGTCCTTCCTCGCGCGGACTGAAGCAGCAGGGCATCCCCCTGACCTACATCGAAGAATACGATCCGTGCGTGCGATCTGCCCGCACCGGTCGACAGAAGAACGCAGGAGGCCGCGACCGAGACAGCCAGAGCCACGGTCCCCGCGAGTCGGACCCGGCGTGTTCCCGACGCGAGGACGATGCCAATCGACATCACGGCGAGCGCGAAAGGCGGCCAGAGCGTGGAAGGAACGTGGACCCCGCCGCCCGTCGCCCGCGCCGCCCCCTCGACACAGAGCGCCATGAGTCGAAGCGCTCCGGCCGCCGCGGCGGCCATGACCTGTGCCGCGCCGGGAACGACAGGGTGGAGCGCACAGAGAACCGCCCCGGTCGCCACAGTGAACGCTGCGAGCGGGACTACCGCGATGTTGACGAGGCAAGCCGTCGGAGCGACCGATGCACCCATCGAGAGTAGCACGGGCAGGGTTCCGAGCTGGGCGCCCAGGCTCACGGCGATGGTGGAGCCGGCTCGCCGTGCCATGTTGACGAGGCGTGCCGACGCGTGCCGCGCTTCAGTCGCGCTCTCGAACTTCGCGGCGAGCGAGGGAGCGATGAGCAGGATCCCAATGACGGCCCCGAATGACAGCTGGAAGCCGGCGTCGAAGAGCGCTCCCGGGTTCGCCAGGAGCAGGATCGTAGCCGCGAGCCCGAGCGCGTTCGCGGTCGCCGTTCGCCGCCTCAGCAGGCGCGCGGCCGAGAGCGCGGCCACCATCGTGACGGCGCGGATGACGGACGGACGCGGCCCGACGACGGCCGCGAAGAGGAGAACCATAGGGAGCGCGGCGATCACGGCCCCGCGAGGGGACGCGCCGACGCTCCGTGCGAGCGAGACTGCGATGAGGAGCACGAACCCGACGTGCAGTCCCGAGACCGCCAGGACGTGGACCGTTCCCGTCGAACGGAAGTCGTCGTGGAGTTCAGCCCGGAGTCCGTCCACGCGTCCGAGCAGGAGCGCCCGCATCAGCGATGCGCTCTCCCCGCACAGGTGAGACGAAACGGCTCTCTCGACTCGTGACGCGATGGTCTCGAGGCCGTCTCCGCGGCTCAGGACGTACGTCTCGGATGCGCGGATGGTTCGGCGGACGCCGTGCCAACGCAGGTATCCGGCGAAATCGAAGGCGCCGGGATTTCTCCTGCCGCCGGGTGTGGCAACAGTGCCCGAGATGCGGACTACGTCCCCCCTGCGAACAGAGCCCGCGTCGCGCGCCGTGACGCGGACTCTGCCGCCGGAGCCCGACGGCGACGCCTCTCGCACTGGTGTCTCCGCATCCTCCCCATCCGCTGGCGCTTCCATGCCCACTTCGGTCGCGTCATCCGTGCTCGCGGTCCGCCACGAGCTGACGGCGACGACGAGCGTCGTCCTCCCCGACCCGTGTTTCGCCTGCTCAACGGTGCCGACGACCTCTGTGCGCGCGACAGGCATGACATCGGCGCTCCCCGGTCGCACGAGGAGGAGCCTCGCCGCCAGGAGCCCGCCTGCCGAGAGTGCGACGGCGGCCAGAAGCATCACGTCGATCCAGAGCGATCGCGCCGGGACGCACGTGGGTGGAAGCGCTCGAGCCGATCCGCCCCCCGCGGCTTGGGAGCATCGCCGGGCGGCGCGGGAGTGTCGCTCGGCGGCTTGATGAGTGGCGAGCCGGAGCGCGCCCAGCAGCGCCAGCGCCGCAAGCGGCGCCGCGACCGCGATGATCTTTGGCCCGAGCGGAGCCGCTGCCGCCATCGCGATCCCGGCAGCGCATGCCGCAGCGGCATAACACGCGGGAGCACGCCCTGTGCGGCGGGTGCCCTTCACCGTGGTGATGGTTTGTTACCGTGATGGGGTGGTTCCAGGGGTGACGGGTCGAGTGACTTGCAGGAGCCGTGCCGCTATCAGCACGCGGGTCCCGATCTCCTGACGACAACCACCGTCATGTCGTCGGGTGATGCGCCCTTACCCGCGAACGAATCGGCTTCCGTAATAAGCGTGGAGGCCACGACGCGCGCTGGAGCGCCCGTCAGCCCGTTCACGACGTCGACGATTCGCCTCTCGCCGAAGAGCTCGCCCTCGCGCTCTGCCTCGGAGAGCCCGTCCGTATAGATGATGAGACAGTCGTCATCTGACAGGTCGGCACGGCCCTCCGTGTAGCGTGCGTCGGGAAACATCCCGAGGACGGTGCCGCCCTCGTGAAGCGGCTCTGCCTCGCCGGACGTGCGGACAAGCAGGGGCGGATTGTGACCGGCGTTGACATAGGTCAGTGTGCCGGCGGGGTCAAGGACGCCATAGAACAGTGTCGCGAAGCTCTCCGGGGCAGTTGTCTGGCAGAACGAAACGTTCGCGCGCTTTATGATCGTGGCGATCGAGTAGAGATTCTCCACGTGCGAGCGGAGTGTCGCCTGGAGCGAGGCGGCGAGGAGGGCTGCGGGAACCCCCTTCCCGGACACGTCCGCGACCGCGATGCCGAGGTGCCCGTTCGGGAGCCGGATGTAATCGAAGTAGTCGCCGCTGAGCCTGCGACCGGGGAGATTCGTCCCGGCAATATCGTATCCCGAGAGAACCGGGTCGCTCCCCGGCAGGAGGCGTTCCTGGAAGGTCCGCCCGAGGCTGATCTCGCGCTCGAGTTCGCGCCGTTGGAGCTGTTCCTCGCGGGCGCGGATCGCCGCTCTGTGCGACCGCGCATTCGATATGGCGATGCCGGCGATGTCCGCGAGCACCTGCAGGAGTTCGGTGTCACGCTCGTTGAACACGTCGAGCTTGGGACTCTGGACGTCGAAGACCCCAATGACGCGTCCCTCCGCCTTGAGCGGAACAACGAGTTCTGACCGCGCGCCCTTGAGCCCTGCCAGATACCGCTCTTCGCGACCGACGTCCGGGACGTTGAATGGGACTCCCGTCTGCGCGACTCGCCCCGTGACCCCGCGGCCGACGGCGAGTTCAACTTCCTGCACGATGCTCTCAGGGTAGCCGTACCGCGCCGCCACGTTCATCCGCACACCGTCATCGTCGATAAGGAGGATCGTACAGTACTCGAATCCCAGCATCTGGTTCGTCAGATAGAGCAGGCGCTGTAGGACCGTCTCCACGTCGAGGGTTGAGGATATCGTCCGCAGGGCCTCCACGATGGTCCTGTGCTCGTGCAGAAGCCCGTCGTCCACACAGGCTGAATCCGCCTCATCGAAGCTGGCTCGTCCTCTTGTCTTTTCGTTGTTCATGGTCTTGACACCGGAACCAATTCTGTGTTAGTCTGAAGGCAGTTGAACGAAACGTCTCGTGTCGTCTTCAGTACCCCGCCCGATATCGTCCGCGGGCGGCAGGAGGAGTCTCGAAGCGAGCAATTGCTAAGGAGCCGATGTTGAGTCCCATCGGGAAGCTGCTCGGGGTGGCCATCCCTGTCTTCGTGAGCAGCGCATTCTGCCTCTCAGTTCCCTTCATTCTGCTCATCGCTGACACCGCGGTGCTCACTGCCACGCTCCTTGTGTTCTTCTCGGAGCGGAGGAAGGCCCGTACTGCGCTGGCCGTCCCCGCAAGTCGCACCATTGCCGAGACCGTCTGAGGAGACCGCGGGGCCGCCGGGTGGTTCCATCGGCGCGAACGACAGGAGTCGCTTGAATGAAGCCCCCCTCGGGCTAACCGACGGGGGCTCTGTGCATTCGTGACATTCCTACTTGTTCCGGTGTCGCCGGACGGCGAACAGCTTGCCGTCCATCGTGAGTTCCTTGTCGCGCCGGTCGTCGATCCTGATGGTCGTGAGCACACGTACGACCTCACCGTCGAACGTTCCCTCGTGCATCGCACGAACGGCGTCAATAATCCTCGTGAGGTCGCCCTCGATGACGGTTCCCATCGGGCATAGCTCGTATTTGAGACCGCTCTCGTCGAGAATGTCCAGGCAGTGTGCCACGTATTTGCTGATGCTCGCACCCGCCGGACCGACAGGAACTATGGAAACCTCCACGACGGCCATGTCCGACTCCCTCTCCCCGATCTCAGCGCTCGTCGCCGCGACAGCGGGAAGCGACGCGTCACGACGTGTCATACAGACAAGCACCGGTCGCTATTCGTCGTCCTTGTCGATGATCAGGTTCGTCACGGTGCCCGTCACGCCGTCGATGG
>CAZNHF010000116.1:0-8054 GCA_964572375.1 uncultured bacterium | reverse complement strand
GACCTCAGCGGCGTGCCGGCGGGTCAGGCGGCCATAACGCTCAACTACTTCAACCGCGAGAACATCAACGCGCCCGGCTATGACGAGGACAGCTACATCGAGGCGAAGGTCACGCACGGCGTGGTCGTAGCACTCCAATAGGACCGTCCCGCCACCGACTTCGCGGACGCGGGTGCCAGGCGGCCCGGAGACTGCTGTTGGACATACGCAGACATGAAGCCCAGCGGGCACACCGCGGGGCTTCGTTCCGGCGGCACGCTTCAACAGACACTTGACGGAACCGCCCTCCGGGAGTAAAGTTGGAACCGTAGTCGACATCCCCCCACTGTGGCTCGCCTCCGATGACTGAGGAGGCTCGTGTTGAATCGATACACCATTCTCGCGGCGATATCCCTGATACTGCTTGCCACGTGCGCCACGGCCACGACCTACCGCGTTGACGTCAACGGCGGCTCCGATTTCGATGCCATCAAGCTGGCCGTCGACTATGCGGATTCAGGCGACGTCATCATGGTGGGGCCGGGGATCTACACCGGCCCCGACAACCGCGACATCAACTTCATGGGCAAGAACCTCTCTTTGATGTCGGAGGCCGGCCCCGATGTCACGATCATCGACCTCGACAGGCAGGGTCGGGCGTTCCTGTTCGTCGGCGGCGAGAGCTACTACTCGCTCATCGACGGTTTCACGATCAAGAAGGGCCGTGTTGACAATGCCGTCTACGCCCCGGACATGGGTGGCGCCATCTTCGCGGCGGGCTCCTCCCCTGTCATCCACGACTGTGTCTTCGCTGACAACTACGCTGACAGCTACGGTGGGGCCATCTATCTCGGCACCAACTCCGAAGCCGAGATCGTCGAGTGCCGTTTCGAGGATAACTACGCCGAGAGCTATGGTGGGGCCATCTACTGCCTGCAGTCGCAGCCTCGCATTCGATGGAACACGTTCGAGAGCAACCGGGCAGACCTCAACGGCGGTGCCATCTCGTGCAAGGAAGGCACGTGGGCATCGATCTCCAGCTGCGAGTTCCGCTGGAACACCACGGGAGACCTCGGCGGGGCCATCTACTGCGGCATGACGGGAAGCCCCGAGGGGCGTGTGCCGGCAGCAGGTCCCGACCGGATATCGGGCACGGTCGTGAAGAACTCCCTCTTCTACGAGAACGAGTCCGAGCGCGGCGGTGCCGTCTACATCAACGCGTTCTCCGAGGTCCTCGTCGACCACAGTCTGTTCGTCAGAAACGTCGCGACCGTCACTGGTAGCGGGCTGTATGCGGAGACGAGCTACGAGGAGGAACCCGTCGTGAGCTATTGCACGTTCGCCTACAACGAGTCACCCGGCGGCGCCATCTACTCCGATGGCGGAGCCAATGAGAACCACATGACCGTGAGGGAGTGCATCATCGCTTTCAGTGTGGGAGGGCGCGCGCTACACAGAGAGCCGGGGTCGCATCTCGACGTCTACTTCACCATGACGTTCCAGAACGAGGGCGGTGACGCACTGGTGCCCGGTGAGAACCTCATCGGCGTCGACCCGCTGTTCTGCGATGTGTCGACCGACTACTACTTCGTCTGCGCCAATTCGATGGCGCTGCTCGCGAACAACGACTTCGGGCACAACATCGGTACGTATCTGAGCACGTGCGGCCCGTGCACGTCGCCCGTCGAGGAGATCTCCTGGGGCGCGATCAAAGCACTCTACCGGTGACGCGGGGGGCTTGACACTTCCGCGCGCCGGACGCCCCGCGGACTCCCTAGATCGGGAGCCAGTACGCGAGCTTCACAAGGAACGTGTTCTCGGGCTCGGTGTCGAACATCTCCGTCGCGCTCAGCTGAGGCTGGAATCCCGAGCCGTGGGAGAACCCGTCGTCGTACGAGTCCCTCCCCTGCTTCCAGACCACGTAGAGAGTACTCCCGGGGCGGTACTCCCAGCGGACCACCGCGTTGACGTTCACCGACGCATACTCAAAATCGTAGTCCCCGATCGAGCCCGCGTCGAAGTCGGGAATCCCTTCCGGATCCTCGAACTCGTAGGAATCGGGCTTCGCAAGACGCTTGGGCGAGCTGTACTCGCCGATCGTCAGATAGGGTTGCGCGTAGAGCTGGAGCGACAGGTTCCGGGAGAACAACACGTCCGCTCGAACCATCAGATCCACTGTCTCACGGTCAAGCTCGGCGAAGACGTAGCTCACACCGCCGATGCCCTCGCCGGGGCTCGCGAAGTTGTCGATGAATCCCGCCCTCGCGTGCGTGGTGTTGTACCCCGCGTCGAAGCTCAGGGCGATGCGTGTGGTCGGCGTCCAGTCGACCTCGACGCCGATGCGGTCGGTCGTTCCGCCCGCGTCATTCCGATTCAGATTGCCGTTGAGCTCAAGCACGACGTCCTTTCGACCGTCGGTCCGCACACCCCACCAGCCCCAGAACCCGCCCGGAGTATCCATGAGAGGACCGCGCTCGCCGTCGTAGGTGCGGGTGAGGTACTTGTTCGGACTGTAGGGGTCGGCGCCACCCCCGAACCACGCCGTCCAGAAGCTGCCGAACTGCATCCAGCCGTTTACATCGCCGCCGATGCCGGCCGGGTGTCCGGCGTTGTATGACCAGACCTCTTCACTCGTATCGAGGTCGTAGCCCTTGTTCCCGGCGTACAACCAGCTGCGCCAGAAACTCGCCCCGAAGTCGCCGCGACGGACAATGGGATCGTCCGATGTCGACTCGTGCTCGTAGTTGATCCAACCATTCGTCGTGATCTCGTCACTCGAGTGCAGGAATCCCGCATCGTTCAGGTCGAGATCGTCGGTCTCCCAGCGGCCGCTGATCCCTCCGTTGACCGTACCTGACTGCTTCGAGAACTCGAGCCGGCCGCCGGTGCCATGGATGGCGCTGTGGCCGAGTCCCGGATCGTCGTCAGAGGCCTTCGGGTCGACCGTCGAACCCACAACAGATCCCTCGACACCGTATGCCCGGTCGGCGAAGTTGAGATCGAAATCGAGGCCCGTCGTGTATGCGGTGCGTGTCTCGAAGTCGCCGTACGCATCCCGATCGTCGGGCTTCAGAACGGCCGTCTGCATGATGTTGAACCGGTGAGCGCCCTCGCTGAACTCCTTACCGACTCGCCCGATGATGAACTGCGTCGCCTGCTCTCCGCTCTTGAACGGATTGTGCGCCTGACCGTCCTCTGTGATGTCCGTGAAGGCGTACAGGGCCGCGACAGAGATCCCGCTCGGCGTCTTGCCTGTCAGCTTCCCGGCAGCCCGTATGCGCGAGTTCTCATCACCGGTGCCGATGCGTCTCGAATAGAACATGTTGAAGCCGTCATGTTCAAAGAACTGACTCCCCTCGACGAAGAACGGCCGACGCTCCGAGTAGTACGTCTCGAACGCAGAGAGATTCAGAAGCGCGGGATCGGCCTCGACCTGGCCGAAGTCCGGCTGGAAGGTGGCGTTGAGCGTCAGGTCCGACGTCACGCCGTACCGCATGTCGAGCCCGAAGTTGTCGTGGTGGTCGAGTACGTCCTCGTCCCCAACCGCAGACGGGTCCGTCGAGCGATGGACGACATAGGGCAGAAGCTCGAGCTGCCGGCGCGAGTGCACGCCGCGAATCCCGCGGATCTCGCCGAAGCGACTGACGAACCCGCTCGTCTCGCGCTCCCAGTTCACCCACGACGTGTCCTCGCCCTTCGAGTGCATGTAGCGATAGAGGTTGCACCCCCAGGTCATATCGCCGCCGTTGCGATAGCGGATGCACGAGAACGGGATGCGCATCTCCGCATACCAGCCCCTGTCGTCAACGTGGGTCTCGGCGCTCCAGACCGCGTCCCAGCTGGAGTCCATGCTCCCGTTGTTGTATATGTACCGGTCCCGCTGTACGCCGTCGGGATTGACCGCGAAATTGTAGCCGGTCGTGTGGTCGTGGTAGGTGTCGAGGAAGACGCTGACGACATCGCTCCCCATCATGTTGTCACGCCGACACAGCTGGCTCATGATGTTCGTCGCGTCCGACTCCAGACAGGCGATGCCGAAGTAGACCGCATCGTCGTCGTAGACGACCTTGAACACCGTCTGCTCGGTCGCATCGGCGCCGCGCGTCGGGTCCCAGACGCGGAATCCCGTGGCGGCCTGGGCCCTCTCCCAGATCGGATCGTCCAGACGTCCATCGAGCACGATCTCCTCGCCGGCGTCGAGTCGGCACGCCTCGACATACGGGACCTCCGTGACACAGCCATCGGCCGTGTCACAGACTCTCGAATCGCCGTTGGACGGGTCAAAAGCCGGGTAGCTGCATGTGGATGAGAGACATGCCGTCGGCAAGAGGAGCACGACGGCACAGAGAGACAGTGAGCACAGACATCGCATCCGGTTCCCCCCGGGGTTCGCGCAAGGCCGCATGCGGCTGGGGCCTCGCTCATCATCGCCGCGCACTCGATGTCCCGGGGCGAGTCGTCACCGGGTACACATGCTTGGACACGACCACGCCCGAAATCGTTCAAGCACGGAGCTACTGGTCGTCGGGTGTATGAGATGATATCATGAACCTCCGATCGAGGCCGCCGCGCTTCCGCCCCGACGGGAACCAGGCGCACCACACGACGACTCAGGAGAACGCCAGGATGAGACAGACATCAGCACTGCTCGCGCTGTCCGCCGCCCTCGCGCTGCTCGCGTCTCACGGTGCCGCCTCCGCCGACGGTCTGGAAGAGCGCTTCGAAGGGAGTTTCCCGCCTGAAGGATGGATCGTGGTCGACTACACCGGGGACGGTGTCGAGTGGATGCTCAACGACGTGTGGGGTGACGGCAACTGGACAGGCGGGATCGGGCGGTGTGCGGAGGTGAGTTCGACACACTCACCTGGGCTCGACTTCGACGCCGCGCTCATCTCTCCCCCGTTCGTCGTTCCCGAGGACGGGCTCCTCTTCTTCAGAGCCAACTATCAGAACTTCATGGGGAACGACCAGTTTGATGTGACCGTCGTCATGGGGTTCAACAACATCGAGCTCGTGGCGTGGAGGAGCGACCAGGGGAGCTTCGAAGCGCTGCCGGGCGTGGAGGTCGTCGTGCCGCTGCTCCCGATGGTGATCGGCCAGGAGGTCCGGCTGGAGTTCAGGTACCGCGACTACCACAATGTCCGCAGCAATGCGTTCTACATCCAGATCGACGACGTCATCGTCGGTGACGAGACGGCCGTCGAGAGATCGGGTTGGGGCGCGATCAAGGCGCTCTACCGATAGACAACCGCTCCTGCCGTCTACTTCAGCAGGATCATCTTCCGCGACTGCTCATACTCAGGCGCCACGAGCCGGCAGAAGTAGACGCCCGCGGCGACCGACTCCCCACGCTCATCCCGCCCGTCCCACGTCACGCTCTTCACACCCGGCGACTGGCGGCCGCTCTCGAGCGTTCTGACGAGCCTCCCCGCCACGTCGTACACGGCGACCAGCACCTCCCCGCCGGGTGCTGGAACGTTGTAGCGGATCGCCGTCGAGGGACCGAACGGATTCGGTGCATTCTGCGCGAGCGCGAAGCTCGAGGGAATCATCCCGTCATCGACAACACCCACCTCGTCAACGTACCACCGGAGGTACGCCTCCGTTATGGTCGGGTAGCTTCCCTCGTTCGTGTACACAAGCGATGCCTGCCACATGAGCGCGTGCCCCGGCACATCGAAGTTGTGCGGGCGGCTGTTGGGGGCGATACGGTCCCACGTGCCTCCGCCGTCCGCGCTCACTCTCCATCTGACCGAGTCATGCTGCGCCGTGACGAGCTCGACGCTCTCAATGTCGTCCTCCGTCTCCCAGATCACGGTGGACATGACGTCGTTGCACTGCACGTCCAGCCTGTCCTGACGCACCTCGTAGACCTTCAGCCCTGCCGAGTCGTCCGCGAGAAACGCGTAGTCGCCGACGACGGCACTGCCATACGCCCAGTCGTCGACGTCGATGCCGCCGACGTACTCAAGGGCCGTCGGGTTCGAGATGTCGACGATCTGAAATCCCGCCACGCCGAGGGAAACGTAGGCCCGGTTGCCGCGCACCGTAACGTCGTAGGCGGCGGCCGCGCCCTCCCACTTCGACAGCTCGACCGGCGAGTACGGATCGCTGATATCGACAAGGGCGATTCCACCAAGCGCGTCGGCGACGACGACCGTGCTCCCGGAGATATCAATACCGCGCGCGTCACCGGCGGCGTCGCTCGTGCTGATAAGCGCGATGCTCTCGGGAATGCTGATGTCGAAAATCTGGAGTCCCGAATACCGGTCGCCGGCAAGAGCCAGATCTCCAGAAACCGCCACGCTGTAGGTCGTGCCCGGCGTGTCAACCGAACCGATCGGCGTCGGGAGCGCGGGGTCGGAGATGTCCACGACGAGCACTCCGGCGTTCCCGTCCGCGATGTATGCGATGGCTCCCGCGACGGCCACGTCGTAGGCGAAGCCGGCTGTGTTGTGGCCGCCGAGTTCAACCGGCAACCCGGGGTCCGTGATGTCGAAGACCCGGAGGCCGTAGGCGCCATCGGCCACGTAGAGTCGATCTCCCTCGGCGGTCAGCCCATATGAACGTCCGGGGGTCGAGGCCTCGCCGACGAGGTGCGGACTCAACGGGTCCTTGATGTCGACGACCTGGACACCGGCGAGCTGCGCGCCGAGGAAAGCGTGGTTTCCAGAGATCGAGATGCCGTACGAGTTGCCCGGAACGGGTTCGCTGGCACGCTGCTCCGGCGGCACGCCGGAACCGATCTTGATGATGGACAGGCCGGCCCAGAGGTCCGCAACGAAGGCGTGGTCCCCTTCCACAGCAATGCCCCATGCCCACGTGGAAACGGGGAACTCCTCCACCACGACCGGCTGCGATGGATCGGAAATGTCGAACTCGCGAAGACCGTAGTACCCGTCCGCCACGAAGGCCTTGTCCCCATCAAGTGCGATGCCGTACGGCTGACTGGATTCCGTGATCCCGCCCACGATGTGTGGTGCGCTCGGGTCGGTCACGTCGAGAACCCTGAAGAAAGCCTCGTTCGGCGGCGGCCAGTCCGCCTTGAACCCGACGCAGTACGCGCGGTTGCCGGCGACCGCGACGGCTTTCAAGTTCCCGCCGGGGTACGCGGCGCCCAGTTCGACGGGGTTGGTCGGATCGCTGGTGTCGACGATCCTCAGACCACCCGCCTCCGCGGCAATGTACGCGAGCGTGCCCTCGAGGTCCACACCGACCGCGTCTCCTCCGAACGTCTTCGACGAGACGACGGTCGGCATCGTCGGGTCCGAGATGTCGACGATGACGAGCCCGGCCGAACTGGCCGCGACGTAGGCGTAGTCACCCGCGACGGCGACCGCGGTTGCCTGGTCCGCCAGCGTCACAGAACTGATGATGTACGGCAGCATGGGGTCGCTGAGATCGACGATCACGAGCCCGCCGATCCGGTCGGCGACGAGCGCCAGGCTTCCGTGGAATGCTACGTCTCTCGCATTGCCGGGTGTATCGCAGATCCCCTTGACCACCGGTGATGATAGATCGGTGATGTCGACAACGATGAGACCCGTAACGTCACTCGCGAGGAGGGCGAGATCGCCGGCCACCGCCACACCCACCGTGCTCCCTGCGATCGACACCTCGCTGATCAGACGCTTCATGAAAAGCGGAATCGTGACATCTCCGGCCACGGTATCCCAGAGCGCCGTTGTGTACTCAACGTCGCAGAACGCCAGCGATGTGAAATCCTCCGTGAAGTCGTGGAAGCCGGAGGCGGCCGTCGTGGCCGACAGCACCACCAGCGCGGCCGCAAGTACAGGTCCCCCCCATGCACGTCTCCGTCTCACGATAGACTCCCTCCTCCGTCACGGACTTGTCGTCAGTGGCTCTCATGTTCGGAACCTCTCTTCTTCCAGCATACCACAATCCGCGTATGCAGTCAAGACTCCCCCGGATGCCGGCCTCCATCCGAAAACGTCTGCCGCACGGGCAGCATTCGCTGCGCGCACGATGGTGCTGCAGCATTCGCTGCGCGCACGATGGTGCTGCAGCATTCGGTACGCGCACGATTCCTGCTAGAATAAGCATGATATGCTATT
>CAZNHF010000115.1:0-8064 GCA_964572375.1 uncultured bacterium | reverse complement strand
GGTGACCGTTGCCGACGGTCTTCGCGTCCTCGACCTTCACTCGACGCGTCCCGAAAACGGGTTCCGGGTTGCCTGCGCCGAAAGGTCTGAGCTTCTTGAGAAGGTTCACGAGATCGAACGTGCAGTCGGAGAGGCGCACCTCTCCGTCGATCTCGACAACGGCCACGAGGTCGGCGGCGGTAAGCTTCGAGGAGACGGCCTCCTCAACACAATCGCGGAACTCCTCGAGGCGCTCCTCCGCCAGCGAGACGCCTGCAGCATGCTGATGACCGCCGAAGCTGTCGAGGAAGTGACGGCACGAGATGAGTGCCGCGTGCAGGTCGAATCCCGGGATGCTCCGGCCCGAACCCTTGGCCGCACCATCGTTCACCGAGAGAAGGATGGTCGGTCGGTTGTGCTGCTTCGCGATCCGCGACGCAACGATGCCGATAACGCCCGGATGCCATCCGGACGACCACAGAACGATCGACCTCGTGCTGTCCAGATCGATCGATTCGTCGATCATCCGCTCGGCGTCCGCGAGCACCTGGCGCTCCAGGTCGCGCCTCTTGCAGTTCTCGCCGTCGAGCTGCCTGGCGATCCTGCCCGCGAGCTCGGTATCGTCGGTCGTGAGGAGCTCGACACCTATGCTCGCGTCACCCAATCTCCCTGCCGCGTTCAGACGCGGACCGAGCGCGAAACCGATGTGCGCGGCCCGCGCGCTCGCCGGCTCGACCTTCGCAACTTCCATCAGGGCGGCGAGCCCGGCGTTCCCGGTCGTGCGGAGTCGCTCCAGCCCGAGCGCCGTGAGAATCCGGTTCTCGGATCTGAGCGGAACGATGTCGGCAACAGTGCCGACCGCGACGAGGTCAAGATTCTCCTCGACGGTGTAGGCAAGTTCGCGGTAGTCGCGAGCGAGCGCCTCGAGGACCTTGAAGGCCACGCCGACGCCGGCGAGGTCCTTGTAGGGATACCGGGAGTCCTTCCGCTTCGGGTCGACGACCGCCAGCGCGTCGGGAAGCGTTTCCTGAGGTTCGTGGTGATCGGTCACGATGACGTCGAGACCGAGTTTCTTGGCGAGCAACACCTGCTCATGACCGGTGACGCCGCTGTCCACGGTAACGATGAGGCCGGCCCCGACATCGCGCGCCTGCTTCACGCCCCGGTCGGAAAGTCCATACCCCTCGTCGAGTCGGTTCGGAATATAGAAATCGACGCGACACCCGACGGATTCAAGGCAGCGCTTCATAAGGACAATCGATGTGATGCCATCCACGTCGTAGTCACCACAGACGAAGATGCCCTCGCGATTGTCGACCGCGTGGCGCAGCCTATCGAGCGCCGGATCGATATCGGGAAGGAGGAAGGGGTCGCAGAGCGCGGACCGATCGGGCGTCAGAAACGCCGCGGCCTCCTCGCTCGTAACGACTCCGCGACTCGCGAGTATCGCGGCGAATGGCCCCTCGACCTGCAGTTCCTCGGCGAGCGCGAGAGCGTGCGCCGACACGTCGCTATCCGGGAGTTTCCATCGCTTCCGTACGAACACTTCGTTCCCTTCGTCGTGGTCCATGTACACCGAACCGGGTGTTCAGAGCTGCAGCAGGCCGTAAGCCGAGTTCTGTCGGAAGGCGGACCTCCCGTGGCGACCATTCATCTGGGACGCCGGTTACCCGACGCCTCAAGCGACCTACCCGGGAGTTATAGCGAAGCGGGCCGCTTCTCCTCCCCTACTTGGTCTCGCTCCGGACGGGGTTTACCTAGCTGCCCCCGTCACCGGGGACACTGGTGGGCTCTTACCCCACCTTTTCACCCTTGCCGGGGAACCGCGAACGGCTCCCTTAGGCGGTCTTCCTCTCTGCGGCACTTTCCTTAGGATCGCTCCCACTGGGAGTTACCCAGCGTCCTGCCCTGTGGAGCTCGGACTTTCCTCGGACGGACAAGTCCGCCCGCGGCCGCCTAGCCTGCTGCAATCTGCTGTCAGAGAACTCAGGCACCGGTGCGCCGTGTCGGCGACCGGAACCTCGTATCAGAATCCAGAAGGTATGGGACCCCCGGACAGACTATTCGATGCCCCGCTCCGCTCCGCGCTTCGCCAGCCGGTCGGCCTCGGAGTTCTGCTCGCGCGGCACGTGCACGATGGAGATGTCGTCGAGACGCGCGATCAGTGCCGACACCTGGAGGTACTTCTCCTGAAGCTTCCGGTCACGAACCTTGTAGCGCCCCGTGAGCTGTCGCGCCACCAGTTCGCTGTCGAGCCTCAGCTCGACGACCCGGGCCCCGTGCGCTATGGCGGTCTCGAGACCCATGCGGACGGCCTCGTACTCCGCGACGTTGTTGGTCGCACGTCCAAGGTACTCCGACACAGTGTCCACGGTCTCGCCGTCGGGGGTCGCGATGATTGCACCGGCTCCCGCGTCTCCGGGGTTGCCGAGCGAGGCGCCGTCGGTGTATACGACGAGTCTCGCTGGGCTCGCGCCCGTCGAGCCTTTGGCCGTCGACCTTCCGCTCGACGGCGGTTCCGCCGCCTTGGTGTCGTGCTGCCCGGTCGCACTCCCGAATTCGGAGACGGAGCCGATGGATGCCGCGAAGCGCTTCACGCTCTCAAGAAACGCCAGAGCGCGGTCCTCGGAGAGTCCCACTCTCGCGGCGGCGGCGTTCCACCGAAGTCCTGCGATGATGCCGGCAAGGAACTCCGCCTCGGGTCTACTCATCCTTGCTGTCGCCCTTCCAGTACAGGATGCGCCCACAGCTCTCGCACTCGACGAACCGATTGCCGCGCTTCACCTCGATGACAGCCTGCGGTGGAAGGTGCTTGTAGCACCCCGTACAGACGTCCTCCACGAGGGGAACAAGCGCGCTGTCGCCCTTGCTTATAAGGATGCGCTCGTAGCGGAGGAGGATCCTCCCGTCGACGTGCATCGCAACTCGCGTCCTCTCGTCGTTCTTGAGCATGACGCGCTCGCGCAGCGTGGCGAGCTCACCCTTAAGCTCAGCGATCCTGCCTTCGAGTTCACCCCTCGCGCCGGCCGCAGCAGTGCGCAGCTCCTCGAGCTCCGCCATCTTCGCTTCGATGTCCTCAAGGAGCTTGAGGACGGTGTCCTCAGTCTGGGAGATCGTGTTCTTCATGTAATCGATCTCCTGAGTCAGCGCGGCGTACTCCTCGTTTGTCTTGATGACAAGCTGTTTGGCCTCGAGGTCCTCGAGTTTCGCACCCTGATCACGAAGGTCGCCCTCGAGCCGCAGTCGGTCCTTCGTCGCCTGCTGCATCGATCCCTCGGACTCGGTGACGAGCGCGTCGGCCGACGTCAACTGCCCCTCGAGCTCGGCGATCATCTTCGGCAGATCCTCGACCTCCCAGGCCGCCTGCGTCAGCACAACGTCTAGCTTCTGAAGTTCAAGAAGTCGCTCGAGATCTTCTCGCACCGGACGCCTCCCCTGCTCGATGGGTCGTCCACCCCCATGCGCACGTGCTCCTGCCATCTAAACGAAGGCGTACCCCGAAGGGGTACACCTTTGAAGGACTCGCATGTTCACCGGCCGCCGCCCGGACCCGGACACGCGGCCGCGCGGCATCCGTCGGTGTGCTCAGCTCCCTGATGTGGACATCGCCTGTCAGAACTGCCTCCATCGGCGCTCCGCGCGCCACGCAGTCGGAGTGGTGGGCGATACTGGATTCGAACCAGTGACCTCCGGTATGTGAGACCGGCGCTCTAACCAACTGAGCTAATCGCCCAAGCTGTTCTCGTGGTGGGCCCACTCGGATTCGAACCAAGGACCTACGGATTATGAGTCCGCTGCTCTACCGCTGAGCTATGGGCCCGCGAACCGAACAGCGTATCACCCGCCACGTGTCATGTCAACACGACCTGCGACTTACGGCAGGTCGATGTACCCGCGGAGGCGGCTCCGGCGCTTGTAGTGACGGAGCTTGCCTATGGCCTTCTTTTCGATCTGACGAACACGCTCTCGCGTGACGCCGAAGATAGTCCCGACCTCCTCGAGCGTCATCGGCGCCTGGTCCTTGTCGAGACCGAAGCGGAGCCGGATGATGCGCTCCTCACGCGGGTCAAGCTCGGCCAGGACCTCGTTGATCTCCTCGCGGAGCAGCTTGAAGGAGGCGTAGTCCGACGGCGAGATGACCTTCGTGTCCTCCACGAAGTCACCAAGGCTCGAATCCTCGTCTTCGCCGATCGGGCGGTCGAGCGAGATGGGCTGCTGCGCCGCCTTGAGGATGCCCTTCACCTTGTCCTCAGAGAGTTCCAGCTTGTCCGCGATCTCGTCCACCGAGGGGTCGCGCCCCGCCTCCTGCACGAGTTGGCGCGTGGTGCGCACGACCTTGTTGATCGCCTCGATCATGTGCACCGGCACGCGGATCGTTCGCGCCTGGTCGGCGATGGCCCTCGTGATGGCCTGACGGATCCACCAGGTGGCGTACGTGGAGAACTTGTATCCCCTCGTGTAGTCGAACTTCTCCACCGCTCGCATGAGTCCGGTGTTCCCCTCCTGGATCAGGTCGAGGAAATCGAGCCCACGGTGCGTGTAGCGCTTCGCGATCGAGATGACGAGGCGGACATTCGCCTCGACCATCTCCGTCTTCGCCCTGTTCGCATCGCGCTCACCCGTCTGGATGCGATGCAGAACGTCCTTGAGCTGCGTGCAGCCGACGCCGCACTCCCGCTCGATCCTGCGGATAGCACGCTTGCGGTTCCGAATCTCATTGGCGAATTCCTCGGCCTCCTGCTTGAGCGTCGTCACGGATTTGACCCGCGAGCTCTTCTTCGCCTCGGCTGTCTTGGCGGCCGCTGCCTTCTCAGCCGCAGTCGGCTTCTTTGTGGTCCCCGCCTTCTTCGCCTCGCGGACGGCCGCCCGCTCGCGCTTCTTCTTCGATTCCGCGCGGTTGACCCTCTTCTCGGCCTTATTGTACTCGACCGTCAGCTCGTCGATCTCGACCTCGAGGCGCTGCATCTTGTCGACCAGCTCAGCAATGCGCGCGCTCATCTTCTCAACCTGTCCAGGACTCAGACTGAGTTTGCGTGTCTCCGCTGTCAGACTCTTCTGGCGCCGGTTGATCGCCTGCTGCGTCTGGCGTGCGTGCTGGGGCTTGGCCTGCTTGAGCTTCGACTCGAGCTCACGCCGCTCGGTGTCGAGATTGATGATCTTGGTCATACGGACGACAACGCGCCGCCGCTCCACGTCACCCGTCGCGTTCTTGCGCTTTCTGTCGATGCGGACGACCCGATCCATCCGGACCTTGTCGCTCTGGAGCCGCTCGGACAACGTCGCTATGCGCTTCATCGTCGTCAACGACTCGAACACGGCACCGTAGGCCATGTTCTCCGCCACCTCGATCCGCTTGCAGATCTCAACCTCGCCCTCACGGTCAAGCAGCTTGACCTGCCCCATCTCCCTGAGATACATCCGCACCGGATCGTCGAACCGGAGCCGCGGCTCCGCCTTGGTCTTCCGCTTCGCTTCGCGCTTGCGCTTTGCCTCGTGAATCTTCTTGTCGACGACCTCGATCCCCTCATCGCCAAGCCGGCAGTAGACGTCATCGACAACATCAATATCGATGTCGGCCCCGAAGTACGAACCAAGCTCCTCGTACGTCAGGGTCTTCGACTCGCCGGTGGCCTTCTTGATCGCGGCCGCGATCTTCTCAGCTGAACGCTTCGCCATGTGTCTTGTTCGCCCCCCGGTCAGAGAGAGGTTCATCTACCGCCGCTGAGTTCCTCGAGCTTACGCGCAAGCTCGAGCCGCCTCCCGACACGCGCCATCAGCGCCCCGTCGTCGGTCAACTCGGCAGCCCGGATTCCCTCTTCCACCACGCGGATCTCTTCCTCGATCTGCGCCCGCCTCATTGTCCCAATATAGTCATCACAGAGCCTCCCGCCATCCTCAGGGAGCTCTCTCATGGCAAGTTCTGTCAGGAGCTGCGCCACCCCGGCGCCGGTGCCGGCTTCGATGAGCGCGGCCACGTCGACAGGGCCGCGACTCGGGGCCTCCCAGATGCGCCTGACGAGCCCCCGCACCGGCTCGCTCAGAAACTCGTCGCACGAGCCCGCCGCGCGGACGCACGCCGCGTAGCTTCCCCCGGCGAGGAGCATCGCAAGGAGCCCCTCCTCGGCCGAACGGACCAGGCTCGAGACCTCACGCGGCCTGGTCTCGAACTCATCGTCCGGCGGCTCCGTGGGCGGCGGGGGTTCGTCGACAGGCTCCCTGCGCCCGACGGATCCCCCTCCTGCAGCCCCCCGGCTGCGGGCGTCGCCCCGCGGCCGGCGCGAAGTCCGCTCGGCACGCTTCGCCTCGTAGAGTCGGACGACGGCGCCGTGACGGAGCGAGAGCGCCTCCGCGACCTTCTCGAGCATGAGATCCGCCTTGATCGGGTCGGCGACCCGCGAGACGGTCTCGATGAGCGAGCGTGCCGCCTGCTCTCGACCATCGGCAGTGTCGGTCGTGTGTGTGCTCACGAAGAAGTCGATGAAATCCTGTGAAGACGTGAGCGCCTGACGGAGCGCGTCGGCCCCGAACTCCCGCACATAGGAGTCCGGGTCGTTCCCGTCGGGCAGAAGCACAACGCGGACCTTGAGTCCCAGTTCGACCAGTGCCTCGGCCGCGCGCGTCGCCGCTGCGAGGCCTGCGTCGTCACCGTCGTAGGCGACAAAGACCTTGTCGGCGTAGCGGTCGATGATCTTCGCCTGCTCACTCGTGAGCGCGGTCCCGGCCGACGCGATGACATTGCGGAACCCGGCCTGGTAGAGGCTGAGGACGTCCATGTATCCCTCGACCAGGATGGCCTCCCGTGTCATACGGATGGACTGCCTCGCCTGATCGAGCCCGTAGAGGAAGTAACTCTTGCGATAGACGCGCGTTTCCGGAGAGTTGAGGTACTTGGGTTCCTGTTCCCCGAACGCCCGGCCACCGAAACCGATGGCCTTCCCCCCCGCACCGAGCAGCGGAAAGATGAGGCGGTCGCGGAACCGATCGTACGAACCTCCGCCCTCACGCGGGACTGCGAGTCCCGCCTCTATGAGAACACCCTCTTTCACGCCAGCCGCGCGTGCGTGCTTGAGGAGGTTGTCCCACCCCGGCGGCGCGTAGCCTAGCGCGAACTCCGCCACAGCGTCGGAGGCGAGCCCTCGCTCCTTGACGTACCCGCGGGCGGTCTCGCCCGAGGCACCCAGAAGCGAACTCTGGAAGAACTCGACCGCCATCTGGTTCGCGGCGAACACCGGGTCGTCCTCCGCCAGCCTGTCCGATCCGCGCTCCGGAAGCGCGATGCCCGCCCGCTGCGCAAGTTCGCGGACGGCGTCGAGGAACTCGAGCTTCTCGTACTCCATCAGAAAGGTAATGACATTGCCGCCAGCGCCGCAGCCGAAGCAGTGGTAGATCTGCCTTGCTGGATTCACGTTGAACGACGGCGTCTTCTCCTGGTGAAACGGACACGGCCCCTTGTAGTTGACGCCCGCACGTTTGAGCGGGATCCGCTCCGAGATCACGTCGACGATGTCGTTCGACTCACGAATGCGGTCGATGAGATCGTCTGGCAGGCGCCGCACCATCTATTCTCCCCGGTCATTGTCGACCAGTTCGCGGATCTTTCGTTCTTCCCAGTCGCGTCCCCAGAACATTCCGGGGACGAACACGTTCGCCGCATGGATGGCGAGGCCACGTCCTGGTCCTTCGCCGGGCGCGCCCCATGCCAGACCTCTCTCTACTTCAGTTCCACGATCGTCACACCCGTGTCGCCCTCGCCCCACTTCCCGAGACGGAATGACTTCACCGCGGGCGTGGAGCGGAGCACATTCTGCGTCTTGTCCCGGAGCGCCCCCGTGCCCTTGCCGTGAACGATGCGCACGACGGTGAACCCCTGCATGACGGCCGTGCTCAGGAACTTGTCGATGGCATCCCCGATCTCGTCGGTCGTCATGCCGCGCAGGTGGAGCTCCGTGGCCGGCTGGGTATCGACGGTCAGCTCGTAGTCGATCTTGTGCGTTCGCCTCTCGTCCTTCTTCGCCGGCGCCGGGACAACGAGTTCGTCCGCGGTGACCGTCAGGGTCGTGTTCTTGACCCGCACGCGGACACGGC
>CAZNHF010000114.1:0-8457 GCA_964572375.1 uncultured bacterium | reverse complement strand
GCTCAACAATGGTCTGAACCTGGTCGTCGAGGCGGGGACCGGCGTCGGCAAGTCGCTGGCATACCTCGTCCCCGCTGCCCAGTTCGCCGTTCTCAACGGCGAGCGCGTCGTCGTGTCGACGAACACGCGCAACCTGCAGGAGCAGCTATTCAACAAGGACGTCCCGTTCCTGGAGCGGGCGCTCGGCGTAGGGTTCAGCGTTGCGCTCCTGAAGGGGAGAAGCAACTACCTCTGCCGCGAGCGCTGGGCCAGGATCATGGAACGCGGGCTCTCTCCCGAGGAACGCGCCGGACTTCTCCCCGTGGCGCTCTGGGAGGCCGAGACGACGTCGGGCGATGTCAGTGAACTCGCGCCCGTGCAGCGCAGGAACTACCTCTGGAGTCGCGTCTCCGCGGACGGAGGACCCTGTCTGGGTCAGAAGTGTCCCCACAACGACACCTGCTATCTCATGCGAGCGCGGCGGGCGTCCCAGTCGGCGCACATCGTGGTCGTGAACCACTCGCTTCTATTCAGTGACAGCGAGACGGACAACCGCATTCTCGGCGAGTACTCGTTTCTCATCTGTGATGAGGCTCACAATATGGAGCGCGTGGCGACCGAGCACCTCGGCCGGCGCGCGAGCATCTGGCGAGCCAGGACCGCGCTCGATGCGATTCAGCGACGCGACGGCGGTGGTGACGGTGTGCTCCCGGACGTGCTCGGAAGACTCAGGAAAGCTGCCGACGGTGGAGTGGTCTCGACGGCCGCGGTGGCCGCGGAACGCGGTGTCAGCGAGGCCGAGGACGTGAGAAAGGACATCGAGGCCTTCTTCAAGACGCTCAACCTCCGGCATCAGGACCTCAACAACGGCAGGCCCGTGGAGTACGGGAAGCTCAGATACCGGCCCGAGGAACCGGTCTCGGCGATCGTCGGACCGGAGCTGAAGACGGTCTCGACGAGCCTCTCGAGGCTCATCGACACGATGAAAACGCTTTCGGATCTTGTCGGGGACTCAGGGCTCGAGACGGCCGACTCCATCGTGCAGGCGCTCCAGTACGAGGCAGAGCGCGCGGCACAGCTCCGGGAGGACCTGAAGTTCCTCGCGGAGGGGACCGACAAAGACAGCGTCTTCTGGCTTGAGGTGAGGAGCTATGGCGATGTCCGCGAATGCGAACTCAGGAGCGCTCCGGTCAGTGTGGCCGAGAAGATGCACGACTTTCTCTACACGAAACTCGAATCTCTCATCCTGACCTCTGCGACGCTGACGGTCGACGGAGGCTTTGATTTCTTCTGCGAGCGTCTGGGGCTTGACGCGCTTGCGGACTGGCAGCTCGTGACGCTCGACGTCGGAAGTCCCTACGATTACGGCCGGCAGGCCATCTCGATCGTGGCGCAGTACATGGACGAGCCCTCGTCCCGCGGTTTCAACCAGGCGGTGGCCGATCTGGTCGTGAAACTCGCGACGCCGGCGACCGGCGGGACGCTTGTGCTCTTCACCTCGCGATCCTCTCTCGATACCGTCTTCAAGCTCGTGCGCGACCAGTTCACGGCTACCGGGAAGCTCCTGCTCGCGCAGGGGCACGGCGCGCCGAGGACTGCACTTCTCGAGGAGTTCGCGCGCGAGACCGGGAGCGTGCTGCTGGCGACGAGCAGTTTCTGGGAGGGCGTTGACGTTCCCGGCCAGTCGCTCGAGCAGCTCGTCATCGTGAAGCTGCCGTTCCCCGTGCCGTCGGATCCTGTGGTCGAGGCGCACTGCGAACGGTACGAGCGCGACGGTGAACATTCGTTCGACAGGTACATGGTCCCGCGGACGGCGATCGGTCTGAGGCAGGGGTTCGGGCGGCTCATCCGCTCGTCGACAGACATGGGCGCCGTGATCTTCCTGGACAGCCGGTTAGCGAGCCGTCGGTACGGATCAAGGCTCCTCGACCAGCTGCCGACCGGAACGGCTTTCGCGCGGAACGAGGGCGAGCTTCTCGCCGCTCTCCGGGGTCTGCACGAGGAACCCGAGAACCGGAGCTGATGGCTCCAGAGCGACGCGGTGGTCACACAGAAGACCGACATTGAATCATGGAGGAGTACCGAGATGGGCAGCGCACAGAAACGGACGGTCCGGGCGCCTCGCGGCACGGAGATCACCTGCAAGGGGTGGCTCCAGGAGGCCGCAATGCGTATGATCATGAACAACCTCGACCCGGAGGTCGCTGAGAATCCCGACGACCTCGTCGTGTACGGTGGCAGCGGGCGTGCGGCCAGAAGCTGGGATGCGTTCGAGGCGATCGTGAGGACCCTCAAGACGCTCGAGAACGACGAGACGCTGCTCGTTCAGTCCGGGAAGCCCGTCGGTGTGATGAAGACGCACGCGGACGCGCCGAGAGTCCTCCTGGCCAACTCGAACCTCGTTGGCGACTGGGCGACGTGGGACAAGTTCCGCGAACTGGAGCGACAGGGCCTCATCATGTACGGCCAGATGACGGCCGGCAGCTGGATCTACATCGGAACCCAGGGCATCCTCCAGGGCACATACGAGACGTTGGCCGAGCTCGCGCGCCAGCACTTCGGCGGGAGTCTCGAGGGCCGGCTTGTTCTGACCGGCGGCATGGGCGGCATGGGCGGCGCGCAGCCGCTGTCCGTGACGATGAACGGCGGCGTCTGCCTCTGCGTGGAGGTCGACGCGGACCGCATCCAGAAGCGGCTCGACACCGGGTACTGCGACCGGATGGCGCGCGACCTGGATGAAGCGCTGGCGATGGCCGACGTGGCCGTCCGCGCCCGCAAGCCGCTCTCGATCGGTCTCGTCGGCAACTGCGCCGACGTCATCCCCGAGATCGTCAAGAAGGGTGTCACCCCCGACGTCGTGACCGATCAAACGTCTGCTCACGATGCTCTGGCCGGCTACGTACCGGGTGGGATGTCGCTCGCGGCCGCACTCAAGCTTCGCGAGGAGGATCCCGAGCAGTACATCGAGCGTTCGATGCGATCCATGGCGGAGCACTGCCGCGCGATCCTCGACCTTCAGAAGGCCGGCTCGATCGCCTTTGACTATGGCAACAACCTCAGGGGTCAGGCTCGGGACGCCGGCGTCGCGAACGCGTTCGATTACCCGGGATTCGTCCCGGCGTACATCCGTCCGCTCTTCTGCAGCGGCAAGGGACCGTTCCGCTGGGTGGCTCTCTCCGGCGACCCCGAGGACATCTACAAGACCGACGAGGTCATCATCCGCGAATTTGCGGAGGACGAGGCGCTCGTCCGGTGGATCCGGCTGGCGCGCGAACACGTTCAGTTCCAGGGGCTGCCCTCGAGGATCTGCTGGCTCGGATACGGCGAGCGCGCCCGCTTCGGCGGGATCATCAACGACATGGTCGCCTCGGGCGAGATCACGGCGCCGATCGTAATCGGCCGAGACCATCTCGACAGCGGCTCGGTCGCATCGCCGTACCGTGAGACCGAGGACATGAAGGACGGAAGCGACGCGATCGCCGACTGGCCCATCCTGAACGCGCTCGTCAACGCGGTCGGCGGCGCCACATGGATATCGTTCCATCACGGCGGCGGAGTCGGCATCGGTAAGTCGCTCCACGCCGGTATGGTCATTGTGGCCGACGGCACGCCCGAGGCCGCGGTGCGGCTCGAGCGCGTGCTGACCACCGATCCGGCCACGGGCGTCATCCGGCACGCCGACGCCGGCTACGAGGAGGCCGTGACATTCGCAAGGAAGCACGGCATCCGCATTCCGATGCTGGAGAAGTAAGCGGGCCGCCTCGGCGGGCGCGTCCCGCTTCGCGGGACGTCAGACCTGCCATCGCCGGTCCCGTTGGCAGCGAGTGACAGACATCGAGGAGTCAAAATGCAGTCAGTCGACGTCCTGATACGCAATATTGGACAGCTCGTGACCGTTGCCGGGGAGGGCCCTCGAACGGGCGCGGCCGCCGGCGAACTCGGCATCATCGAGAACGGCGCCGTAGCAGCCGTCGACGGCCGCATCGTCGCAATGGGAGCCGAGGCCGATGTGCTGGAGGGGTTCGTCACGGACGGCGACGGTGTCGTCATAGACGCCGGCGGGTCCGTCGTCACGCCAGGCCTCGTGGATCCGCACACGCACGCAGTCTTCGCGAGAACGCGCGAGGACGAGTTCGCGATGCGCGTGGAGGGAAAGAGCTACGAAGAGATCGCGGCGGCCGGCGGCGGCATCAGGTCCAGCGTGCGGCATGTGCGCGAGGCGACCGGCGAGCTGCTGTTCGAGAACGGCGCGGCGACGCTCGACCGGATGCTCGAGTACGGCACGACCACGGCGGAGGTGAAGAGCGGATACGGGCTCTCTCTCGAGGCTGAGCTCAAGATGCTGCGCGTCATCCGCCGGCTTGCCGGGCATCACGCGGTCGACGTCGTCCCGACCTTCCTCGGCGCGCACGAGTTCCCTGATGAGTGGAGAGATGACCGCGACGGATACGTGTCGCTCCTCATCAACGAGGTCATACCGCTCGTCGCGAGCGAAGGACTCGCCGAATTCTGCGACGTCTTCTGCGAAGACGACGTGTTTACGGTCGACCAGTCGCGTCGCATTCTGCTCGCGGCGGCGGCGCGCGGGCTCAGGCCGAAGCTCCACGCGGACGAGCTCCATCCGTCGGGCGGCGGGGAGCTGGCCGGCGAGGTCGGCGCGATCTCGGCCGATCACCTCGTCTGCGTGTCCGACGACGGCATCCGTGCGATGGCGAAAGCGGGAGTCATCGCGGTGCTGCTGCCGGGGACCACGCTCTCGCTCGGCAAGCGCGATTTCGCGCCGGCGAGGAAGCTCGTCGAAGCAGGGGTACCCGTGGCGCTCGCGACAGACTGCAACCCCGGCAGCTCGATGACGGAATCGATGCAGATCATTCTCTCGCTCGCGAGCATGGTCATGCGGCTCACGCCGGCTGAAGCGCTTGTCGCCGCGACCGCCAATGCGGCCGCGGCGCTGGGCAGGGGCGACTCTGTCGGGAGTCTCGAGCCCGGGAAGCTCGCGGATCTGATCGTATGGGAAGTCGACGACTACCGGGCCATCCCGTATCACTACGGAGTGAACCTTGCGAGAATGGTCATCAAGCGCGGCGCGGTCGTGGCGGGCGAACGCCCCGGTGCGGCGCCCACGGATGGAGGAAGTTCATGAAGATCGTTGAGTGTGTTCCCAACTTCAGTGAAGGCAGACGGCCGGAGGTACTCGGCGAGATTGTGAACGCGATGACGGCCGTCGACGGCGCGCGGCTTCTCGACAAGGAGATGGACGCGGATCACAATAGGGCGGTCGTGACGATCATCGGGGAGCCGGACGCCGTGCTCGAGGCTGCCTTCCGCGGCATCGAGAAGGCGCGCGAGCTCATCGACCTGACGAAGCACAAGGGCGAGCATCCCCGGATGGGCGCGACCGACGTCTGTCCGTTCGTTCCGGTCAGGGACGTCACGATGGACGAGTGCGTCGAGCTGGCTCAGCGTCTCGGCGAGCGTGTCGGGAAGGAACTCGAGATCCCGGTCTACCTGTACGAGGCGGCCGCGACCACACCGGCGCGTGAGAACCTCGCGAAAGTCCGGAAGGGGCAGTTCGAGGGGCTCCGCGACGAGATCGGAACGAACCCGAAGAAGGATCCCGATTTTGGTCCGAACCGCATCCACCCGACGGCGGGCGCAATTGCCATTGGTGCGCGTGAATTCCTCGTCGCCTACAACATCAACCTCGGGACGGACGACATCTCGATCGCCAAAACGATAGCCAAGTCGATCCGTTTCGCGGGCGGCGGCCTCAGATATGTCAAAGCGATGGGATTCGAGATTAAGGATCGCGGGATCGTCCAGGTCTCCATGAATATGGTCAACTACAAGGGAACGCCGCTCTTCCGGGTCTACGAGATGGTGAAGACCGAGGCAGAACGGTATGGCGTCCCTGTGATCGGCTGCGAGATCGTCGGGCTCGTCCCTCTGAGCGCGCTCATCGACTGCGCCGATTTCTATCTCAGGCTTGAGAGCTTCAAGCAGGATCAGATACTCGAGCACCGCCTCTCCGAGCTCTAGGGCGGGGGGAAGGAGACCCGATGGGCGGAATGAACGACTTCCTGGCCGATCTGGCGTCCAGCAATCCCACACCGGGCGGCGGCAGTGTGGCCGCGCTCTGCGGTGCGCTCGGTGCGAGTCTCGGCTCCATGGTCTGCAGCCTCACGATTGGGAAGAAGAAGTATGTCGACGTCGAAGAGGACATGAAGGTCGTTCTCGGGCGGACGGAGAGACTGCGCATGGAGCTCACGGAGCTCATAGACGAGGACGCGGCCGCGTTCGACAAGGTCATGGCCGCGATGAAGCTGCCCAAGGAAACCGATGAGGAGAAGGCCGTGCGGAGCGCCTCCATCCAGGACACGCTCGTGGATGCGGCGATGGTCCCCCTCGCCGTGATGCAGAAGTGCGTAGAGGTCGTCGAGCTCTCCGAGACCGTGGCGGCGAAGGGCAACACCAACGCCGTCTCGGACGCCGGCGTGGCGGCGCTTGTCGGCAGAGCCGGGGCTCACGCGGCGAAACTCAACGTTCTGATCAACCTCGGCGGGATCCGTGCCGAGCGGCACGCAGGGTTCGTCGAGAAGGCGACCGCCGCGCTCAACCAGCTCACCGAGCGGGTCGACCGCATGGCGGAGGACGTGATGGCGAGCGTCCTCAAGTCCATCTCGTAGCGACTCTCGAGGTTGCCGGGAGCGTCCGACGACCACAACGAGTGTTGGAGGACAGAAATGGGACAGCGGTTTGTCATACTCATCGCCGCGCTCATCCTCGCGGCCGGTTGCGCGCCGATACCCGGCGGCGCCGCTGACACCGCAACGGCGACCAGTGGAACGGAGTTCGACACGTTCTCCCTTATCGACTACGCGGTCGCGCAGGGGAGGATCGACTACTCGACCGGGATGCTCTACAAGGTCTACGCGCAGTACGACCAGATGAACCTGCCCGATGAGTACCAGAGCGACGCCATCGGCATGGTCGGAGCCCCGCTCGCGGCGGAGATCAAACGGAACTGGTACCGCATCCTGCCGGAGCACCGGGCCGAGATCTCGCAGTACATGGAGCATCTGCTCGACATCGACGACAGCGATACCCAGCTTGACGACGTGACACCGGATCGTCTCGACCAGGAGCGAAATAGGATTGACTGAGCGCGCGCGTGTGAACGCGACCGACGGATCGACGTCGGTCCGCTGGATGACTCCCGTGGCCGTCTCTGCCGCACTCGCTGCCGCGCTGGGGTTCGCTCTGGCGGCGGTTCCCAACATCGAGTTGATCACGCTCGCGGTCTTCGTCTCGGGCGCCGCGCTCGGCCGGCTCCGCGGTGCGCTCGTCGGACTCGTGGGCATGGGCATCTACTCGGGTCTGGGGCCGTTCGGCTCGGGTCTGGCGATTCCCACGCTCTTCGCGGCGCAGCTCGGCGCGATGGCGCTCGTCGGGTTTGCGGGGGGGCTCTTGGGCGGATCATGGCGAGACGAGGTCTCCGCGATACGAGCCTTCGCGGCGGCCGCGACCGGGTTCGTTCTCACCAGCGTCTACCAGGCGGCCGTCATCACGGGGTATGCAGTGACGAGCCCCGAGTTCTCCGACGGTTTCCTCGCCGCGCTCGCCGCGAACCTCTTCTTTCCGTACGTTCACATCATCTGGAACACGGTGCTCTTCGCTGTGCTGGTTCCGCTGCTTGTTCCGCGCATCCGCCGTCTCGCAGAGCGCGGCGCGCGAAGCGTCGTCGTGACGGTTCTCGTGCTTGCATTCTTGACCGTCCCGCTCGCGAGTGTCGGGGTGGCGCAGGAGGTGGTTCCCGAAGATGACGCCACAGGGGAAGCGCCGGTCGAGACCTCCCATGACGCAGTAGTCGGCGCCCCGCCGGAGGTCACGGATGACACGGAGGCCGGCGCCGTGCCCCCGGGACTCGAGCCGGAGTCCAGAGGCGACCTGGCGCGGCGCACGGTCGCGCTGCCGGGGACGCTGTCGTTTGAGTGGTGGCGGCGCCCGCTTGCGGTTCGCAGGACCGTCGGGCTCGACACGGGGGTCGCGCACGACGCGGCGGCTGTGTTGGGTGGACTGCCCGCGCTTCGCGCCGTCTCGTCCCGGTGGCCCGGCCAGCACGCATCGCTGACGCGCGGCGGGCTCCCCGCGGCGCTCTCGACCGTCTCGGTCGGGGGGCGATACGCAGGGAGCTGGCTTCTCGATGGACTCGGTCTCTCGGAGGCGTTCGCCGTCGGTGACGGCGTGCTCGTGCCGTCGGGTCCGGACCTCTCCATGTATTCGCTCTTCGGTTCCGGTGTTGTCGCGGCCGCTCCGGGAGGCCCCGCGCAGGGAATTGCCGCCGGGACCGGCGCAACCGCGCTCCACTACCACTCGGGTCGTCGCTTCGCCGGCACGCCGTTCTCGCGCGTCGGGATGGGGAGCGGAGACGCCGGTCTTCGATGGCGGGTGCTCGAGTTCGGAAGCGGTCTCGGAGAG
>CAZNHF010000113.1:0-8481 GCA_964572375.1 uncultured bacterium | reverse complement strand
CCGTTCGCCGGGTACGCCGAGAGTGGGTCGTTCTCGCTCTGGGGCTGCAGCGCCTACACGCCCGTCGAGTGCGTGTTCTTCGCGACGCTGGCCGTGGACGGCGACGTTGTCATGCGGTGGACGGTCGAATCAATGACCGGCATCAGCGGCTTCAACGTCTACCGGTCGCTCCATCAGGAAGGCCCGTACGAGCGGCTCAACGAGCAGCCCCTGGCTCCCGAGTCGCCGGGGAGCTACGAAGACGATTCGGCGTGGCCGGCGACCGAGTTCTGGTACGAGCTGAGGGTCGTCCTGGCCGACGGCACGGAGGAGCCGGTTCTCTCGGGCCCCGCGAGCGTGACGACGGGCGGCACCCTTGTGACGCGCATGCGTTCCGTGGCGCCGAACCCCTTCACGGAACAGTCGGTCATCCAGTACGAGATCGCATCGCTCGAGGGCGGGGCGAGTCTCGTCATCTACGACATCTCCGGGCGCGTGGTCAGGTCGTTCGATCTGGCCCCCGAACGTCCCGGTCGATACGAGGTCGCATGGAACGGCAGGAACGGCAACGGGCAGCGCGTTGCGTCCGGCGTCTACTTCTGCGCGTTCGAGGCCGGCGGGAAGCGCGACACCCGGTCGATCGTGCTGCTTCGTTAGCTGAGATGAACGGGTCGCGGTCGGTCGAAGTGACCGCGATCGCGTCAAGCGACTGATGAGATTCATCTCAGATTCGGGACCTCCTGAAGGGAGATGAGAAGAATGATGAAGCGACACGCATGGTGGGTGGTTCTCGCCGTGATGCTCGTGACGGGACTGGCGATCACGGGCGCGACATCGGCGAGTTCGATCGATTTCCGAGAGGGAACGATGCTCGAGGGCGACGCGATGCGCGACGTCGCGCCTACCATCTGGTTCCAGGGGTTCCTGGCGGACTACGACACCGGTGACCCGGTCAACGCGACTTACAACATAGTCGCGCGCATCTTCGCCGTGCCGAGCGGCGGCGGGGCGCTCTGGGGACCGGAGACGCACCACGGCGTGACGATCACGCAGGGCTGGTTCAACATCGAGCTGGGATCAGTCATAGGATCGCTTCCGGACTTCGCCACGCCGCCGTACTTCGTTGAGCTCATCGTCGATGGCGAGATCCTCGCGCCGCGACTCAAGCTCGCGAGCGTTCCGACCGCGCTGCACGCGGGGACCTCGGATGATGGTGACTACTGGTACGAGATCGATGAGGGCATCGCCTACGCCGACACTATCGCCATCGGCACGTCCTACCCGGACGAACTCCTTACGATCTCCCCGCTGCACTTCGGCGACGTGGTCTTTCAGCGCTTCAGGCCGATCATCATCCGCGATGGCGAGGGCGGCGACCGGTTCGGCGAGGGCGCCGTACTCGGGCTCCTGCCGATGGATCCGGACTTCTACATTGTCAATGAAGAAGACACCGGTTGGACCTGGCTGGGCGCCGGCAACTACCCGACGGCCGCACTGACCGACAGCGCGAAGTTCGTCATCTCGCCCTACGCGTTCGGCGGCGGCGGTCCCCGGTCGGGACTTGAGCCGCCAGCGGCCCTCACGGTCGACTGCGGCGATGTCGGAATGTACGGCGCCGCGATCTACGCGAGCCACGACTACGAAGGGTCGCATGTCGTGCATGCCGAGTACTACGGTGATGCCCCGGCCGCAGTCGCCGTCTACGGCGATGCTACGAGTACCGACCTGTGGGGAATCGGCGGCGAATTTCACGGGAGTACCTTCGGTGCGGTCGGAATGGCGGATGGTAGCCAGGAGTCCGGCACTCTCACAGGTCTGCTCGGCATCGCCGACGACTCCATGGGGGTTGCCGACTATGTCTTCGGCGTCTACGGCATGGACCCGGCGGGCGGGCCGAGGCGCGCCATTGAGTCGTACTCCGGCTACTTCGAGGGCGACGTTTATGTTGGCGGCTTCCTGGATTACCCGGTCGCCGCGTCCAAAATCGATCATCCGCTTGACCCGACGAACATGACGCTGTCGCACGCGGCGGTCGAGAGCCCGGACATGATGAACGTCTACAATGGCAACGTTGTGCTCGACGGCACTGGCGAAGCGACGGTGCAGCTGCCGGACTACTTCGATGCCTTGAACAGTGACTTCCGGTATCAGCTCACGTGCATCGGCGGGTTCGCGCCCGTCTACATTGCCGAGGAGATCGCCGGCAACAGCTTCCGCATCGCGGGTGGCGAGGCCGGGATGAAGATATCGTGGATGGTCACGGGTATCCGGAGCGACAGCTACGCTCAGCAGAACAGAGTCGTCGTTGAGGAGCCGAAGATCGGCCGCGCAGTCGGACGCTATCTGCAGCCGGAAGCGTACGGAATGCCGGCGACGATGGGCGTGGAGTACAACGAGGAGTTGGAGTCCAGGCGGGCGGCGGCCGCGGCGGCGAACGCCGAGCGGTCGGCCAGAGTGGCCGCGCAGCGCGAGCAGGCGAAGGCCGCGAGCGACACGGAATCGTGGCGGAAGAAGTAGCGGAACGACCTGATGAGACACGTGGCGGTTTGAATCAGTGACACAGATACGGGAGACCCGAGTGACTCACCACGGGTCTCCCGGGAGGAGGGAGAACGGATGAGAGGCCGATACACAGTGTGGGCGGTGCTCGTCGTGGTCGTTGCGGCGGCGCTCATCGTCGGGGGCGCCACGTCGGCGCGCTCCGTCGATCTGAAAGAGGGCGTTGTTCTCGAAGGCGGAGCGATGCGGGATGTTGCCGAGACCGTCTGGTTCCAGGGGTTCCTCGCGGACTATCCGTCGGGCGATCCGGTCAATGCGACCTACAACGTCCTCGCGCGCATCTTCGCCGTGCCGAGCGGCGGCGGCGCGCTCTGGGGACCGGAGACACACAACGGCACGACCATCACGCAGGGCTGGTTCAATATCGAACTGGGTTCGAACATTGGATCTCTGCCCGATTTCGCTTCTCCGCCGTACTACCTCGAACTCATCGTCGACGGTGAGATCCTCGCGCCGCGGCTGAAGCTGGGAAGCGTCCCGACCGCTCTGAGGTCCGGTGACTCGGATGGCGGCGGCCAGTGGTACGAGACCAACAGGGGCATCGCCTACGCCGACACGGTCTCGATTGGGACGTCGTGGCCGCAGGAGCTCTTCACGATCCATCCGACGGGCTTCGGCGAGGACGGTTTCATCCACTTCAGCCCGTACGTCATCGTGGATGGCGAAAAGGACGGCAGCCGGTTGGGCGAGGGGGCGGTGCTCGGAATACTCGACAATGACCCGAACTTCTACATGGTCAACGCCGAAGAGGGCGGGTGGCTCTTCATGGGAGCGGCCGACTATCCCACGGTCGCGGTGACCGAGAGCACGAAGGTCGTGATGTCGCCCTATGCCATCATGGGCTGGGAACCCCCGGGCTACCTCACGGTCGATGGAGATGACATCGGGAGCTACGGCGCTGCCATCTACTCGTCGAGGAATGACGACGCCACGGAAGTGGTGCACGCCGAATATTACGGCGACGCGCAGTACCCGACCGCGGTGTACGGTGACGCCACAGGCAATGACGAGTGGGGTACCGGCGGCGAGTTCCGGGGCAATGGGTACGGTGTTCAGGCATACGCGCAGGGCGACGGCTCCGCCGCGTTCATGTACGGCGTTTACGGCAACGTCAACAACACCGGTGGGACTGCGACCTGCTACAGCGTGTACGGTGCGCAGCCGGCCGGCAACGGGACGAAGTACGCCGGATACTTCAACGGTAATGTCAGTGTGACCGGCACGCTCTCGAAGGGCGCCGGCGCATTCAAGATTGACCATCCTCTGGACCCGACGAACATGTATCTCCAGCACTCATTCGTTGAGAGCCCGGACATGATGAACGTCTACAACGGCAATGTCGTGCTCGATGGCGCCGGTGAGGCGACGGTCGCGCTCCCGGACTACTTCGAGGTCCTCAACCGGGACTTCCGCTACCAGCTCACGGCCATCGGCGCGCCGGGTCCGAACCTCTACATCGCCTCCGAGATCGAGGGGAACAGCTTCCGCATCGCGGGTGGCGTGCCGGGGTCGAAGGTCTCGTGGCAGGTCACGGGTGTCCGACAGGACCGGTACGCGGAAGAGAATCGTATCGCGGTCGAGGTACAGAAGGAAGGCTACGAGGTCGGTCGCTACGCGCATCCGGAGGCCTACGGGCTGCCGACGACGATGAGCGTCGAATACCATGAAGAAATCGAGGCCGCCAGGGCTGCGAAGGCTGCAACGGTTGCCGAGCGGAAGGCTCGGGACGCAGCGCGGCGCGAGCAGGCGAGGGCTGCCACGGTGGGTGAGGGCTTGTGGCGGTCGAAGTAGGACTCGTAGCATCTGAATCCGTTACGTGATCAGTATCGGGCACCCCGTACGCGTGTGCGGGGTGCCCTGCCAATCGCGCCGAGCCACCGACGTGGCTGGTCGCGGGTTGCGAAGGGGCGGGCCTGTGAAACGGCCGCTGCGCGAGGAGTGTGCGTGACGAGACCGAAGCTCAGGGAAGCCCTCGAGCGCGTTGAGCGCTCCCCGCATCATTGGGGGCTGTTTCTGCTGGCGTTCCTCGCGTTCGTCGTGACCCGGAACCTGCTCGAGGGCGCGCTCGGGCCGACGGGCTCGATCGGGTTCGTGTACTTCACGAGCCCGTCCGCACTGATGGTGCTCGATCACTTCCTGCTCTTCTATGTCAGTCTCTTCCTCGGGTTCTCCATCCTGCTATCCGCGCTCTCCGGTGAACGCATCGGCGCCGTGATGAAGGTGATGACGCCCGCCTGGGCTATCATCCTGATTCCGCCCATCTTCGACTACATCGTCACATCGGGCGAGGGGATGCGAATCTCCTATCTGCTCGACCTGCGCTCGGTCATCTTCCGGTTCTTCGACCCGACCGCCGCGCTCGACCGCGTTTCACCCGGGCAGCGTGTCGAGATCGTCGCTGCCATGGTGCTCGCGGTCGCGTATGTGTGGATCAAGCGGTGGAGCTGGCTCCGCGCTCTTGTGACCTTACCGCTTGTCTATCTGCTGCTCCTTGCGCACGGGATCCTGCCGAACGCGCTGGCGCGGCTCGCGTGGCTCGTGAGCGGAAACCCCGATGCGCCGGCGACGTTCATCTACAGCGCGATGTACCGGGCCGGTGGCATCGTCCCCGACGAGAGCCGGAAGCTGGCGCTCGTATTCATTCTGTCATCGTGTGCACTAGGATGGTGGGCGTTCAGGCGACATGCTCCGGAGAAGGAGCGTGCGCTCCGGTCGAACCTGCGGCCGCTTCGGACGCTGCACTATCTGGGGATGGCGCTCTTCGGTATCGCGCTCGGCTGGGCAGTGTTCTCGCCGGTCGGCGTGGCGTTCACGGGAGGAGGCGACGTCCTCGGGATCTTCGGGGTCGCGCTGGCGGTCCTCTTCGCGTTCCAGGCATCGGTCAATCTGAATGACCTGTTCGACGAGGAAGCCGACCGGATCGTCGGGGCGTCACGGCCGTTGGTGCGCGGCGTGTTGTCCCGGCGGGATGTTGCCGTCGCGGCCGGTGTGCTGGCCGGCGCGTCGCTCCTCGTGGCGCTCAACGTGAAGTACTCGACGTTCCTGCTGGTGCTCCTTGCACTGGTTCTCTCGTTCGCGTACTCGGCGCCGCCCCTGCGCTTGAAGCGGATCCCGCTGGTCTCGAACCTGAGCCTCGGCGTGATCTCGCTGCTTGTGTGCATGGCCGGGTTCTCGGCGTTCGCTGAGGAACGGACGTTTGCGCTCTTCCCGCCGCGGCTCGGCTGGGTCATCGTGCTTGCGTTCGGGCTGGGGTTCGCAGCGAAGGATCTCAAGGACAGGCTTGGCGACGGTGCGACCGGTGTGGTGACGCTGCCGGTGCTGCTGGGGGAGAAGGGCGGGCGCATTGCGACGGCCGTACTCGTGCTGGCCGGATACATCGTCGTCCCGGTGCTGCTCCCGTACCCGATGGTGGTGCTGCCGGCGATACTGCTCGGATTTGCGAGTGCAGCGGCCGTGATGTTCTGGCGGCACGAGCACCTGGACCGCGTGCTTCTGGCCGTCTGTCTGCTGTTCACGCTGATGGTCGGAGTCGTCGCCGTGTTCAGTGTGGATGCCGTAATGCCGGGGCACATTCCTGTGGTGGAGGTGGGGAGCGGCCCGGCAGGCATCGACGAGGCTGCTGATGGCATCGCAGGGGTCCCCGCCGTGGTGCGCGCCAAGGCCTCGGAGCTTCGAGGCCGCCAGGCGGAGGCATGGAACGACTGGCCGCGCGCGGGCGAGTACTATGCTGCCGCCGCAGCTGTTTTCACGGAGGACGCCGACGTTCACGAGGATGCCGGGACCGCGTTCTATCAGAGCGGGGATCCCGGGGCCGCGCTGCCGCTTCTGCTCGCGGCCGTCGACCTCGATCCATCCCGGCCGGTTGCGCTCCAGAATCTGGCACTGACGGAGGCGCGTCTGGGCCGGACGGATGTCTCCGATGATCTGATGCGCGATGCCGTACGCGGCGGGATGCGACCACGCGTCTTCCTCTCGCTCCTCGGGGATGAGGCCGCTCGGCGAGGTGAGCATGAGATCGCCATCGATGCATTCACCCGCGCGCTTCGGGCCGGGCAGCCCGACATTCCGGCGCGGCTGAGGTTGGGGGAGGCGCTGCTGGCGTCGGGTCGTGCTGAGGACGGGCGCACGGAGCTGGCCATGGCGGTCGACCGCCACCCGTCATCCGCCGAGGCGCACGATGCACTCGGGAAGCTCTACAACACGACCCGGCAGCCCCTGCTTGCTGCCGAGCAGTTCACCGAAGCGACCAGGCTTGATCCCGACCAGCCGGTCTTCTGGAACAACCTCGGCGTCGCCGAGCGCGAGGCCGGCCGGTACCGCGAGTCGCTCGCCGCGCTTGACACGGCCGGCAGACTTGCGCCTCGCATGGTCGATCCATACTACAACCGCGGGCAGGTCCTCGAACGGATGGGGAGGAGTGATGAGGCGCGTCGGCAGTACATGCTCGCGCTCGAACTCGACCCATCGTTCGCTCCCGCGCGGGCTGCGCTGAACGAATCTTAGTCACTTCGTTGTCCTCCTCACGGGCGCGCGCAGTGCTCCCAGAACTCCGCATCACAGCACCGCTGACGCTTTAGGGGAATCCTCCGGCCGTTATTGCCATCCAAACGCACAAACTGAGTGTTCGAGTAGAACAACTCGTGTAGGGGGCGCGTTCGTACTGATTCGCACTCATAGTGCAGGTCGCTTCACGCTTGACAGAACACACATCGAACCGTACCGTGCGTCGAGGTGGAGAGATGGAAACTTAGTGGAGAGAGGTGAACTGAGGCAAGGTCCTCAACCAAGGAGAGATGTGATGCAGAAGTCGATCTTTCGTAGTCTTGCCCTGATGCTGGTTGTGGCCGCGCTCCTGCTGCCGACCGCCGCGTCAGCCGGCAAGTCGGTGGATCTCGAGCCGATGGCCAATGATGGTATTCTGGTGTTCGCGTCCGAGGACGGCATGTTCAAGTGGTGGGTTGATTCCCGCATCTACATGGACATGGCGATGTACATGGACGACGAGGCCGACTCGGCGCACTTCGGCAACGGCATGCAGATCCGCCGGGCCCGCATGGCGTGGAAGGCCATCCTCTGGAACGACTGGTACGCAGAGGTTGACGTGGACTTCGCCGGGGAGGCCACAGCCCTGAAGGACGCCTACGTCCGCTACGACAACATCTTCGACCGGAGTGGTTACGTGCGGGCCGGTAACTTCCGCACGCCGTTCGGTCTCGAGGAGAACACGTCGAGTCGGTACCTGATGTTCATGGAGCGCAGTCAGGGCACCGATCCGTTCGTGCCTGGCCGCCGCATGGGCTTTGAGGTCGCGAACTGGGGCGATATGTACCGCGTCGCTCTTGGCGCCTTCGGTCCGGACGTCGAGGACTTCGAGACGAACGCGGAGGACTGGGAGGCCGGCGGCCCCGAAGACATGAGCTGGAACTTCGCGGCCCGCGCGACGGTCGCCCCGATCATGGACGAGAACAAGGTCCTGCACGTCGGCGGCGCCTACGCCATGATGAAGCCGACCTTCCTGGACGAGGACGGCATCGGTGAGGTTCGGTTCCGCACGCGCAACGAGACGCACGTCTCAAACTACAAGTTCGTCAGCACGGGCAAGATGAAGGAAGCCGAGAGCTACACGCTGTTCGGTGGCGAGCTGGCGTTCGCCATGGATCGCCTGATGGTTCAGGGCGAGTACGTTGGTGCGACGGTAGCGATGTGCGAGGAAGAAGAGATGGAGGAGAGGGGCGACACCTGCGACCCGAGCTTCTCGGGTATGTACGGCTTCGTCAGCTACTTCCTCACCGATGACACGCATCCTTACAGCGTCAGCTCCGGTGAGTTCACCGGCGTCAAGCCGACCGGCAAGAACGGCGCCGTGGAGCTGGCAGCGCGCTACAGCATGCTCAACCTGACCGACGAAGACGCCGAGATCTTTGGTGGCGAGTCGACAGCGCT
>CAZNHF010000112.1:0-8635 GCA_964572375.1 uncultured bacterium | reverse complement strand
TTCGTCGAACCGCGTCGGGAGCCACGGAGGACTCGTCGAGAGCATGTACCAGCGATGCGCGTCGGCTCCGTCCTCGTCCATCAACTTCATCGAATCGACGATGTTGCCGATCCGCTTGCTCATCTTCTTGCCATTCTTGTCGAGCACCATGTCGTTGACGACGCAGCGCTTGAACGCCGACGTACCGGAGACGATGGTCGAGATCGCCAGGAGCGAGTAGAACCACCCGCGCGTCTGGTCGACGCCCTCCGCTATGAAATCGGCGGGGAAGTTCTTCTCGAAGAGCTCCTGATTCTCGAACGGCCAGTGCCACTGCGCGTACGGCATGCTGCCGGAGTCGAACCAGCAGTCGATGACCTCCGGCGTGCGGGTCATCGAGCCTCCGCAGCCTCCGCACTTGAGGTGGATGCCGTCGATGACCGGCTTGTGGAGGTCGATCTCGCCCTCGGGCGCGTCGGTCGCGCGGGACCGGAGTTCCTCGATGCTGCCGACCGCATCCATGGAGCCACACTCGTCGCAGATCCAGATGTTCAGCGGCGTGCCCCAGTAGCGGTCGCGCGAGATGGCCCAGTCGACGTTGTTCTCGAGCCAGTCACCCAGCCGGTTGAGCCCGATTTCCTTCGGGTGCCAGCTGATCTTCTGGTTGAGCGCGATCATTTCTTCCTTGAACTGCGTCGTCTTCAGATACCACGAGTTCCGCGCGTAGTAGACGAGCGGCGAATCGCACCGCCAGCAGAACGGATACGTGTGGACGATGGTGCCGCGGCGGAAGAGAAGCCCGCGTCCCTTGAGCTCGTCCATGATGAACGGATCGGCGTCCTTGATGAACTTGCCGGCCCATGGCTCGATCTCGGCAGTGAGGCGCCCTGCGCCGTCGACCGGCTGGAGGAACGGAAGACCGTTCTCGCGACCGACGCGGTTGTCGTCCTCGCCGAAGGCGGGCGCGATGTGCACGATCCCCGTGCCATCATTGAGCGTGACGAAGTCTCCGGCGATGACGTAGTGACCGCGTTCCTCGAACGGGACGAAGCTGTAGAGCGGCTCGTAGTCCTTCCCCAGAAGGTCGGCGCCCTTTACGCGGTCGACGATGCGCCAGCCGCCCTCGGGCAGCGCGTCGTCCGCGTACACGAGCGGCGCGTCGAGGACCTTCAGAAGCGCCTCGGCCAGAATGAGCTTCTCATCGCCGTTGTCGACGATGGCGTACGACTCCTCCGGCGCCACGGCGAGCGCGACGTTCGACAGAAGCGTCCACGGCGTCGTCGTCCAGACCAGGAACGACGTGCCGGGCTCGTCCTTCAAACGCATCCGCACGAAGACCGACGGGTCCTCGGCGTCGGCATAGCCCTGCGCGACCTCGTGACTCGACAGAGGTGTTCCGCATCGCGGGCAGTACGGCAGGATCTTGTGACCCTGGTAGATGAGATCACGGTCCCACATCAGCTTGAGGATGTGCCATATCGTCTCGATGTAGTCGTTCGCGTAGGTCACGTACGGATGCTCGAGATCGACCCAGTACGCCATCCGGTGCGTCAGCTCGTCCCACTCGTTCTTGTAGGTGAAGACGCTGTCGCGACACTTCGCGATGAACTCCGCGACCCCGTACCGTTCGATGTCCTCCTTGTCCTCGAGTTTGAGCCGCTTCTCGACCTCGATCTCGACAGGAAGACCGTGCGTGTCCCAACCCGCCTTGCGGCTGACCTGGAACCCCGTCATCGTCTTGTAACGGCAGACCATGTCCTTGATGGAACGCGCGATGACATGATGTGCGCCGGGGTGGCCGTTCGCGGTCGGCGGTCCTTCGAAGAATACGAAACGGGGCGCACCTTCGCGCTCGTCCACGCTCCGTCTGAACGTGTCGTTCTCATCCCAGAACCCGAGCACTTCGCGCTCGAGTTCCGCGGTGGTCATCTCTCTCGGAAACTCCTTAAAACCCATGGTGTCCCTCGTCCCCCGACTGTTCACGCCGGGCGCCCCGACGCAAATGCCCGGGGCGTGCTACATCTTGCCAATGAGCCTGAAAACGAGCTGCGTGAGCCTGGGTTCGGTCGCCTCTGCGACCTTGAGAATTTCCTTGTGGCTTGCCGGTTCCAACGCGTCAGCAAGACAGATGTCCGTGACGACGGCAAGCCCAACGACCCTCATCTTTCCATGGATGGCCACGATGTTCTCCGCGACCATCGACATGCTCACAACGTCGCCGCCTATCATAGAGAGGAAGCGATACTCCGCGGCGGTCTCGAGGCACGGCCCAGCGACGCCGACAAAGACACCCTTCTTGAGCGGGATCCGCTCTTCGAGGGCAATCTCCTCAGTCATCTTGACGTACTCGCGGTCGTACGGCTGCGACATGTCAGGGAACCTGGTTCCCAGCTTGTTGTCGTTCGGACCGATGAGCGGATTGTCGCCTGTCAGATTGATCTGATCGACGATCGCGACGATGTCGCCCTTCTCATAGAGCGGGTTCATCCCCCCGCCGGCACACGTCAGGACGAGCTTCCTCGCACCCAGCGCCCGGAGGACGCGAATGGGGAAGGTCACCTCCTGCATCGTGTAGCCTTCATAGTAGTGGACACGCCCGTTCATGAGAGCGACGCGGCGGCGACCGATCTTGCCGAGGATGAGTTCGCCGGCATGCCCCTCGACGCCCGAGACCGGGAAGTGTGGGATCTTGTTGAACGGGATGACGGCGTCGATCTCCATGTGGCTCGAGAGGTTCCCGAGCCCGCTCCCGAGGACGACCGCGATGGTCGGCTTGAGTTCGCTCTGCGTACGGATGTACGCGACGGCCTTGTCGATCTTGTCCCTGAGCGTGAGAGCCTTCGCCATGGTCGACCTTCCTTTCACCGTCGGCTATCCCAGCCGATCGGCCATCTGATAGAGAGTCGGAACGATGAACATCCTCAGGAACTCGATCCCGAGGAGCACCACGATCGGCGAGAAGTCGATCCCCGACTGATAGACGAACGGCAGCGCCCGGCGGACCCGATAGAGCACCGGTTCCGTGATGCTCCGAAGGAACATGATGACCGGGTGCGAAGAGCGAGGCGCCACCCACGAGATGATGGCGACCCCGATGATGCAGAACCCGTACAGCCGAAGCGCCAGGTTCACAAGATAAGCAAAAGCCGTCAGCAGGTTCGCGGCTGCGAACATCAGCGCTCCCCGAATATGGCGCGGCCCACCCTTACGATGGTCGCGCCCTCCTCTATAGCGACTTCGAAATCGTTCGTCATCCCCATCGACAGATGCTCCATGCGAACGTCGGGGATGACCAGATCCTCGATCTCGTCCCGGATGGCCCGAAGCGCCCTGAAACACGGGCGGACGTCCTCCGGATCCGGCAGAAAGGCCCCTATCGTCATGAGCCCCGTGACCTCGATCCCGTCCAGGTCCGCCATCTCCTCGATGGCCGCAACGGTCTCGCCGGGTCCGAGCCCGTACTTGCTGTCCTCGCCGGAGGTGTTCACCTCGACAAGTACCGGCACGCGACGGCCGTCGGCTGCAGACGCCAGCGAGATCTCGCGAGCGAGCCTCACGCTGTCGACCGACTGGATGACGTCAAAGAGCTCGAGCGCCTTCTTGACCTTGTTCGTCTGCAAATGCCCGACGAGGTGCTTCTCGATGGGCGGAAGCCCTCCGAACTTCTCGGCCGCCTCCTGAATCCGGTTCTCGCCGATGCAGTCGATGCCCGCCCGGACCGCTTCGGCGATGCGCGTCACGCCGACCGTCTTCGTGACGGCAACGAGGCGCACGTCGCCAGGGTCGCGAAACGCGCGGTCGCACGCATCTTCGATCCGTGCCCTCACTGCCGATACGTTGTCCGCGATAGACATAGGCACCCGTCGAAGACGACTCGTACTCTCATCGGACCATTGATTCTCATACTCTCATCGAACCATTGATTCTCGTACTCTCATCGAACCATTGATTATAGTCGCGCGCACAGGGCACAGCAACGCAAAAGGCAGGCGCCCGCTCTACGGAAGACGCCTGCCTGCAAGGACTTTCGGAATGAGAAGCCCCCATATTGTGGGGATTCGCGCGGGGCATCCGCCGCATGTTCGCGGCGCATCCCCGCGGGTTCACGGGGCGTCGCCCGACGGACGCGGCTCCCCGTCGTCGTGCGGGCGGAAGCAGGCCCGACAGCGTGCCTCGTAGGCGCCCGTGGCGCCGACGACGACACGCTCGTCCGAGTGGATGAGCCGCTGAGTCCTGTTGGCCGGGCGGCCACACTGCATGCAGACGGCCAGCGTCTTCGTGACGTACTCCGCGACGGCCATCACCTGGGGCATCGGCTCGAACGGCCGGCCGAGGTAGTCCTGGTCGAGCCCGGCGACGATGACGCGGATGCCACGGTTCGCAAGCTCCTCGCAGACCTCGGGGAGCGCCTCGCCGAGAAACTGGCCCTCGTCGAGCCCGACGACCTCAGTGTCGCCGTCGATGTACGAGAGGACCTCCCGCGCATCCGAGACCTGAACGGACTCCACGCGCCGATCGTCGTGCGACACGATACTGTCCTCATCGTATCTGTCGTCGAGAGCCGGCTTGAACGCGAGGATCTTCTGCTTCGCGATCTTCGCCCGGCGAAGCCTCCGGATGAGCTCCTCGCTCTTACCCGAGAACATGCTCCCGCAGATCACCTCGATCCAGCCGGACTCGTGTCGGTCACGCATCGTCGTGTCCCCTCCCGGCCGCGCCGGCGTCTCCCGGATACTCAAGCGCCGCCTCTTCACCTCTGAGCACGCGCAGACAACCCTCCGCGAGAGCCTCCATCTCATCTTCGCCCGGGACCACGACCACGGGCGCGATGAAGTCCACGCGGGCGGCTATCCGCGACGTGATGTATTCGGCATTGGCCAGGCCCCCGGTCAGGACGACCGCATCGACGTTGCCACGGAGGACCGCGGCCATCGCTCCGATCTCCTTGGCGACCTGGTAGAGCATGGCGTCCATGACGACGGTCGCCCGCTCGTCGCCCGCGATGATGCGGTCCTCGACCTCCTTCGCGCTGTTCGTCCCGAGGTAGGCGACGAAGCCGCCCCCGCCAACCAGCTTCCGGCGAACCTCGTCGCGCGCATACTCGCCGGAAAAACACATGTCGACGAGTTCGAGCGTCGGGACGGTGCCCGCGCGTTCCGGCGTGAACGGGCCCGCGGACAGCGCGCTCGAGACGTCGGTCATGCGGCCGCGGTCTATGGCGACAACGCTGATGCCACCGCCGAGGTGCGCGACCACGAGGTTGACCTCGCCAAGCGGCTGGTCGAGCTCCCGAGCCACGCGGCGTGCCGTCGCCTTGACGTTCAGGGCGTGGACGAGACTCGTCCGCTCTATCTCCGGGATGCCCGAGAAGCGCGCGAGGTCGTTCATCTCGTCGACGACCACCGGGTCGACCACGAACGCCGGAAGCCGCCCGGGTCCCGCAATCTCGTGAGCGAGCACCGCGCCGAGGTTCGACGCATGCTGCCCGAGGTGGCCGATGCGGACGTCGTGGAGCATCAAGTCGTTGACCGCATATGTGCCGCTGGCCACGGGACGCATGAGTCCTCCCCGCCCGACGACGGCGGAGAGTGTCGCGACATCAATCTCCCGCTCCCCGAGCAGCTCGAGCACCATTCCCTTGCGGTATTCAAGCTGGTCCATAATGGTCGGGAACCGCGCGAGTTCATCGCGGGCGTGACGAAGAGTCTCCTCGAACACCTGAGTGTCTCCGTCAAAGACCGCGACCTTGGTCGAGGTGGATCCGGGGTTGAGCACGAGCACTCGCTCGCGTGCGTCGGGGATCGCTCCTGGGGTCATGCGGGCACCTCTCCGTCCGGGACGCCGCCCGGTCTCTGGATCTCTTTCTCATCCGTGACGTCCTGCGGTTCGACGATGTCCTCGAACCGGTATCGCCCCTTCTCATCCCGCCCAACGCGGCCGACCACGCCGATCGGATCGTGGTCGAGGATAAGCGTCCAGCCGTTCGCCGCCGCTTCCCTCAGGAGTTCCTCCTTGCGCTCGATGACCTCGAGCGGATAGACGTCGACGCCGGCCGTGTACGGCGCCCGGAAGTGATGGCGCGTCGGAATGAGGTCCGCCGGATAGACGACCGTGCCGCCGTCTCCCCGGACCACGACCATCAGATGCCCGGCGCAGTGTCCTCCGGTCCGTATGAGCGAAATCCCCTCGCCGAGCGAGGTCTCGTCTGCGTCAACGATGTCGAGCACGCCCGCCTCGTGGAGCGGGACGAAGTCGTCGCGACGGTACGCCGCCTCGTTCATGGCGTTCGGCGCGTGTCCCTCCTGCCACTCCAGCTCATGCACGACGTACCGCGCGCTCGGGAACGCGGGGACGAGGACGCCGTCGCGCTCGTCCACCGCTCCCCCGGCGTGGTCCAGGTGCAGATGCGTCAGGACGACGACATCGATATCCTCGGGGGCGACGCCGTGCGAGCGGAGCGACTCCACGACGCCGCTCTCATCGCTGAGTCCGAAGATCTTCCGTTCGCGCTTCTCAAGCCGCAGACCGAGACCTGTGTCGACGAGAATCCTTCTGGTCGGCGTCCGGATGAGAAGCGGCACCAGGGAGAGGCGGATGCGGTTCTCCTCGTCCGGCTCGAACAGACGCTCCCAGATGACGCGCGGGATGACGCCGAACATCGCTCCGCCGTCATACAGGAACGTGCCGGCGTCGAGCGGCGTGAGCTCGTGCGAACCCAGCTTCACGTCATGAACCTCGCTGTGCGGGTGGAGTGAGTGGGCAGGCGAGAGATGCCTGCCGACGAGTCAGGCCGGATGATATCACGGGCGCCCCGGATGCGTCAACGCGCCTGTGGCTGGGCACTTCGGAGAGGGAAGGATCGAGCTGCCTCTCATGGGATTCGACTTGACAGGCGGAGCATGACCTTGCTAGAATGAACAGTGGTCGTCAATTCAACGGGTCGCTCTGCTCGCGTCGACGTCCGTGAGCGGTGCCACTCTGCGCGACTCCCGCGCACACGACCTGGCGCGGTGGCAACAGGCCGCACTCTTCGACCTTCGCACCTCCTTCCTCTACGGCCGGCCGGCCGCCAACTGCTGTTCACCCGTTCGAACAAGGAGGTGTAGTGATGATCAGACTGCTCGTTGTGTCTCTCGTAATCGCTCTCGCCGTGCCGGCTCTGGCACTCGAGATCGACGGCGCCACCGTCACCCTGGTCTCGCCTGCCTCCGTGACCCCGGGCGTGACTCAGACGATGCTCTTCACCGTTCAGAACGCATCGTCCGACGCCGAGTGGATCGCGTCTGTCGAGATCCATTTCCCAGGCGGCGTACTCCATCAGGAGACGATGGGTCACCAGATGATCACGGCGACTCGACCCAACTTCGCGATGGCGGCCTATCCGACCGTCCCCACGGCCGTCTGGGCCGACGGGAACGGTGGCTACGGTGAGATCTACTCGACGGAAGCGTGCGACGTGTGGGTCGACTGGACGGCGCCGTCACCGATCGAGCCGGCGACCATCACGTGGGAGCTCTGGGGCGACATCTGGGGCGGTGAGCCGCACTACGTGACGGGCGTGATCGACCTTGTCGTCACACCGGTCGAGCTGAGTACGTGGAGTTCGATCAAGGCTCTCTATCGGTAGCAGCGGCGTCGGCATCGGCACACCGGCCATCGGTATCGACAGGCCGGCATCGGCACGCCGGCGTCGGCACTGGCTTCGACCACGCCAGACGGAAGGACCGGGCGCTCCGACGAGTGTCCGGTCCTCCGCCATACACCCCATTCGTCCACGCCTGCAGGGGTTCAACCGTCGTGAATCCCCGCTCACTCGACGCATCACTGTGCCGCATATCCTCTTGTTGCTTTCGCACTTCATATCTTGCAATCCGAGCAGGATTCTGGTATAATGACCTCGTCGAAATGTCGAAGTCTGCGCACGTAGGGCGGGTTCCGTGACAGTAGATTGCGGACGCTGCTGCTTCGGACTGTGGTTGTCCGGGAAGGAGGCCGGGCGCGTCAGCCGGATTGAGTACGCTACAAGGGGTTCGCGTCTCCACCATGGACGGGACGCGACTTGGGGTAACACGGACCAAACGCATGGAGGGACGCACCATGAGAGCATTGATAGTGCTGCTCGCTATCGTCGTCCTCACGCTGCCGGCATTCGCCGGGCGTGAGATCGAGGGCGCCAACGTCACACTCGTTTCACCCGTCAGCATGACCGTGGGCCAGACCTACCTGTTCGAGTTCTGGGTCCAGAACGACTCGAGCGACGCCGAGTGGATCACCAACGTCGAAATTTCCTTCCCTGATGGCTTCACGCTCTTCGAGGGAACGATGGGCTTCACAGAGATCGATGCCGGCCGTCCGAGCTGGGACATGTACATCCCGCCCGTCAACCACACCGCGATCTGGGCCGACAACGACGGCGAGTACGGCGAGATCTACTCGACCGAAGGCACACTGATCTGGATCGAGTGCACGACGCCCGACGTCTTCTACACCGACTGCATCTACTGGTCGATCCAGGGCGACCTCTACGGTGCCGATCCGCACAATGTCTGCGGATGTATCGACTTCATCATCACGCCTGTTGATGAGGTCACCTGGGGCAGCATCAAGGCCCTGTACCGGTAGTACTCCAGGCTGTGGCTGACGCTGCACCCAGATG
>CAZNHF010000111.1:0-8801 GCA_964572375.1 uncultured bacterium | reverse complement strand
CTCCGTACATCCCGATGTGAGATTCGGGGGCCACAGGGCGGAAGCACTCGGAGTTCTCACAGAGCGTGAGGTCCTCACCGAGCAGGTCACAGAAGAGCGGGTCGACGAAGAAGTTGTCGCCGCCATCGGTACCGCAGAGCTCGTCGCCCTCGGCATTGCCGTACACGACGCAGTGCTCAACGTAGGGAGTGAGTGTTCCCTCGCAGTACATCGCCTCACCCGACGTCGTGAAGGAGACGATGCAGCCGTTGAGATGCGGAGATGCGTTTATCGATGAGATCCCGCCGCCGGTGGGTGCCGCGTTCCCGACGAACGTCACGTTCCGGAGCAGGGGAGCCGAGAGCATGCAGTGGACTCCGCCACCCGATCCCGCGGCGGAGTTGTCGATGAATGCGGCGCGCCGAAGGTCGAGATGCGTGTTGGCCCGACAGTCGAGTCCGCCGCCGTTCTCACGCGCGCTGTTCGCGCGGAACACGATGTCACGCAGCATCGGTTCACCGCCGGACGAATAGACACCGCCGCCCCTGTCCGCTTCGTTCCCCGTGATCTCGATACATCTGAGCAGCGGCGACGCGTTGTTCGCGCATGCGATCGCTCCGCCTCGTTCTGCGGAGCAGTCCCGGATGATGCAGTCCTCGATGAGCGGGGAGGAGCCGCTTGCCAGGACCGCCCCTCCGTCACCCTCGCTGCCTGCCGTGATCGTGAACCCGCGCACGACTGACAGTGTGTCCTCACCGGAAGCGAAGCGGAAAGCCCGTCCAAGCCCTTCGCAGTCGATGGTCGTCTGTTCGGGGCCGAGGGCTGTTCTCAGCTTGAGCCGCTTGCCGCCGAAGTCGATGTCCCGGTTTCCCTCCCCGGAGAACACACCGACGCCGGCGATGATGACATCTCCATGGTCGGAAACATCGATGGCGGCCTGGAGTGTCGGGAAGTCCCCGGTTCCATCGCAATGAATGATCACGGGCAGCGGACCGCATTCCTGTTGCCGTGCACCGATCGCCTCGAACCACGGGTTGTTGTGTGAAAGGCCCCGTGAATGGGCCTGCAGGCCAACCGCGCCGGTCGGCCAGTCGCAGAAGAGCGGATCCTCTCGCAGGATCTCTCCTTGGGTTCCGGCCAGTGTGTCCGCGCCGGCGTTACCATATACGAGTGAGTACTCGGCAACGAATATGTCGTCATCGTCGAGATAGACCGGCGGTGACCCCTCGCCGAACGCGAAGATCGAGTTGGTCACGCTGCACTTGGAGCCGTCCCGGCAGTGGATGGAACTGCCCCTGACGGATGTGTTGCCTGCGAACGTGCAGTTCGTGATCGAGGGGGCGCTGCTTCTGCACGCGATCGCGGCGCCCCGCTCCGAGCTGTTTCCGATGAAGACACAGCGCGTGAACTCGGCATTGCTCCAGCCCGCGCAGTGGACCGCACCGCCGTAGCCATCGTGGTCCGGCGACTCGTTGGCGATGAACTGCACGTTCGTGATGACGGCGTCGCACCCGTCGCGCAACCTCATGGCGCCTCCGGGGGTGCCGGCATTGCCGGTGAACACGCAGTCCACGATGACCGGACGGCCTCCGGTCGCGTAGAGGCCGGAACTCGACGCTCCTGTGATAGTCAGACCCTCGAGGTGCGTTGAGATGCCTTCTGCTCGCCCGTCCGGCATCATGCCGGCCCGGAAGACGCTGCCCTGTCCTTCAGCATCGATGACCGTCGTCTCGGCTCCGCCTTCTCCGATGACGGTCACGCCCCACGGAATGCTGAGGTCGTGCTCCGGATAGATCCCCGGGGCGATCAGAACCGTGTCCGCCGCAGTCGCCCGGGCGAGAGCGTCAGCGACTCTCGGCCAGTCGTCGGGAACGCGGAGCACGGCGCCGACCGAGGCGGGGCACACACAGCTTCCGTCGCCGTGGGCGCCTGCGAGCTCGTCGAAGTAGCCGTTCTCGGGAAGACACGGCGAATCCTCGCAGACATTGAGATTCCCGCCGAGCAGATCACAGAAGAGCGGGTTGGCGAACATGACATTGTTGGTCGTAGCGCAGAGCGTCTGCGTGTCCGGTTCCGCATGGATCACGCAGTCAGTGAGGTCGATGAACGAGTTCGTCCCGCACTCGAAAGACGGCCCCCATGGAGCGAAGGCGAAGACCGAGTTCTCAACCCGGGCAGAGCTGTACAGTGTCCAGATGGACGACCCCTCGTTGCCCTCGTTGCCCACGAACGTGCAGCTCTTAACTCCGATATCTGCGTTCCCAAACGTGCTGATGGCGGCCCCTTCATCGGCGCTGTTTCTCAGAAACGTGCAGTTCTCGAATCGAACTTCGTGGGTCTCTGACGTTGACGCGCGAAGTCTGACGGCTCCGCCGAGGGACGCCCTGTTGTCCACGAACTCCACGCCGGTGACCCGGACGGACGAATCGCGGCAGTAGAGCGCGCCGCCCGCTCCTGTCCCCAGCGCGACGGCCGCATTCCCGACGAACCGCGAGTTGCTGATGTGGACGTCGGCGTCATAGCAGCGAACCCCGCCGCCGAGCGCGCTCGCCGCATTGAATTCGATCACCATGTTCTCGAGGTGAACCAAGCGTCCGCGTATCAGGACACCCGAGTCCGTGGCGCCGGTCACAGTGAAGCCTCGGACCAGCGTCCCCGCTCGATCTGCTCTCCCTCCGATGCCCGCGAGTCTCTCAGCATCGTCAGATCGCGCGGGCTCTCCGAGTCTGAGGGCTGTGCCGAGCCCGACGGCGATCGTCGTTGACTCCGGGCCGGCAACTGAGAGCAGGGGCACGCCGGGAGGGAGCATGATCTCGGATTCCGCATAGGTGCCCGCGCTCACGATGATCGTGTCGCCGTAGACGGCAACTCCGGCAGCCTCGGTGATCGACCCGTAGTCCTGCGGGACCCGCAGCGCGGTCCCGCCCGCAGGGCACGGGCAGCCGCCGTCGCCCTCCACGCCGAGCTGGATCCCGAAGGGATTGTTCTGCGGGAGGCACGGGGACTCGGAGCAGACGGAGAAGTCGCCGGAACTCCAATCGCAGAAGAGCGGGTCGTCGAAGATGTTGTCGGCGTGCATGCCGCAGAGTGAGTCCCCCCAGGAATTGCCGAAGATGACCGAGTGCATGGTCGTCACGTCGATTCCATCATCACAGTGGATCGGCTCGCCCGCCCCGCCGTGCGCCACCACCGAGGCATCGATGAGAGCCGCGGCCTCCGCCTCGACATAGAGTCCGCCGCCGACCTCTGCCGCGTTCGCCGCGACAGTACATTGCGAGAGCGAGGCGGACCCGCCCTCATTGATGTAGATGCCGCCCCCGCGCACGGCGGTGTTGTCGGCGATGACCGTCCTCACGAACTCCGGCGCGGCGTACTGGTGGACGCTCACGGCACCTCCGCCGTGTCCGCTCGAGGACTCCAGACCCGTGTTCTTCGTCAGCCGGCAGTCCTCGATGAGCGGCGAGGAGTATGAGTCGCAGTGGATCGCTCCACCTTCGTACGCGGAGTTGCCGGCGATCGCGCAGTTGCGGATGACCGGACTCGCGGCCGTGATCCAGATGGCGCCTCCGGTCGCACCTGTGAGAGTGAACCCGTCCAGCACGGCTGTCGGGCCAACGCGGGCCGCCGCCGTGCGAGCGACGGCGGTGTCTGCAACGGCGATATCGCCAAGGCTGCCTGAGAGTCGCTCTCCGAAGTACACGCAGTGCGGGTCGATCGCCTCGACCGTCGTCACATCCGGTCCCTCGGTAGCTTTGACGTAGACACCCCACGGGATACTGAGCTGGTTCTCGGCGTACGTGCCGGGTTTCACAAGCACGGTGTCGCCATACGATGTCGCTTCGAGCGCCTCGAGGATCGTTGCGAAGTCCCCCGGCACGTGCCACACCTTCGGGGGTTGGGCCGGCGGGCACGGGCAGGGACCCGCCCCACGCGCGCCGACGAGCACGCCGAACGGGTTGTTCTCCGGCAGACACGGGGACTCGTCGCAGACCTCGAAGTCACCGGACCCGGCGTCGCAGAAGAGAGGATCTTCCGAGAGCCAGCTGACGACATCGCCGCACGGCTCATCGCCGCCGGCGTTTCCGTAGATGATGCACGCCTCGACGGTCGGCAGCGAACCTTCGACGCACGCGATGCCGCCGCCTGCCGTGCTGTGTGACAGCACGCAGTGCCGGATGACGGGATAGGAGGCGTCGCAGTACACGGCACCACCGCCATACGTCCCACGGTTGCCCGCAAACGTGCAGTTCTCTATGAGGGGGCTGGCTCCACCGTAGCAGAGGATCCCTCCGCCCTGGCCGCCGGTGTTGCCGGAGAAGATGACGTTCCGGATGATGGGCGCCGCCGACGCGTTGCATCGGATGGCGCCTCCGCGGACAGACCAGTACCCGCCTGGCGTACGACAATCCTCGATGACGAGATCGAGCAGCGTCGGTGATGTTCCGCCGGCGAGGATGGCGGAACCGCCGTAGCTCGAGGACCCGTTGCGGATCGTGAAACCTCTGACGACGGCCGTGCTGTCCTCGCCGCTCTCGAACTTGAAGGCCCTGCCGAGCCCCTCGCAGTCGATCCATGTCATGGAGGGCCCACGGTCGGAGAGGAGCTTGATCCCGCGTCCGCCGAATTCGATGTCCCTGTTCCAGTCGCCCTTGTAGATGCCGGATTTGACCAGGACGGTGTCGCCGTCGGCCGCGTTGTAGACACCCTGGTAGATCGTGGGGAAGTCGTGGCCGCCCCGGACGTCGACAACGATCGTGCGGGCGCTGAGAGGCATCGCGGCAGCGGCGAGAAGCGCGACCGCCGCAGCCACGGAGAGCGCGGCGCGGCAGTGCCTGGTGTTCGAGCGAGCCGCGCTGAGCGCGGAGAAACGGGTGGAGCGTCCAACAGTCATCGCAATGCTCACGAGACCTCCCGGGGAGTGAGGTCGCTGCAACTGAGGACATTGATGGTCGCATGACAATTATAGCGGATTACCTGTCGCGTATCAACAGCTGTTCGGGCGGCTCGGTCTGCGGTCCCACGTGAAGAACGGCCGACCCAATGGGGCCGGCCGTCTTCGGTTGTGCGTCGCTCGTCGTGTGGAGGCTTGCGGCTCCGCGCGCTACCGCAGCAGCACCAGCTTCGCATAGGCGCTTTCGGCGCCCGCGCTTCCACCGCTCGTGCTGCCCGCGTTCGCCGTGAGCCTCGCGAAGTAGACGCCGGAGGGGAGGGAGCGGCCGGCATCGTCGTTGCCGTGCCACGCGTGGGAGCTCGTCCCTGCCGGAAGCTCTTCATCGACGATGGTCGCCACACGTCTGCCTCGCACGTCATAGATGGAGAGCACCGCGTGTGATGCGGACGGCAGTGTGAGAGCGATCTCGGTGCCGGCGCTCATCGGATTGCGCCGCGGCGCGAGCATCAGCGCGCTTCCGATCTCGCCCGGTACGTCCTCGACACCCGTTCCTATACCGTTCGAGAGGATCAGAAGTCCCATCCTCGGCACGGTGAGCTGGATCGAATTGCTGAAGCCGTCGTAGGGCGTCGACTCCGCAGCAAGCGCGCCCGGGTTCGTCCCGCCGCTTCCCATGTAACCCGGGTTCTGGCTGTTGACCAGCTCGGTCCAGTTCCCGCCGGACGGCAGACCGATGCGGTAGTTCGAGTAGTCGGTGTTGGAGAAGTTCGCGACCACGACGATGAGTCCGCCGCCGCCGTCCCATCGCTGGAACGCAAGGAGGTTGCCGCTCTCGTTGAGATGAAACACGTCATGTCCGGCGTCGGCCCGGAGCGCCGCCGTCGTGGTCCGTAGTGTGATGACGTCCCTGAAGTAATCGAAGATCCCCGCGTACGTCGTCTTCTTCGACCAGTCGATGCGGTTGCCCGAGTCCGTTCCAAAGTCCGTGTCCTCGAGCCATTCGGTGCCCATGATCATCGCCGGGATGCCGGGCGACGTGAGCACGAGGCCCTGCGCGAGCTTCGCGCGTCCCTTCGCGTACTGGTCGTCGTGCGGCGCGGTCGTGTCGATCGACTTGACGAGGCGCTGTCCGCCGCTCGAGGGCCAGCACTCGTCGTGGAGTTCGACGTAGTTGGTGACATAGCGGCCGGCGAGGTACAGCCCGCCTCCGTTGATGATGTTGCGGATCTTCCACATCTCCGGGTCGCCCGACGCCGCGTCGAAGATCTCGTCACGGAGCCGGTCTGTGAACTCGTCGTAGTACTGCGAGTCGAATCCTGCTCCCGCGAGGGACGTGGGTCGTGTGACCCACGAATTGTCCGGGAGCTGCTCGGCTATGCAGATCTTGTCGCTGGCGCGTCGGTCCATCTCGTCGTTGAGACGCTGCATCAGACTCCAGCCCGAAGCCTCCTGCGGGGCGATGTTCATGTAGGACGTGGCGTCCATCCGGAAGCCGTCCATCCTGAACTCCTCGAGCCACGAGAAGGCGCTCTCGGCGTAGTAGTCGCGCACGCCCTCGCTGTCGAAGTCAGCCTGACTGCCCCACGGTGTCTCGACAGCCGGGTCGTCGAAGTAGATCTGCGTTCCATCGTAGTTCCAGAGGAAGTTGTCGCTGTACGAGAGGTGGTTCCAGACGATGTCGTGGATCGTTGCGATGCCGCGCTCGTGGAGCGCATCGACCATGGCCTTGAGCTCGTCGGGCGTGCCGTAGATCCACTCCGGTGACCAGGCCGTGACCGGGTTGTACCCCGCGGAGTAGTCGTAGGGGAACTCGGTGATCGGGTTGAGCATCACGACATTGATCCCGAGTTCGGCCAGGTGATCGGCACGCTCGGTGACCTCGGCGAACCCCGCCGGGAAGGACTCCGAGCCGTACGGATCGTTCCGGCCGGCGAAGGTCCCGACGTGAAGCTGGTAGATGACCATCTCCTCGAAGTCCGGGACGTCGAAGTCCTCGACCTGCCAGTCATATGAGTCGGGCGCGAGGATGAAGGCATTGTAGTTGTCACCCGGGTCCAGGCGCCGCGCCCGGGGATCGGTGTTCCAGACGCTGTTCTGGAAGTAGTACTTGTACGTCTGTCCGACGTGAGCCTCGGGAACGTGCACCGCGAAGTACTCGCCCGTCTTCGTCATCGGGTCGGACGTGCTCCAGCCGTTGAAGGCGCCTCTGACGTGCGCCACCGTTCTGGATGGCGACCAGACGCGGAAGGTTGTCCCGCCGTCCGACGTCGGCGTCGCGCCGACGGGTGCGTGCTCCAGGGTGACGAAGTCGACCACAAAGCCGCTATCGGTCGGCGTGGACGCGGACATGCCGTCGATGCTGAGATAGTCGGTCTCCAGACCGTCGGTGATCTCGAACCAGTAGGACAGGTCAGTCGCGGTCGTTGCCGGCACCGTCACTGACCAGATGTCATGCGGTCCGCGCACGGAGGTCTTCGATGCGTCGATCCAGGCACTGGCGCCATCGTCGATGCGCATGCGGGCCGCTGTGATATCGTTGGTGTAGGTCATGAACGAGGCCGTGAACGCCTCGCCGTCGATTGGGCATCGCGGTTCGCGGTCGAGCCAGCCGACGTGCGAGATGCCGTTCCACTCAACGTTGTCATCGTGTCCGGCGGCGAAAGTCGGGCTGACGGCCGCGACCATGATCGCGATCGCGATCATCGCCGCAAAGGCTGCACTTCCGGTCCGTCGCTTCACGTGTCCTCCCGTCCGGGGCGTGTGACCCATTGCATCTTGATAAGTATAGGACATTGCGTGATTTGGCACAAGCAGCGGTGCTCTCGGAACGGGCTGTTCATTGACCAAACGCCCATTCTGTGGTATCATAGGGTTGAGCGAGTATATCCGCACCATCCGGATGGATGGGACTCTGATACTGTTAGATGTGCCCGTCGGGCGGCCGGTTCGGTCGGCGCGGCGGGCGTCTGGAATCGGCACTGCGGTCGCACCCGGTACACGCCGGGTGGCCGCCTGCAACTACGAGAAGGGGAGACCTCATGAGACGTCGCGGCAATCCGACCAGTGCGGCAGTCGGTGCAGTCACCCTGTGGCTCGTCATCGCGGTCGCGGTACTGAGCGCGTCCGCCGGCATCCGGGCGGACGGCGACCTCAGCGACTACGGCGCCATCAACTGCAAGGCGATCGACGGCATCTATGACGACGCGGATGCGACAGGTCACTCGGGCGACATCATGGCGTTCTATGCCGACCAGCAGGAGGACGCCATCGTCCTGCGCGTCGGTATGTTCATGATGCAGGGGCTTGACGGGCGGACCGACTGGTTCAAGGACGCGGGCGCCGAGATCTACGTCCTCATCGATTACGAGAGCGGCGGCACCATGGCGTTGCCCGACGGGCTCGACGCGCGGGTGCCGATCATGTGGGACGCGGGTGTGCGGATGGGATACGCGGAACGTGGAACGTTCGAAGCGACTTCGTTCGCGGTTGACGGCAGCAGGGTGTCGGACCTCGTGCGTGCGGTCGTCATCGAGGCCAGGCTCCACTCGATCGAGTGCGAGATCGCGCTGCCCGACGGGTTCATGAGGGCGGCGGCACAGGCCGCCGGCTACAGTGAGTCTGAGTACGGCGCGATCGCCGCGGGGATCGCCGAGCGTGAGGAGACACCGATCCGGTACGCGGTCGTCTCCGTCGTGGACGGGGAGGTGCACGATCAGCTCCTCGCGACGAACGAGCCGAGACGCGGCGACCACAACGTAGCCTTCGCGCAGCATGGCAACCAGGGGCTCACCTACACGACCGTCTACTGGGGAGAGAAGGGCGAGAACGCATCGTACGCGGGCGACCCGGCCAACCCGGACGACGGCTTTGACGAGATCCTCGACGCGCACGACTACTACAATCTGCCCGGCAATTTTCACATGGCCGGGAC
>CAZNHF010000110.1:5159-8806 GCA_964572375.1 uncultured bacterium | reverse complement strand
TCCTCGACGCGCACGACTACTACAATCTGCCCGGCAATTTTCACATGGCCGGGACGCTCATCACGGGCGCCGAATGGCACGACCCCGCCTTCAACGACTCGCTGCAGAACGGCATCAGCGAGGGCTGGGTGCAGATGCTGACATCGGCCTACGCGCAGCACATCATGCCGTTCGTCTACGACGACATGAACAGCTGGTCCGTTTACATCCATCGTCAGCTGACGAACCACTACTACGGTCAGTGGCCGACCGTCGCGTGGGTGCCGGAGCGCGTCTGGCTCGAGAGCCCCGACAGCGACGGCAACGGCATCACCGCGTCGGCCTGTGTCATCGACAACACGATCAAGGACGACTTCTTCGACAACGACGTGGATGCGGTCATCCTCGACGACTACGTCCACTGCGGGTATCTCAACGACGCGTACAACGATCACCACGTCTACGTCCTCGACAACGGCCTCAAGGTCCTGCCGATGGACAACGACTTCAACGGACAGATGGGCTACGACGCCGGCGCGGCGATGAACACCATCTGGGCCGGCACCTCCGACGAGATCATCCTCTACGGGAACGACTGGGAGGTCGCCGCCGAGGTCGCGGGATTCGACATCACCCACCCGTCCGCGCTCAACAACTACATCTACGTCCTCCAGCAGTGCAGCCTCTACAGCACAGAGATCAGCGTCTGGAAGCTCGACGACGTCATCTCGAGTTTCCCTTCGACGTCGATCACGCTCCAGAACGGGACGTACGGTCTGCTCGGCGAGTGGTACGGGTACGGCGGCGGCAACAACTCCTGGTACTGCAACTGGGCGAGCTACACCGGCGATGACAACCTCGACGGTCACGATCCGAAGTGGGGCTACCAGGGTGCGTGGCAGTTCGCGCACGACAAGATAGCCGCGGGGCCCGACAACGACCTGTCGCAGTCGGCATGGTACGTGATGATGTCGATGCTCCACGAGACGGGCTGGCACGACGGCGGCGACATCGCCGGGTGGGAGCACCGCTACTCGAACCACATCAAGAACGCCAACCCGTTCTCCGAGGCCGCGCTGTGGGCCGAGGACATGGGTACATACGCGACGAATGCGACCGGGTGTTCTCTCTGGGACATCGATGAGGACGGACGCGACGAGGCGATCCTGTGGAACGACAGGGTCATGGCGGTCTTCGAGACCATCGGCGGCAAGGCGAACTGGATCTTCGCGAAGGGCTCCGGATACGGGTACTCGGTCGTCGGCAACGACAACGTGTACTGGGCGGGGACAGCCGGCGACTGGAACGAGACCAACCACACGGCCGCGCTCTCCGACGTGAGCGTCGGCGGCATCGACCGGGAGCACGACGACTACTCCTTCAATGTTGTCTCGAGCACCGGCAGCATGGTCGAACTCGAGCTGACGCACTCGGGCGGCGCCGTGACGAAGACAGTCAGTCTCACGCTCGGCGATCCGTATCTCGATGTCATCTATGATGTCGGCGGCGAGACCGCATACGTCAAGAGCGGGTGGACGCCGGACCTCGTGGACCTTATCTGGGACCCCGAGCTCACGCGCGTCTGGGATCCGGGAACGGGCAGCTACTGCGGGCAGCGCAACACTTCGAGCGGCGCGACGGCTGCCTACGTGCTGGGTGACGGCGGTGCGAGCCACAACGTCACGAACACGGCGACGCTTCTCGAGGTCGATGAGGTCGTCGGCACGGGGCAGTTCGAATTCTACGTCTACGCCGGCTTCACGAGTGCGCCGGTCGCCGATGAGATCGCCGAACTCGAGGCGCTCACATCCGGACTCATCGATGTGCTTCCGCCCGTCCCGGTCGTCGCCAACTACTATCCGAGTGCCGACCGTCTCGACATCACCTTCAACGAACTCGTCCTGTTTGACACGGTGACCACGACCGGCATCGCCATCGATGAGGACGACGACGGCGTGGCCGACGTGACGCTCACGGGCGCCGCCACGGTCCAGAACACGATCGATGCCACCGTCATCCAGATCCAGGTCGCCACGGCGACGGCCGACGCCATCGAGCTGCTCACACCGGGGACACTCGAGCTCCTGCTCGCGGTCGACTCGTTCTTCGATCTGGCGACCAACGGCAACGAGGCTGTCGACAATACCGATGACGTCCGCGTCATCTATGCCGCCGACACGCGCATCACGCTCGACGGCTACGTCGATGCAGGCGAGTGGCTGGAGTGCGGCGAGCTTCTTGACGATCCGGACGACGACTCCGGCTGGCACCCGCCGGAGGATCCGGAGATGAACGAGCTCTACGGTCTGTACATCGACTGGGACGAGGACTTCCTCTACCTGGCCGTGAACGGTCAGGTTCAGGGGAACAGCTGGTTGCTCTACATCGACGTCGACCCGGGCACCGCCAACGGCGAGACCGACCTCACCGCGATCGACACGTGGGAGCGTGGCGCGAGCTTCACAGCGAGCGGGTTTGCGGCCGACTTCATGTACGGCTGTTACCAGCACCAGGGAGCCTACGACTCCGACAGCTTCTTCTCGATCGACAGCGCGACGACGGCGACGGCGCTCACAGACTCGATCGTCAGTGCTCTCGACTCGATGCACAATTTTGGGACCGACGGCGGCAGCGAGATGGCGATTCCGTGGAACGTGCTCTACGGTCTCGGTCCGAACGCGGTTCCCATCGGCGCTGAGATCTCTCTTGCTGCGTCGATCTGCTGGGACCCCGAGCCCGACGGCGAGCTTGGCGGCGATTCGGCACCGTCGAACGCCACGGCGGCACTGCCGGTGCTCGACTCCGTCTACACCGTTACGATCGACGATGACGGTGACGGCGTTCCGGACGCGTGCGGGACCGGCGTGAACGACGCGCCGACGGCCTGGAAGCGCTTCGACCTGGCCAACCGGCCGAACCCGTTCAATCCGGCGACCACGATCTCCTTCATGGTTCCGGGCGCTGGCCGTGATGATGTGCGTCTCGAGATCTTCGATGTGGCCGGCCGCTCGGTCGATGTCCTCGTCGACGGTGAACTCGGCGCAGGCCGGCATGAGGTGACGTGGCTCGGTCGTGATGCCGAGGGCAGAGGGCTGGCGACCGGCGTCTACTTCGCGAGGCTGACGGTAGGCGAGGAGTCCGAGGTCGCGAAGCTCATCATGCTGAAGTAGCTGGTCGAAGTACCGGAATCACATAAAGGGCGTGCCGTCTTCGGGCGGCGCGCCCTTCTTGCGCCTCCCGGGGGCGGGGTGCTTCTCCCGCCGTGTCTGCGGATGTTGCGCCGGACCTCGCGTCCCACCACATTGTTGACGAGCCCCTCGCACGGGCATACACTCAGCGGTTGAGAACGGCAGATTTGATGGTATTCGACTCGGAGGGATCATGGGCGACGACGAGCTGAAGACACCGGGACTCGACGCGCACTTCTTCAGGCTGGTGGCGACGTTCGAGGCGGCCGCCATGCACCAGCTGGGCAAGATCGCGCATCCCATGACGGGCGACGTGGAACTGGATCTGGACGGCGCTCGCGACAGCATCGACATGCTCGACATGCTGAAGAGGAAGAGCGGCGGGAATCTGAACAAGGACGAGGAGCGCCTTCTCGAGCACGTGCTCTACCAGCTCCGGATGAACTACCTCGAGACGTCCCGCGAGCAGGGGAGCGGAGG
>CAZNHF010000110.1:0-5059 GCA_964572375.1 uncultured bacterium | reverse complement strand
TCTACCAGCTCCGGATGAACTACCTCGAGACGTCCCGCGAGCAGGGGAGCGGAGGAGACGCCGACGGTCCCGAAGGCTCGGCGGACTCGGGAGCAGGCGCTGACGGCCCCGAAACCTCAGCGGACTCGGGAGCAGACGCCGACGGTCCCGAAGGCTCGGCGGACTCCGGGGGTTCCCGGGACAACGTGGACGGTGAGCCGGATGCGCCGGACGGTGGACCGACGAGGGACACAGAGTGATCGCCAGAGGACACATCGGCCGATCCGGAGGATTCGCGTCGTCGCTTGTGGCACCGCCGGCGTCTCTGACGGTGCGTGCATTTCTGACCTCGCTCGCGTTTCTTACGTCGCTGGCGCTGCTGTCCATGTGGCCCACCGTCTCGTCTGCCGACGACGCGTGCGCGGTCTGCGGAGGCGTCGGGCTCGTCGACGTCAGGTCGGCACGCATCCAGACGCGAGGTGTCCTGGCGCTCTCGTTCGCGGGGCGCTACTTCGAATCGACCGACCTGTCGGAGCGTCTCGGCGCGGGTGTCGGACGCTACGGTTCACTCCACGCGTCCGGTTCCTACGGCGCCCTCCCGTGGCTCGAGGTCTCGTTCGACGTGCCGCTTCTCGGCGCGGCATGGGATGTGGATGGAGGCAGTGTCGACGCGAGAGGGCTCTCGAATCCCGCGCTCGGCGTGAAACTCGGATTCCCGTCGGGCGCATCGGTCCTCTCGGCCGCGCTCTGGGCCGATGTCGGGCTGCCCGTCTCAACCGAGGTGGTCGTCAGCGACACGGCGGGTGGGGACGTGCTCCTCGCCGGCGGCACGAACACCGATGCCTCCCTCGCGCTGCTCGTCACGGCCGACTTCACATCGTCGTTCCCTCTGAGGCTTCATGCAAACGCCGGCTGGCGGTTCAATCGGGAGGACGACCGCGGGCGTCGGTTCTTCCCGATCGCCTACCCGCCGGTCCATGGGGGTGGCTCCGCCACCGACAACGACTTCCTGCTTCTGCGCGGCGCGATCGAGTTTCCCGGTGAACAGCTCGACCTCTTCACCGAACTCCGAGCCGACATTTTCGCGAATCGCGATGCGGTGGCTCTCAAGGAGAATCCCGTGATGGTCACTCCCGGCCTCCGGATCCACTTCGGTGACGGATGGTCCGCGACGGCCGCCGTCTCGGTCGCGCTCTCCGGGGATGATGCGGACACTCCGAACTTCGACCCGCACGACGCCTGGCCGGACTGGGTGGCGACCCTGGCGGTTTCGTACGCATGGCCGATATCCTCGACCGACACGGACGGTGACGGCATTCCGGACTTTCGGGACGCGTGCGTGAGGGAGCCCGAAGACATTGACGGGTTCGAGGACGAGGACGGTTGCCCGGATCTCGATGACGACGCCGACGGCATTCCGGACCGGATCGATCTCGCGCCGCTGACGTCGGAGGACTACGACGGGTTCGAGGACGAAGACGGCGTTCCCGATCTCGACAATGACGGGGACGGGATCATCGACGTTCGCGACATGTGCCCCGACGAGCGTGAGGACCTGGACGGCTTCGAGGACGAGGACGGATGCCCGGACGAGTAGACGGAGCGGCGCACCCGCGTAACCCGGTACCCACCGTCGATATCATCATCGCTCTCGGTGACGGTATCGTCCTGATCGAGCGCGCGAATCCGCCTCGTGGATGGGCCCTGCCCGGCGGGTTCATCGATTACGGGGAATCGGCGGAAGACGCCGCGGTGAGGGAGGCGCTCGAGGAGACCGGCCTCCGGCTCGAGGGGCTGACGCAGTTCAGGGTGTATTCGGACCCCGGCCGTGATCCGAGGATGCACACGATCACCACCGTCTTCACCGCGGCGGGACGCGGCGTGCTTCGGGCGGGCGATGATGCGAAGGCGGCCGCAGTCGTCAGGCTCGACGAACTCCCTGTCAGGATGGCGTTCGACCACGCGAAGATCATCGGGGACTACATAGAGTCGCTTGGCTAGCGCTTCTGCTTCTCCTCTTCCTTCACTTCATTCCATACTCTGTCCATCGCCTCGAGCCCGACTTCACGAAGATCGGTTCCCTTGAAGCGCCGCTCGATGGCCGCGAAGCGCGTCCTGAACTTGAGGTTCGTTCTGCGGAGCGCGGCCTCGGGATCGATGCGCTGATACCGTGCGATGTTGACGACGGCGAAGAGGAGATCTCCGATCTCGTCCTCCTGCCGGTCACGGTCGTTGTCGCGGAGTTCCTCGCGCAGCTCGCCGGTCTCCTCGACGATCTTGTCGAGAACCTCCTCGGGACTCGGCCAGTCAAAGCCCACCGACGCCGCCTTCTCCTGCATCCGTCTCGCCGAGAGGAGCGCAGAGAACTCGCGCGGCAGTCCGTCGAGCATCGACTCGCGGTCGGCGTGGCTCTTCTCGGTGAGCTTCTGCGTCTCCCATGTGGCGCGGACCTCATCGGGCGTCTCGGCGACCACGTCGCCGAACACGTGCGGGTGCCGCCGGCGGAGCTTCTCATCGATGCCGGTTACGACGTCGCCGAGCGCGAATCTTCCGGCTTCTTCACCCATCACCGAGATGAACACGATCAGGAAGAGCAGATCCCCCAGCTCGTCCCGAAGCTTCCCGTCGTCCCGTTCGTCCATCGCTTCGAGCGCTTCATGGAACTCTTCGACGAGATGCGGCCTGATGGTCTCGATCGTCTGGGCGCGGTCCCACGCGCAGCCCTCGCCAGAGCGGAGATGCCGCGTGAGTTCGACGAGTTTTGCGAATCGGCTTCCGTCGTTTTCCTGAGTCACTTGATGTTGTCTCCCATGCCCCTTGCGGGGCGCATGAGCAGGCCCGCCGGGGCTAAGATGCAGGCTGCCGATGAATCTGCTATAGTGCAACGCGAGCATATTTCATGGAGCATATTGTCACAAGGTAGGATACACGATGGTGAGGACGTTCGCAACGGAAGGGGTGAAAGGCCTTGCGGGCCGCGCCGCGATCCGGAGCCGAGGCATGCCACGAGCGTCACGGTGCCTCATAAGACACTTCAGGACAATAGATTACGCTGCTTCATCTCCACTGGCATGCCACTTGCATCCCAAGGGCCCCCGTGGGTCGGGAATACGGGGGGCTTTGTGGCAGGAAGCCCGTCTGCTCCGGCGCTCGGAGGCCCCCGAAGGTGAGCTCGGCGGGGGTCTTGGTGCTTATGGGCCACGCGCTCTTTGACAGGCGATGTGATCTGACAGGCGACATGAAGAGAGCACGGAGCCTGGTCGCGAGACGGAACACGCCCGGGCGTGGAGCAGGATGGGCGAAAGCGCTTGCGGGGCGTAGGCTCGTGTGCTACTGAATAGCCGTCTACAATGGATAGACGCTGCGTACCCGCAGTGAGAGGAAGAACCGATGCGCTTCTCGACGTGGTTGGAGATCGACCTCGACGCGCTGTCCCACAACATCTCGGAAGCACGGGACAGGGCGGGAGATGGGTGTCAGGTTCTTCTTGTTGTCAAGGCCGATGGATACGGGCACGGGGCCGTTGAGGTAGCGCGGGTCGCCGTCCGTGAAGGCATCGACGTCCTTGGCGTGGCGACGCTCCACGAAGGCATCGAGCTCAGGCAGGCAGGCATCTCGGCGCCCATCCTCATCCTGAGTCCACCGATGGAAGATGAGACCGACGGTGTCGTCGACTACGAACTTTCATGCACGGTGCCGAGCCTCGGGATAGCGCGCGCGCTATCCCGGGCCGCGGCATCACGCGGCAAGCAGTGCGTTGTCCACGTGGAGGTCGACACGGGCATGGGCAGGAGCGGCGTCGGCCTGGCCGACGCGGCTCCTTTCATCTCGGCGGTAGCCAATCTCCCGAGTCTTGTTCTCGAGGGAGTGTTCACGCACTTCCCGTCGTCGGACGAGGATCCGGACTTCACCAGGTCACAGCTTGATCGATTTCTGGGCCTGCTCTCGCGTCTCGAGGGGAAGGGAGTCACGGTCCCGCTGAGACACGCTGCGAACAGCGGTGGAGTGCTCGAGGTGCCCGGTTCACGCGAGGCGCCCCTGAACCTGGTACGCCCGGGGATCATGATCTACGGTTTGAGGCCGGCGGCCGGCGTTGCGCCGGATGCGGACCTCAGGCCGGTGATGAGCTTCAAATCGAGGATAGCCCAGATTCGGGACCTCCCGGCTGGGCACCCAGTGAGCTACGGTCGCACCTTCGTGACCGAACGGCCGATGCGAGTGGGCGTCCTGCCTGTGGGCTACGGTCACGGGTACAGCTTCCAGCTGTCGAACCGCGGGGAGGTGCTCGTGCGGGGCGTCAGAGTCCCGGTGATCGGCAGGGTTACCATGGATGTGACGATGGTGAGCCTCGAGAATGTGGGCGGCGCGGCCGTAGGTGACGAGGTCGTGCTCTTCGGCAGGCAGGGCGAGGCCGAGATCTCGGTCGACGAAGTGGCTGGCCTTTCGGGGACTATCAACTATGATGTGATATGTGGGATCGGCAAGCGTGTCGCCCGCATATACATAGAGAGTGGTGAGACCATCGGGGTGCGGACGCTCATCGAGCGGAGGTCGGTCGGCCGACAGCCGGGGATCACGCGATGAGAGTCGTTCGCTGAGCGGCAATCCGGCTTATGAAGCGGTCGAGCGTGTGACCTTCGGAAGTGGTTGCGGAGCCGGTTCCGGCGTCCCGCTAACTTGACAAAGGCTCGGGTCTTGAGCCGTTCGAGGGGTGTGGGAATACGCCAAAAAGAAGGTTGACAGATTTCCGGACCGTGTGCTAGATTGCCGCAAAACCGGTACAGAGTGATTGTGTCGAGGCAACGAAGTGAAGAGAAACTGTGGGGGTTCCTGCGCCTGGAAGCCACCGACGCGGTGGCGCATCCAGCGCCGATAGGAGGTGAATGCAAGAACATTCAGTACGAGTAGTCAGGGGAAGGTTCGCTGCCAGGGAAGCGGTGGCGAGTGATCTCCGTTACAGACCCGAGGGTCGTGACGGGGCCCCGAGGCGCACGGGAGAGCGCCATCGGAGTGAGAACGTTTCTATAGGAGGTTGTCGGATGGCAAGAGAGAACCGCAGCGACAGAGGCGCGGTGATCGC
>CAZNHF010000109.1:0-8844 GCA_964572375.1 uncultured bacterium | reverse complement strand
CTCCACGAACCCGACATCCGGCGAGACGACGATGTTCGCGGCGTCCCCGCTCGCGACGCCTGGGAGCACGTGCACGCACACCGTGTTGAAGTTGGCCGAGAGAGCGCCGGTGCGCGCGTGGTAGGCGCGGTCGCCGTCGGCAACGTCCTTCGACGTCGTCCACTCGCGGTCGAAGTACGACGTGTCGAACACGAGATCGCCCTCGATCCGCTCAATGCCGAGCGTCCGGAAGCGCTCGGCGATCCTCCAGAGCTCCTCCGAAACGATGGCCGGGTCCCCGCTCCCCTTGATGAACACGTCGCCCCGCAGGACCGGCGCAATGGCGGCGGCATCCGTCGAAAACACGGTCTCGAACTGGAAGTCCGTCCCGAGTTCCGCGAGCGCCGTGGTGGATGTGATCACCTTCATGTTCGAGGCGGGTATCATGAGGGCGTCGGCGTTTCTCTCGTAGAGAGGGACACCGGCGTCGAGCGACTCTATCAGGATCGAGATCCTCGTTCCGCGCACGTCGGGCTTGGCGAGCAGCGAGTCGACGACCCAGTCGAGGCTCTCGAGCCGGGCGGGCGTCGCCCCGGCGCCGGGGTCCGACGCAATCGCGCGCTGGGCATCCGAGTCGGTTGCGGGGTCCTGGATGTCCGAGGCCGCGGCATTCGTCGAACCGGCGGGCGGACACAGCACGACTAGCAGCGCCAGCGCGCACGCCGTGCCGGCGCGCACCCGCCAGGCCCTCCACGAGGCTCTCATCGTATCGCGTCTCATGCTCTCCTCTGTTCTCATCAGGTCATACATCCCGAACATCCGATCAGGCGTCGCGACCAACCGATCAGGCGTCCCGAACATCGGGGCCGGCCGCGCGCTTGAGTATCATCGCCACCGTGTCACGGAACTCGTCCATGTCGACCGCGAGCCCCGGACACTCCTTGCGCTGCACGCGCTCGCCGTTCTCGATGACGTACCCTGTGCCATCGAGTTCGCGATGACCGAGGACCCGGTCCGGCGTAAGTCCCAGCTCTCTGACAAGCCTGGCGCAGAGTTCGGCCGCTGCTCTCAGCTGCTCGCGGGGCGGCGGCTCCTCGCAGGCCTCGTACGCCATGCAGACTCCGATCGAGCGGTCGTTCCACGGACCGACGTGCCACGAGCGGATACCCGGCGGAAGGCATCGATACATCAGACCGTCGGGTTCGATGAAGTAGGCGTACGCGATGGTCGGACACCCGGCGTCGCAGATGTGGTTCGGCCCCGTGTGATAGCGGGCGGTCGCCCATACGTTCCATCCCGGCATCGCCGTGCAGTGGAGCACGACGGTATCGATGGCGTCGGGGTCCCGCGTCTCGGGCTCCCTGTTGACGGGCAGGACAGCCTCGATGTCATGGAGCCAGTGCATCTACTCGATCTCCCAGCTCTCCACCAGCGGCGCGAGCTCCGCAAACGAACGGATCACGCGCTCGGCGCCGTCGAACTCATTGCCCGCTGCGAACCCCCAGTCACATCCGATCGACCAGGTTCCCGCGCTCTTCGCGGCGGCGATGTCGGAGCTTCGGTCGCCTACCATGACCGCACGCCTGGGCCAGACGTCGAGCGTTGTGAGGATCCCGAGGATGAGATCGGCCTTGTTGAGCGTGCCGCGCTCGCCGGCGCACCATGTCTCTGAGAAGTACGACCTCAGGTCGAACGTGTCCAGCACGAAGTGCATGTAGCCTGTCCCCGCGTTCGTCGCGATACCCAGCAGATAGCCGGCCTCACGCAGCAGCTCCAACCCCTCGAGAACTCCCGGGAAGAGCGATCCCTTTCCGCCGGCGATGAGTTCGTGCTCCCAGTGCCAGATGAGGTCGCTCATCTCATCGATGTGTTTCTCGGGCAGTGTTGGCAGAACGGTCGCCACGTAGTGCTCCCGCGTGTTGCCCACACCTCCCATGATCTGTTCGGACGTCGGCCGCGGGATCTGGAGACCGTGACGGTCGTTGATATCGCGCACGGCCATCTCGACCGCCCCGACCGTCGTCGCTGTCGACGAGTAGATGGTGCCGTCGAGATCGAGGATGACGAGGTCGAGCGCGCGCGTGTTCTTCTCCAATGTCGTCTCCGATGTCTGAGTGTCGTCCGACTGCGCTGTGACTCCGAGTGCCCCGGCGCAAGAACAGCCGAGACCGGTCGTGCGCATCGGTCAGAGCCGCCCCTGGTCGTGCATGAGCGTCTCGATCTCCTCGAGCCCGGCCGCCCCGCCGCGCGCGCCGACCGCGGTGCAATTGAGCGCGGCCGCCGCGTTCGAGAAGTCGAGCGTGCGTTCGACCGTCCAGCCGGCGAGCAGCCCGTAGACGAACGCGCCGTGGAAGATGTCGCCGGCGCCCGTCGTATCCACGACGTTCACCTTGAACCCCGGCGATTCCAGCTTCGTGCCGTCCTTCGCGATGGCGATGGCCCCGCGACCGCCCCGCGTCATCACCGCGAGCGACGGACCCTGTCCGAGGATGCATCGGAGCGCTTCTTCGTCGTCGGCGCATCCGGCGTACTGGCTCGGGAATCTCGACGATGCTACGAGGAGGTCGGTGTGTGCGACGCAGTCGTGTGTTCCTTCCTTCACGGTTTCCGCGTCCATGACGACCGGGATGCCCCGCTCGCGCGCGAGTCGCGCCGCCTTCGCCGCCGCCGGAGCATCGTGCCCGTCGACCAGGAGCGCGCGACCGACGGCGATCTTCTCCGGCGTGATCTCATCCGGTTGTGTGGCGATCCCGTCGGGACGGTCCCAGAAGATGGTCCTCTCCCCCGTGGTCTCGTCCACGATGATCATCGCGAGCTGGTTCGTCGCGCCGGGCACCGCAGGGACGTCGCTGACGTCCACTCCCTCGGAGCGGATGCTCTCGAGCGAGTAGTCGCCGGTGGCGTCGCCGCCGACCTTGCCGACGTACTTCGCTCGGAGACCGAGCCTCGCGCACTGGACCATCGCGCTTGCTGCCTGCCCACCCGGCGAGCGCTGGAACCCGACGAGCTTGAGCTTCTCGCCGCGTTCCGCCTCGCGCGGGACGATGCACAGATGGTCGACGGCGTTGAGGCCGAAGCCGACGACGTCGAACGGCGCGGTTTCGGGGACGTTGAGTCCAAACTCCATTAGACCTTCCTGTCCTTCCACTTCCCACGGCGGAACCAGAAGTACGTGAGCATCACCTCGATGCTCGCCGCGATGAATATCGACCACCAGACCCCAAGCTCCGATGTATGAAGCACATGGACGGCGACCAGGATAAGTGGAATCTGAACACCCCACTCGGTGATGGCCGCGATGACGGTCGGTGGCCACGTGTTACCCGAGCCGTAGAACGCCGACGACATCACGATGTGCATCGCGATCATGATCTGAGCGATCGCCATGAGCTTGATCAGCGGAACGCCCGCGGCAAGCACGGCCGGGTCATCGGCGAAGACACCCAGGATGGCCCGCGCCCCGAACACCTCGATGGCACCGAGGACGCCGGTCAGAACGAGCACGAGGAGCGTCGCCTTGACCACGGCCTCGTGCGCGCGGTCCTTATGGTGCGCACCGAGGTTCTGACCCACGATCGCGCCACAACCGAGCTCCAGTCCGACCGCGAAGAGGATGCCGAGTTCCATGATGCGCATGCTCACACCGTACGCGGCCACGACAACCGTCCCGAACGTGGCCACGAGCGTCGCAACATACCAGTGCGCGACGCTTCGCAGGAGGCCGTTGATCCCGGCGGGGATGCCGATCTTGAGGATATCGACCATCACGCGGATGCGCGGATGGAACCGCGTCCAGATGGGAACGGTGATGTTCGATTTGCCCGAGGACAGCACCCAGATCCCGACGAACACCGCGGCCGCCGCCGACACGGCGGTCGCCCACGCCGCCCCCGCGATCCCCATGTTGAACCCGAAGATGAACAGCGGATCGAGTCCGACATTGAGCACGGTCGACATGAGCATGACGTACATCGCCTTCGGAGCGTCGCCGACGCCGCGAAGCGCTGTGTAGATGGTGTACGATGAGAACATGAACGGGAGAAACGCGAACCGGATGTTGCCGTACGCCATCGCGAGTCGGTGCACCTCGAGATCGTCCGTCATGATCTTGAGAACGTGCGGCGCTATGAGGAGGCCGAGCGCCCCCATGATGATGGCGATACCGAATTTGAGGAGCAGCGTCTGGCGGATGACGTCTCGCGTCTCCTCCATTCGCCTCTCGCCGAAGCGCCGGGAGATGAGAGCGACGGAACCCGTCCCGATGATCTGGTTGGCCGAGCCGAAGATCCACGCGATCGCGGCGAAGAGCGTGATCGCCGCGACAGGCGCCGTCCCGAGCCTGCTGACCCAGTAGATGTCGGTCAGGCTGTAGATGGTCATCGCGCCGAACCCGATCATCGACGGGATGCCCATGTACAGCACGTTCTTGAGCACGTTCCCCTTCGTGATATCCATCTTCGGGGTGCGCTCGAGAACCGCCTCGGTGAGATCGGGGTCGAGCTCCGCGAGCTCCGGGGCGACGCCGTCGTGGTCAATTCCAGGAGCGGTCTGTTCTGTCCGATCTTCCCTGTCAGTCACGTTCGTCGGTTCCTCATCGCATCGAGTCGGTCGACATGCGCTTGCCGCTCAGCTCCGGATTGGGCTTCCGCAGGCTATCAGGACATAATCATTGAGCATAGCCTCCAGACGGGACCGACTCAACCGCGCAGATGTGGACAACGACCATGGGCGGAGTCGCCAGGAGCCGCGTGACGATGCGGCTGGCTGAGACGGCGGCGTGCGGCCTTAAGGATTGACCGGGAGTGTATTTCTTGTTAAAATTAGACGTTTGTGATTAAACCCGTTCTGAGGAGGTACCAGCAGTGACATTGCGAAACAGACCGTATCAGCGCTCCGGGGCACTTGCCCTGGCCGTCGCCGTGGCCACCGCGATGGCGACACTCGCGGGCGCGGCCACTCTTCCGCCGAGCCCAGGCACGGACGCTCCGCCGGACGCCGTGAGCATGCGGCCCGCCCCGACGACCGACGGCGCTCGTACCATCAGCATTGTCGAGAGCCAGAGCGTGTTCCCGCATCACAACACGGATCTCGGATGGCAGACGGTCGCCGCAAGCATGGGGCACACGGCGACGATCGTCGGGCAGGACGCTCTCGACAACATCGCGAATTTCGACGGCGTCCACATCCTGATCGTCTCGTCCGGGCTCGCCGAGCTCCCAACCTATCGGGTCCAGGTCATCACCGAGTTCGTCCAGAGCGGTCGACCAGTCTATCTGCAGGGTGAGTACAACTGCGACTACGATCCAGGGAACGTCGCCTTCGATGACATCGTAGCCGCGCTCGGAGGTTCGTTCACGAGAACGGGCGTTGTCTCCGGTAACCTGCAGCCCATGAGCGTGCTCGGGTCGCTTGCCGCTCAGCCCAACGCCGTGCCAACGCTGCCGTACTTCTGGTACGGGTGTGCCGCGACCGGTGACGCCACGATCGAGAGCTTCCTTGAGTACGGGGGACAGAGCTTCGGCTGGATCTTCACGCCGCTTGCCGATACCGGCAGGGTGCTCCATACGACCGACGAGGACTGGATCATGACCGCCTCCCCCACGGCTATCGCCATGATGGAGAACATCGTATCCTATCTCGACAGCAACGTGAACACGCCGGTCGAGCGGTCCAGCTGGGGCGCACTGAAGGCGCTCTACCGCTAGAGTCCATCGTCAATCCCGAACGCAAACGAGGCCGCCTCACAAGGGCGGCCTCGTTTCCCGTGCGGTCCGTTTCGCGGACGGACGGTCCGTTTCGCGTGCGGTCGTGGCAGCTATCGCGTCTTCGGGATCTCCGGCGGCACGCCCAGCAGCGCGCCGAGTGCCGCGAGCTGTGCGGGTCGTGAACCATCCCAGCAGCAGAGCACAGCACCAGAACCGACGGCGACATCGGCGTACCATGGGGCTGCGAAGAGCAGGGCCGTCGTGTGCGGAACCGCCCCGACGATGGACTTGACGAGATCGCGCGTGGGGCCGGCGAAGCCCGCATGCCCCTTCCAGGCCGTCACCTCGTCGAAGAGCGCAATGATGCAGTGTGAAGAGGCGGACGCGATGGCCAGTACTTCCTCCTTGTGACCGTCGGTGTCTACGACGCAGAGCTCGCTCTCGCACGGACCCGCCTCCGCACTATCGTCTGCACGGGACACGGCCGGCACACACGCGGACGCGAACCTCCCGCCCGGGAACGCAGCCTCGAACTCGCTCCTCAGCCAGATGAAGTTGTCGAACTCCCCAACCTCGTGGATCGCGACCAGGACCACGGACGCCGGGTCGCACGCTGCAAGCTCGCTTGCTGTCGTCTTCGGGTCACCCTTGATCCAGGTTACGCCGCACGTCGCTATCTCCGCCGCGACGCGGCTCCGGCTCTCGCCCCACAGATCCGCCTCAGTTCCGTCCAGATGACAGCGGAGCGTGTCGGCGAGCTCGCGCGGAAGCACATCATACGGCGGCTCGGGCATCGGACACGCCTCGGACCAGTCGAGGAGCTGTTCGATCCGCGCGATAGAGTCATCAAGGCGTTCCTCGGTGAGCCGACCGGACTCGACGGCGTTGGCGACGCCCTCAACCGTGGCCTCCGCATCGGCAGGCATGAGAAGAACGTCAACGCCCGCTTCGAGCGCGCGTACCGCCGCCTCACCGGGGCCATGAACCTCCGCAATGCCGCCCATCAGAAGCGCGTCGGTCACGACGAGACCGCGGAAACCAAGGTCGCCGCGCAGAAGGTCGGTCATGATGGCCCGTGATAGCGTGGCCGGGCCCGAGTCCAGCGCCGGATACTCCACGTGCGCGGTCATGACGGCCTTCACACTTTCCGCGAACGCCGCCCGGAACGGGACCAGCTCGCGCGACTCGAGCGTCGCGCGGTCGGCGTCGACCACGGGAAGCTCGATATGAGAGTCTCGTCGCGTGTCGCCGTGGCCCGGGAAGTGTTTGACGGTTCCCACGACCCCGGCACGCTCAAGCCCCCGCACGAAGGCCGCAACGAACTCCGCAACCGTACGCGGCTCGCTGCCGAACGCGCGGACGCCGATGATCGGATTTGCATCCTCGGTATGCACGTCAGCCACGGGCGCGAAGACCAGATTGATACCGGCGGCTCTCGCCTCCACGGCGGTCACACAGCCCTGCGCGAACGCGAGGTTCGGGTCTCCGGTGGCACCGCACATCATCAGCGACGGGAAGACGGTCGCTCCCTCGAGCTGCTGGCCGGCGCCGCGTTCCAGATCGGACCCGACAAGCAGGCGGTGGTCTGCAAGCCCTCGCATCGCTGCGATGAAATCGGGAGTCCGGTCGACGTTGCCGCCGAAGAGACAGAAGCCGCCCACACCAAGCTCTTCGATGTCACGTTCGAGCCTGCGGCACTCGTCGCCGAAATCATCCCACGACCGATCGGAGATGTGGGTCATAACCAGACGGGCGGCTTTCTGTCTGATTTTCACGGCAATCCTCCTAGAATCCGATGCTGATCTTGCCGAGCACGGCTCCGGTCTTCGCGCCCGTTGCGGCGGGGACGTTGCCGGGGCCGCCTCCCAGTGTCTCGTTGGCAAGTACAGCGAACCCCATCGCTTCCTTGGCGTCGGGATCGATTCCGATCTCCGCCAGGTTCATCACCGGTATCGGCGCGAAGAGCTCAGCGAGCATCGTCATCATAGCCCGGTTCCTGACGCCTCCTCCGCTGACGACCACCTCGACAAGATCCGGGGCCCGCGGCAGGAACCGCACGGCGTTGCGAATCGACCGCGCCGTGACCGCGGCCGCCGTCGCCTGGAGGTCGTCGATGTCACTCTCCGACAGCGTGTCCGCGCCCGCTGACCATTCGCGTCCCTTCTCGCCGTGGACGAGCTCCGCGACGTCGCGCGCGGCGTCTCGGCCGAAGAGCTCCTTCCCTGTCGATTTCGGGGGCTGCGCCGCGAAGTACTGCCGGGCAAGGAAGGACGACGCCGCTTGTTCATGCACGGTGCCGCGCACGGCGCCGGCCCCATCGGCATCATACGCCTCGCGCCCGTGCGACGCGCGCCTGGCGACCTCGTCGCAGAGCGCGTTCCCCGGACCCGTGTCGAACGCGCGAACGCCCGCGAGATCCTCGACCAGCCACGTCACGTTCGCGATGCCCCCGATATTCAGCATCAGTCTCGCCACACCGGGCTTCCGAAAGAGAAGCCAGTCGACGAGCGGGATGAGCGGCGCGCCGGAGCCTCCGGCGGCGATGTCGGCAGTTCGGAAGTCGGAGATGGTCACAACACCGGTCCGTCGGGCGATGACGTCGCCCTCGCCGATCTGGAGCGTCGCCCCGCGTCGCTCGCCCGCTGGTGGTTCATGATAGATGGTCTGGCCGTGGGAACCGATGAGGTGCACGTCCGTCGGGCGCATGCCCGACTTGCGGAGGAGCGCCAGCGCCGCGGCGGCGAACGCCTCGCCAACGTCGAAGTTGAGGCGGGCGACTTCCGCAACACCCGCGTGCGCCGAATGCCCGAGCCGTTCGGCGAGGGTCGGCTCGTACGGGACGCAGACAAAGTCGACGAGCTCGGCCTCGAGCCAGTGCCCCCATCCGTGACATTTCACCAAGGCCGCGTCGATCCCGTCGGCCGACGTGCCGGACATGAGCCCGACGACCAGCCGCTCGTCGCGGGCCGCGAGGCCCGTCAGCTTCCTGACGAGACGACCGGCTGAACTCGGCTTGGCCATGGGACCTCCGTTGGCATGGTGCGGCACGACACCGGAGTGCCGCAGCCCGCGCTACCCTACGTACTTGGCGGTATCGGGTGCGACAGGAACGTTCTGAGTGCGTCGCCCTCGAGTGCCGCCCAGCTCATCGCCTGAGTCG
>CAZNHF010000108.1:0-8862 GCA_964572375.1 uncultured bacterium | reverse complement strand
CCGATGCGCCTGAACTCGACGAGCCCGAGCGCGATGTTCACAGCCCCGGCCACGATGATCGCGGCGAGCGCCCCGTTGGTCCCAAGATCGAGGACGAGAATGAACAGGAGGGCCGCAAGGAGCTGGGCCACCGTGTTGGCGACCATCGCCACGCCCATCCATACGAACCGCTTCATACCGATGAGCAGGAGGATACAGGACTGGCCGATGAGCGAGAACGGGATCACCACAAGTGCCACGAGGAAGGAGCTTCGCGGCGCCTTCTCGAAGAACGCCAGGTCGAACTCCATGAGGAGCCTGCCGATCGCCATCGCGACGATGGAGGCGCAGAGAAGACTCAGCAGTGTGGCCCGAACGCCTTCGGACGGCGACATCCGTCGCGATGCGACGAAGTACTGCCCGGCCGTGTCCACTCCGAACGCGAGACACGTCCCGAGAAGCGTGGCGAAGAGGAGACTGACGGCGTACGCCCCGCGCCCCTCAGGACCGAGGAGCCACGCGAGCGTGCTCTGGATGGCAAGACTGATGAAGAGGACGATGACCCTGCTGGTCAGCGCTACGGCTGTATCTTTGGCGCCGGCTCTCATGTGTCATCCGAAGCCACGACGCCGCGCAGGAAGAGCCCGGCGAGGACCCCCAGCTCGATGAGGCCGGTGAGCAGACCGGCGAGGATCATGAACAGCGTACGCGGCGGCCACGATCTGAGGTCGGGCACCGCCGGCGGATCAACGACGCGGAACCCATACTGGGCTCTCGCGCGAATCGACGTCAGCGAGGAGATCGCCTGGGTCATCTCCTCGGCGAGGAAGACACCGACGTCGCTCACCGATGTCTGTGTCATCTCACGGCGGAGCTCTTCGACGCGCCTCTCTCCCTCGGTGATGGCGGCCTCCCGCAGCAGACGATCGCCGATTTCGAGATACGCGTCGGTGATCTCCTTTGCCCGGGACGCCGACGGCCAGTGCACGCTGAGCGACAGGAGCGTCGTGTACTCGTCGTATGAAACGTCGGTCCGCGTCTGCATGATGCGGCGACTCTCCTGGATGCTCGGCTCGCCGCCGGCGGACTCGATCCACTCTTCGTCGTCCGCGTCCCAGCGCTTCGGGAAGAGCTCGCGCTTGAGCTTCATCTCATCGATGACCGTGTCCGTGAGCCGCCGCGACTGGAGGAATCCGACGAGCGTATAGTCATCGCGTGAGGCGCTCCCAGAAAGGAGCCGCCGCGCGGACGTCATTCCCAGACCGGACTGCCCCGCTTCATCGACCTGCTCGAGCGACATCGGCACGAGCAGGCAACTGCTCGTGTAGAGCCCCTGCATCGTGAGCACGCGGACGAGCACGATGAGCACGACGACAACCCATATGGCGACGAGCCGCATGCGCATGCTCCAGGCCAGCGCTATGAAGTCCTTGATCATCGGCGTTCTCCCCATCCGTCCTCCCGGTGCGCAGAGCCTCCGCCGCGCGCGATGGACATGTCGAACACTAGAGCAGCCCGACCGTATACGCGCTGGCCGCGGCGAGACCAATCTGGTAGAGCACCTGGCTTATGTCGAGCATGAACTGCATGCCCGTGAACCTCTCGAGCTTCTCTGGGATGATGATGACGTCGCCCGGTTCGATGCGCGATCCGCGAGATCTCTGGACCGACCCGTCGGCCTTGACGATGTACATGTTGCCCCGGTCGCTGAACCTCGTCGTGCCGCCCGCGAGATTGACGTAGTAGCTTGAGCGCTTTCCCTTCTCGTACTGGAACGCGGTCTGGTTGTTGACCTGGCCCATGACCATCACGAAGTCGGGACGCTTCGGGACGTGAAGCCGGTCGCCGTCCTCGAGCACGATATCGTACTGCGTCCCGGCCAGTCGCTGAGCCGTGTCGAGGCTGATGACGAGACGCCCGGTCGCATCCGCGTTCCTGAGTTCCGTGAGAAGCTGGGCGCCTGCCTCGAGCGCGAGCTGCTGCCGCGCCCTGTCGGTGTTGCTGGTGCTGCGCGGGTTTGAGACGGACAGCCGGGCGAGGTCAGCCTCGAGAGTGTTGGCCATCCGATCCAGCTGCTCGCCCTGGAGTCCCCGCACCTGCTCACGCGTGAAGACAGCCGCGCGGAGATACGCCTCGTCGAGGAACCCGCCGAACCGCTCGATGACGCGGCTCAGGCGCTCCCCCTCCTCGATCGGATAGTTGCCCGGGAACGCGACCTCGCCACTGACGTGAACGACCTCGTCGCTCCGCCAGTTCATGATACGGCGAACGAGCACCCGATCGTAAGGTTCGAGAAGGATATCCGCGTCAACCGAACCAGCAAGGACCGACGCCAGATCGACCACAACGTGATGGAGTTCGCGCCGTTCCCCATCGACGATCTCGTAGCGAGTCAGCTCGGCCGCCTGCCTGTACGCGCTCGAGGTCAGGTTCCCGCCCGTGAAGATGAGGTCGCTCACGCGCATACCCTCGGCAAGCGGATATTCCCCGGGGTTATTGACCTCGCCGCTGATCGCGACGTGTGTACGGTCCTGGAACTCCCAGACCGAATGGATGGCGAGTTCATCCTGGTCCTGCAGAACGAGGTTGTGCCGCGGGTCGTTCACGAGCACGGACGCGAGCTCCACATCGAGCCGCGTTACCTCGTGCGTCGCCGGGTCCGTCCGAAACACCTCGGCAACACCGATCAATGCGTCCCGAGTGAGTCCCCCGGCCGCGAGGATGAGGTCGAGAACACTCATCTCCTTCCGGAAGACGTAGCGGCCCGACGCTCGGACCTCCCCGCGAACAGAGACGGTGGGGATGTCGATGAAGTGACCTCGATGGAACACGTACACGCGGTCCCGGCGCAGAAGCGCAACGTTCTCCTCGGCGCGGCCGTCGAGCAGCACACCGCCAAGATCGACCGCGATATACTCCGGCTCGCGCGTCACGTCATTCTCGCGCTCGATGAGCGCGTAGTCGAAGTAGGTCTCCGGAAGGAGCTCGTCGGGCGAGGTGATGAGGTCGCTCAGACGCATCCCCTCGAAGTACTGCCGTTTCCCGGGTCGAAGCGCGTTGCCCTCGAGAAAGACGACATCCTCGTCACGCGAGAGGATGGGATAGACCTTCACGATGTCGCCGTCTCTGGCGGTCCACTCTCTGCTTCCATCGAAACTCATGTCGTAGGTCACACGGCGGCCGTTCTCGATCCGTTCGAGCTGCAGGAGTCCGGTGTGCGCCGTCGTGAGGAGTCCGCCGGCCAGGTCTATGAGGGCCCGGACGGACATTGGCTCAGTCAGCTCGTAGAGCGCGGGTCTGAGGACCTCACCCGCGACACCCGCTAGCGGGCCGACGGGCGGCACAAAGATGACGTCACCGGGCATGAGCCGCTCGTCCGACGTCGTATCGCCTCGGAGCAGAAGATCGTAGAGGTCCATCACCTGAACGACGTCTCCGTCCCGCTTGAGCTGGACGTTCCTGAGGCTGCCGACCTTCTGTACACCACCGCCCGCGAAGAGCGCGTTCGTCATCGTCGACAGCCCGCTCACCGTGTAGCGACCGGGCTGGAAGACCTCGCCGAGTATGAAGATATGGATCGAGCGGAGCCGCCCCATGGAGACGCTCACGTTCACACCGATCATCCGGGTCTCGACCTCGCGTGCGACGTGGTCCTTCATCTCCCGGAACGTGAGTCCGGCAACCGTGATCGGGCCGAGCTCAGGGAACGAGAGCTGCCCATCGCGATCGACGACGATGTCGGCGGCGAGGTTTGTCTTTCCGTAGAGCTGGACATGGACTTCGTCGCCCGGTCCGATGATGTAGTCAGCACTGACTGGAATGTCGGTTGCCGGTGCGAAGGTCGTCGGCGCTCCGGCGAAGAGCTCGTAGCCGAACTGAAGGAGATCATCCTCTACGACGAGAGGCTGCGCAGACTGGTCGCGGAACGCGTCCGTCGGCCCCGGGCCGGCGATGTAACCAGAGAAGGGCGTCGCCATGAGCGGCGCTCGTCCCGGGACGCTCGCCGTGTCCGCCGCGGCCGCGCGTTCCAGAGGGCTGCCCTGCTGCTCGCGCGGCATCATGATGTCGGGCGTGCTGACGTCGCGTTCGGTCGTACCCGCCACAGCCTCCGGCGAAAACCCGTACTCGCTCAGGATCCGGTCGCGCTCCGCCTGCGGCAGGGTCCTGAAGAGTTCGAGGTCCTCAGGTGAAATCGTCTGAGCCCCTGCGGGGATCGCCGACGCGATGAGCGCGAGAACTGCGAGTGAGACCGCCGTCCTACGCAGCAGATACCGCCGCGGTGATGCGATCATGTGCATGCCCCCTTGTGTCTTCCATAGGAATGATCCGTTTGGGTTGTCAGGCTAGCGCAGCGCAGCCGGGGAATCAAGGTCAACCGCTCGGGCGTGGTCCCATGCCATGCGGACCGGACAGCGGAATCAGCGCCAACGATCGGTCAGCCGGTGCGCTCGCCCGCGGCGCCGCGCGATCCGGCGCTGTCCCGGCTCACCGGTCGGTCAGCCGCTCGCGCCGCATCTGAAAGATCCAGCCGCCCAGAGGCCCCAGCAAAGTAGCCGCTTGAAGCATGACCGTCCTCACACTGAAGGCGTGGCCCAGCGACTCCTGATAGGCCGCGCGCGCCTTCGAGTAGCTCCCCAGATTTCTGTGGTAGCTCCCCAGCCGCGTGTACAGCCACGCCAGTTTCGGCTCCACGAGATCGGCAAGCGCCGCGTTCTCCCGGCCGATCCGAACGGCGAAGTCCAGCGTGTCCGTGACGAGACGCTCGGTGTTGGCGGAGAAGTTATCTCCGTGCACTCTGCGCACTGCAGCAACAACGTCGTGGTGCCTCATCGAGAACCGCGTTCCGAGACGGAGCCAGAACTCGTAGTCGTCAGCGCCCCCGACGATCGCCTCGTCGAGCAGTCCGAGCACCTCGAAGCACTCCCTTCTCAGGAGAACGGATGCCGTGATAATGAAGTTCGCCTTATAGAGCGAACGGAGTGCGTCGACGCAGGTCATCTCATTGAAGTCTGATGGCACACAGGCTACATCGATGACCCGGACAGCCCGGCCGTCGAGATCCTGTGTATCGACCGGTGAGAACACGAGACCGAGGTCGGACGGCCCCTCGTCGAACACGGCGAGCTGCCGCTCGACCTTGTCGGGGAGCCAGAGGTCATCCTGGTCCAGAAATCCGACGAACTCCGCGCTGGACGCGCGGAGCCCGGTATTCCTCGCCGCAGCGATGCCGCGGTTCTGATCATGTCGCAGAAGCCGGACCCTGGGGTCGGAGAGAAACGGCTCGAGGACCGCCACTGACGCATCGGGAGAACCGTCGTCGATCAGGATCGCCTCGACGCGCGGTTCGGTCTGCGCGAGCACGCTGTCGACGGCATCAGCGACGTATCGCTCACCCTTGTAGCACGGGATGATCGCGGAGACTCTTGGAGGCGCGTGAGGATCCGGCATGCGGTCCACCTCGGCTGACGGGATGTATAAGCCGGCAGTGTAGCACCGTATGCAGGCAGTGCGTAGCACCAAGAACGCGGCAGCTACCGAACGAGCACCATCTTCGTAGAAGCCGAGGCCGTTCCGGCCTCAAGCCTCGCGAAGTAGACGCCGCCGGCGACGGCGCGTCCCTCGCCATCCGTCCCGTCCCACGAGGTCTCGTGCCGTCCGGCGGCCACGTCGCCCTCGAGAAGGCGGCGCACGACACGGCCGGATACGTCGTATACCGCAAGACGCACGCGGCCCGCCTCCTGCATGGTGAAGTGCAGTGAGGTACCGGGCGTGAACGGGTTCGGCGCGCTCCAGACGATCGATGTGACCGCGACGGGGTCGTCCTGAACACCCACCGGCTCGGTGTACATCGCATCCGAAGCCTGGAGTATCCCCCATCCCATCAACGTATCGGGCGCAGTCGACATCGTCGCCGTCGTGTGGACGGCCGCGATCACATCCGCCGGGAGCCAGTCGGGGTGCCCCTGAAGAAGAAGCCCGACCGCGCCGGCCGTGATCGGGCACGAGAAGGAGGTCCCGCTGCTGTATCCGTAGCTCGCCGTGTCGGTCGTCGTTGCTACATACGCGCTCGCACCGAGCGCCATCACATCCGGCTTGATCCGATCATCGAACGTCGGGCCGACCGAGCTGAACGACACGCGGTCTCCGTCGATGTCCACGGCTCCTATGCCGAGAACGCTGTCACCGTCGGACGGTGCAATCATGTACTTCCAGTCGTTGCCGCCCTCGTTGCCCATCGAAGTGATCACGACGATACCGCGTGCAGCCGCCATGTCCGCCGCGATGGTCGTCACGCAGGTGTTCCCGTCCATGTCCGAGTAGTCGTACCAATCGAAGTAGCCGAGCGAACTCGAGATGAGGTCCGCGCCAAGGCTGTCCGAGTACTCAACCGCCTCCACCCAGTAGTCCTCTTCCACCTCGATCTCCTCGTCGACGATCTCGGTCTTGCAGAGAATGAACGTCGCGTTGTAGGAGCCGCCGTAGATCTCACCCGGGTACGCGGCGCCGACGTTGGACAACGTCGACGTCCCGTGCGAATCCTGACCGCTCGGGTCGCCCGGCTCGTTGGCAGTCTCGGTATCGTCGTTGATGAAGTCCCGCTCTCCGAGGATGTCGAGATGGCGGTACGCCTGGTGGTCCGTGTCGAACCCGGTGTCGAGCATCGCGATGACGATACCCTCTCCGTCGAACCCGTCATCGTGAAGGTCGATGATCTGGACCTGGTCGTTCTGCCCGAAAGACTCGCCGTAATCGAGCGAGCGTAGCCCGTCGCGAGCGCCGTCGCGATCCCCACTCTCGACACCCGTGCGGCCCCCGCTCTCGAGACCTGCCCGATCGATGTCGGAATGGCTTGCGGGCGACACGTCCGGCATCGGCTTCGTCGCACCGGCCACGGGCCGAATCTCGCGTACGAACGGCAACCGTGCCACCGACGCGAGCGTCGGCTTGTCGGCGCGAACGGAGACCGCGTTCATCCAGCGGCTCACGGTCACGATCTCAGCACCGGTGCTGCGCACCTGCTCCAGATAGTCGCGCGCGACGGGCAGGTCGTTCACGTTGACGTCCAGCCCCGCCTTCGCGCGCCGCCAGAGCGCTCGCTCGCTGAGTTCGGCGCGGAACTGCTCGATAGCGAGTTCCTCACCGCCCCGGTCAAGACCCTTGTCCTCGAAGAATACCCAGTGCCGGCCGGTCTCCGCCTGCGACACGCCGGGCACGAGCACCATGGCCGCAAAGACGATCACCGCAACCGACAGGGTCAAACGTCTCACCACGGATGGGCAACACATCGATGCACCCCCCAAGGGCGTAAGTTACCTATATATACATACTTACCATTATAGCACGCGAGATGCGAGGGGGCAAGTGGCCGCGCAAGAGTGGATCTAAGCAAGACCATGGACACGATCCGCTGCAGGTCCTAACGAGGCCTCTTTGCGTGAAGAGCGACACGACCGAGGCACTCGTAAGTCGTTCTAGTCCTTGAACTTCCTCGGGTCCAGGCCGAGATCCCTGACATGTTTGCGAAACGCAGGTTCGTTCAGACCGGCGATGAGGGCGGCGTCCGTGACCCTGCCCCGCGCTATGCGGAGCAGATGGGTGAAGTAGGCGGTCTTGAATCTCGCCCGCGCGATCCGGCTGGCATCCTCGTAGTTCTTCGGCGTCTCGGAGAAGTTGAACCCTTCAGGTTCGATGTGTTCGGCCTGGATGACATCATCGCGGCAGCGAAGGATTGCCCCGATGAGCACGTTCTCGAGCTCGCGAACGTTGTTGTGCTTCCAGTCCCGGGTGGCAAGAACGTCGAGCGCGCCTTTCGAAATGCCCAGGCCCGGTCGTCCCGTCGCCTTCGCGCGCTTGCCCACAAGACTCTTCGCGATGAGCGGGATGTCGCTCCGACGTTCGCGGAGGGGCGGCACGTGAATGCGGTACTGGATGAGGCGGTAGTACAGATCCTGTCTGAATGCGCCGGTCTCCATGCGCTTCTCGAGGTCCTTCGCGGTCGCGGCGATAACGCGCGCCGAGAACGGAATCGGCTCGTTCGCCCCGAGCTTCTCGAACGAGTGCTCCTGGAGCGCCCGCAGGAGCTTCGGCTGCACGTCGGTCGGCATGTCGGCGATCTCGTCGAGGAACACGGTCCCCCGCCCCGCGTACTGGATCTTCCCGGTTCGGTCATGCACCGCGTCGGTGAACGCACCCTTGACGTGACCGAAGAGCGTTGACTCCGCCAGCTGCGAGCTCAGACCGGCGCAGTTCATCGGCACCAGGCGACTGCCGCGCATGTTCCTTCCGCTCTCCTGATGGATCGCGGTCGCGACAAGCTCCTTGCCGGTCCCCGATTCTCCCGTGATGAGCACCGTGCATTCGTCCGGGGCGACGCGTCTGATCTCATTCCTCAGGAACTCCATCGCAGGGCTCTCGCCAACCATGATATCCATCGCGCTGCCGACCTCGGCATCGTCGAGCAGCTGGTCGGCCCTGCGATTGCGAGCGTCCTCGATCGCCAGCATCGCCACGTGCTCGATCTGCTGGACCGAAGGGACCTTCCCCTTCGTAACGTAGTAGAAGGCTCCCTCTTTGATGCTGTCGATGATATGGCTCGGATCCTCGTACTTCGTGAGCATGACGACCGGGAGCTCCGGATTGAACTTCTTCACGCGACGAAGAAGCTCGATGCCGTTGATATCCGCCTGGAGATCTATGTCCATGAGGATGAGATCGTACGCGTTGTCCTTGATGCGCTTCTCCGCCGTCGCGGGATCGGCCACGAGTTCGATCTCCATCGCGTCCGGCATGAGCGCGATCATGTCCTCCGCCTGCGCCGTCTCGTCGTCGACGTACAGGACTCTCGGTCTGATATCGTCTGTCACGATGCTCCTCCGTCAACGA
>CAZNHF010000107.1:0-8939 GCA_964572375.1 uncultured bacterium | reverse complement strand
TTCTCTCGACCGATGAAGACTTCTTTCATCCTGGCAAGCCCTCTCGCTTGAAAGTCCCCGCCGACCCCTCCCAATCGTACAGAAACCCCGCGGCGTCTCTCATTATAGAGGAGGCGCACCCGGGGCTATGCATCACTGCACGTACGACTGAGATGATCCTTCTCGGGCCAGCAAGTAACACACAGTCCTTTCAACTGAATGTTCCTCGCGGGTCGAAAGATGTATGGAATCTCCGCCCGCGCTGCGGACACGAAAAACGCCGTATAGCCCAAGAGAGTCTAGCTTTAGGCTCGGTGGAGTGTCAAGCGGAAAAGCCCCAGTCTGGGGCGCTCTGATGGTGACTCGATGTTCGATGGAACCGATGTCGGAGGGTGTGTCCTGAGAGGTGTTCCGCGCCAGGGTCATGATGCCGTCGCAGGGAGACCTCCTTGAGCCCGACCTCACGCCGACCGAGGTGCTGCGTCGCGCAATCGAAGAGCAACCCAAGGCGCGACTCCATGGAGCAGCAGAGTGGCACATCGGTAGGCCCCGCCCGCTGGACGCCCATGGAAGGTATTTCGCCTTTGGTAGACTCACCAAGCAGACAATGTCTCTGTGGGATGAGAAGGCGCGAGACTTCCAGGAGCAGGAGTTTCCGGCGGCTCCTTACACTCACGTCGTGCTTGACCTGAGGACCCAGGTATGCGCTATAGCTGCGAAGCGGCAGCTGGCGGGCAACACCAACGACATCGCGAGTCGCTTGGCGAGAGTCCTCAACAAGTCAAAGACCGCAGATCAGCTCTCGGTGTCGTTCAAAGTTGAGCCGCTCAGGGACCCGGTGACATTCATCACCCATCTCCGCACAGCCCATGCCATCAAGAGCTTCACGGTGAGCGTCCGTCCTCCAAACCCGTATGATTCGGACAAACTCTTCCATGCTCCATTCCAGAACGCCGTTCGCGAAGCCCGTGGCAAGCAGGGAACCGCAACGATCACAGGAGATGATCTGGATCGCGACGTGACTGTGGCGTTGGCACAGTCTGCGGCTGCGTGTCAGGAGAAGGCCAGCGCCCGAATCATCCCAAAGCCGGGGCACGGAGCGCTGACGAAGCGACTACGGGGCAGTGTCGTGACGCTGAAGGAGGACGTCTTCGTTGTTGCCAAGGACGCGAAATCTCTCATCAAGAAGCTGAGCCGTGCGGTTAGGAATAGAGACACCGCAAGGATTGAACATGGCATTCTGGAGATGGCTCTTCCGGGGGAGCGGGAAGGGAACGGCTGGCATATGTAGGTTCTTCGATTGGTGGTTGCCGGCACAGGTCTGCTTGGCCGCATTCCTTGCGTGGCATCTGCCAAGCCCTTTGAAGGATGTTGCTCAAGTCTTCCTCCTGCCGCTTGCTGGCATCTTCATCGGGCTCACGTTTGCGTGGGCCGCCAACGCACAGAGCCTCCTGGCGGACCAGGACATCGAGGAGCTGGCCGACAACTACGAGGGGGACTTCGAGGACTATGTGTACACCATGCAACTCGCCGTCCTCGCGGTCTTTGTCACGACTGTTGGCTGGGGCGTGGCTGGACTCGGATTCTTTGACGATGTCTGGCCGAAGCCGGGCCAACTTCTGTCGTACAGGATCATCTCATCATGTCTACTCCTTCTTGCAGGCCTCGCGCTCAGGGAGTGCTGGCAAGTCGTCCTCTTCGCCTCGGACTTGATACTGCAGAGGAGAAAGATGAGAGCGCTCAGAACAAACCAAGGAGGCGGGAGCCGCGGCCGGAAGTAGCCTCGTCGCGCCGCAATAGACCCATAATCTCACTGCCCCAACCCGGTGTGTTGCGTGTGGCGTCAGATGTATCCGTGCGAAGCCGCAATGCCAGCCGTAGAATCCCAGGGCTGTGTCGAGGTGGTGAAGCTCCCAAACATGCTGGCGCCCATCGATTGGCGATGGGCGCCAGTGCTGTTCAGATCGGCTCCATTGCCCCGCACTAACGGAGTAGGAGAACCTTCTCGGTCTCATCGACGCCGGGCGCCAGGACTCTGCAGAAGTAGACCCCGGACGGGAGAGCACGTCCGGAGCCATCAGAGCCATCCCAGAAGATGGAGTGACGTCCGGGTTCAAGACCGCTCTGAAGAAACTGCTGAACGCGGCGGCCAGAAGCGTCGTAGATGTTCACCGCCACAACCCCACCGGGCGACGGTACGTCGAACGCTATTGACGTTGATGAACGGAACGGGTTTGGATAGGTCGACAGCCTCACCACCCCGTCCTGACTGTAGTCGGCAGAGCCTGTCTCGCCGTCCCACGCGGTATAGAAGCCCTCCGCGTAGAAGACGTAGTCACGAGCCAGTCCCTCCACAACAGGAGGAGTAGCGAACTCAAGATCAATGCTCTCATCGGGTCGAAGGTCGACCCGTTGGCTATCATCTCCCGTGAGACTCGACAGGCAATCACCGAGCACCGCGTGGCGGGCCCCGGTAAGCCGACACGACTTCAGAACGACAGCTTCGTCGAGCCACTCGGCCAGGAACACCCGGCCCAACACAGCATCTATCGGCGCTGTCAGCTCGACACGCAGAAGGCCATCCTCCATCTTCGCTGCGGGCGGGGGCGGGGCTATGCTGACTGCTGATCGTGCCCTGGAGCATGTCAGGGTGAGATCGACGGAGTTGCCCTCAGGAACGATTCTCCCCCCTCCTGGAGGTGGTATCTCTGTCTTTGGCGAACCCCTCCCCTCAACTCCTATACCCCAATCGCTGAGCTCTGCAACATCAACGGGGAAGGCCACCTCGAAATGGGACCCCGCGTGAAGTGTCGTCGCCTGGTGGTCCGCAGCCATCAGCGCCGCGAGACTCGGCTGCACCTGCCCGCCGTGACTGGAGACTGGCGCGGACACGACTCTGTACGCCCTCAACTCTCCATCGGGCGAGAGCGCGATCTCAACGCCGGGCTCGTGGTCCACGACATAGAGTGCGATCCGGTCGAATCGAGAGTGCTCCATCTCGTCCTCGGAAAGAACGAGATGATATGCGCCATCTCGCGACGTGGGAGCATGGGACAGAACGTAGTAGTCCTCGGCATCCCACCCTTCCTGAGCGCGGCGAGCAAGGATGTTGTTGTCCCGCACTAGCCCCCTGTCGGTGAGGACCGACACGAACGGGCACCCCCCACTGGAGGACGTCCATGGCGAGTAGACGAAGTCCTCTCCGTCCGCTCCGAACCACAGCGTATCCGGCTGGCTCTCCCCGATCGCGCAGCCGATCATGTTGTCTTCGCGTGTCACGAGCGTCACCGTCGGCATTGCCATCGTAGTATCTGCGCATGCGTACATCGCGACAAGGAACCAGTCATCCTGAGCGGCCACCGTCGGCGCGATCTCGACTCGCCACTCACCAAGGTCGTTCCTCAAGGAGTCATTGTCAGCGATGGGGTACTCGCTGCCATCCACCCAGAATCCCTCGACTTCCGTGATGCCGCGCGCGACCGGATGAAGAGGCGCGACGAAGAGTCTGCTGTCGCGATGGTCCACCTGCACGAGTGTGCTGTCGGTGACGGTGGGGTCTTCATGTGAGTGCAGAATCCACTTCTTCTCCTGGCAAGCGCTGTCCGCAGACACACGGTCGAAACACACGAACCAACTTGTGTCTTCCTCTCCCGAGTCCGGCTTCAGCCACACGAACTCGCGAGTAATGGTGTCCACCTTCGCCTGAACGTAGGCCGGAGTGAGATTGATCTTCATGTACGCATACTCAGTGGCATCCGAAAACTCCATGACCGCAGACGCCCTATGGTCTCCACCCGTGATGTCACTCACCTTGTGGATGTCGGAGACCGCTGGTAGCCGGTCATTTCGATCTCGCTGGCCGCCATCGTTGGCATGCCCGTCGAAGTCTTCGCCTGCCATGTAGATCGTTGGGCAGTTGTGCGCGATCGTTCGGCTCTGGTAGTTCACGGAGTGGGAACATATTCGGTTTCCATAGGCGCCGCTCTCCACAGCCAGCATGTCATCACCCCGGTAGATTACGAAGTGACCCGCGTCTGAGTGCATATGGCCATCGTATGCGACGAAGCGAGGTGCGCGTACTTGGGCGAAGATGTCAGTGCTAGTACTGTCTATGTCCCATCCAGTCCTGAAGACCGCCATGGCCATTGAGTCGAAGTGGGCGGCTAACGGCCACCCTGCGGTCTCGGGATCCTCCGCGTCCTCAATCAGCAGGGTATCCCAGCTGGCTATCGTGGCTGCGCAGTACCATCTCTTGCATTCGTAATTATATGACGGGCTCCAGCGAGAACGGTACTCCTCCACGAGCCACGCCAGTACCGGATCCTGTGCAGCGGATGCGATCATCCCGAAGGTGTGGGCATTGGTTGAGTAGCCGGGGAAGATGGAGCTCTCTGTGTCACCCATCTTGGTGCCGCCGTACCCGACCGCTGGCGTCGTCGGGGAGTTCGGCGGCGGGGCGTTGGTCGGCGCCAAGATCCAGTTCGGCTCAGGCGCGTGCGTGTATGTCAGCCAGTTCCCCACGTTGGACAGGTAGGCTGAGTCCTCATACGGAGCGTCATCAGTAGCCACACCCCAGAGATATGCAGTCCACAAGTACCCCAGCACATCCTCCTGATAGTGCTTCCGATGATATGTGTAGTGATAGTCGTCCACGTACCACGCCCCGTCACCTGCGATCAGGTCGGTGACGGCGATCGCGCCCTGGTGCTGGCCATACATATGCGACCGCAGGGAGTCGCACATAGCCCCGGCGAGCGCGTCATCAATGCCATCAGAGTGTAATGCGATTCCTGGGTAGGCGAGCATGTACAGCTGCCGTAGTCCTGAGTGTGCGGGCGTGGCTGCCCATTCCGAGCGCAGGTTGTTGAGAATGTACTCACCTGCGACCGCCAGCGAATCGCCGTAGTTGGACTTGCCCCACGTGGAGAGGCTGTCGTAGTTCCAGTCATAGAAGATGGACAATCCCTTGTACCGAAAGTGGCGATAGTAGGGGTTGGTGTACCAGTCTGACGAGCTCATCATGGCATCTGCAATGCCACGCGCGTACGCGACGTAGGTGGTGTCTTGCTCCACTTGGGCAATGAAGGAGTATTGCATGATTCGCCAGGCACGGTCGGACGCTGAGCTGAAGGGTACTGACGAGGAGTCAGCATCCGCGTTGCTCTTGTAGGCGGCGTATTCTGTGCTGAAGTAGCCGTCACACTTGTCGCGGATGGTGGTCAGATCATCGCTCGTGAAGAACAGGCGCGGGTGGTCACTCTCAACAGCGTAGGCCCACACCAAGGAAGGAACCAGCACCAGGATTGCCACGGCTAGAATGAATCGCTTCATGGCACACCGCCTCTGCTATTCGGCAGCGATAGCCCGTTCTTGCTGGACGGCGTCTCGATGAGACATGGCAGCGGAGCTGTGCCCGGTGACTTTCACTCGTCGCCACGCCTCCGCACGAACATGCGGTACGACTTCTCAAACGTCCCCCCCCTGGACGCGATCTCGGCCGGAGCCGAGTACTGAGTTTCCTCGTGGTAGCACCCTTGGAACCACGGATCGGCGACAATGGTCGCAGTGCCAGCCGTCGGGCCGAGTACGACAATCTCAGGAGAAAGCTGCATAATTGGTTCTACCCAATCCCCACTCGCATAACTCGGGAGGACCTGCGGCGAGACGAGGCCGAGGGAGTCAATGAGGTATCGCTCTCCGTAGTAGCCGACATAGCCGATGGCGTTCACGAACACGGGACCCTCGCGCGGCCACACGCGTGAGAAGTCCGCCACCCTCCGGAGCGTGCCGTCGATGTATTCCTGCTTCTCCCTGAGCTTGTCAACGACCCGCCCCCCGAGGGGAACCAACGAGACACAGACGAGAAGAACAGCCGCGAGCCCAGCAGCACGGCGGACGCGAGCCAGAAGGGGGATGCGACACATCAGGACCGCCGCAAGACCGATTCCATACGCCTGAACCAGCACGATTGGTGGCATGTACCAGTCGTGGATGAATGTCCGTCCGGCGACGAAGAACGCCAGGTAGAGCGCTGCGAAGAGAAGGACATCTATGTCACGGCGCCAGTGCTTTCGGGCCGACAGGAACCCTACGGCCCCGACCAGTGTGAACGCCAGTGGGATAGGACCGGCAGCGAGGAACGTCCTGAGGGTGGTGAACGGGTCAGTTCTGAAGAGGACGTCTCCGTAGACCAGCTTCTTCGCGAGGAGACTCTGTGGAATTGGGGATCCATAGTAGGCCCACGAGAACACGATCCACGGTGCGACGATAGCGGTGGCGATGACCGCCGCCTTGCGAATCTCCTTCAATTCGACCCTCCGAACAAGGAGAGCCGTAAGGCACGCCAGGGCAAGAAAATACCCCTCCGGCCTAGTCAGCATGCACAACCCCACGACGACTCCAGCGGGAACCATGCGCTTCTCTCTGGTGAACTTCAGGCTGAGGAGAATCAAGAGGAGGAAGAGCGACGTCTCCATGCCGGAGATCGCCCAGATACGGAAGAGCGGCGCCAAAAGAAGAGCCCCCGCTGCCGCCAAGCCGCCGTAGGAGCGCTCCCCGGGATCAAACAGACGGACAAGCAGAACCAGAACACCGGCACCGAACACCAGCGAGAGTGCAGCAGCGAAGAGTACGGGGTTCTCGGCTACGAGGAACGCTGGCGCGAGGAGCAGTGTCCACAGAGGCGATGTGATTCCACACACTCTCTCGCCGACGTTGAACACGAGTCCGTCGCCGTTCGCGAGGTTGCGCGCATACTGCAGGAAGATCATGGTGTCGTCTTGAATCCAGCGGGTAGCGCACACAGTGAAGATGCTGACGGTAAGGTAGGCAACGACGAGAAGCACAATGCCGAGCGACAGGGTTCGATCTGTGCCGCTCGTCGCGGACTCGACGTGGTCGATGGGCACAGTCCCTCTCCTTTCTTCACTTCTACTGACGCGTCTCCATGAACCTCAGATTGAGGTCGCCGCCGGGCTCGACGACGTACTTCCTGACGGTCGCGAGGACGGTCTCCATGGTCTCGAGCCAGAGGCGGGTCCTCGAGATGGAGCGGGCGTTCCGATACTCGGCCAGAACCGCGGTGAAGCGGTCGGCGTCACCGATGGCCCGACTCACGACGGAAGCGCTGTCGCCCCGGGCGGCGATGATGAGCTCCTGGCCCTCGCCGCGCGCCATCGGGATGACACGGTTGGCGTAGCCGTTCGCCTCCTGAATGATGCGATTCTTGTCCTCACGCGCACTGGCCACGTCGCGGAACGCGTCGGCGACCTCACGCGGTGGCGTGACATCCTGCAGATGCGCCGCGACGATGTCGATACCGGCCCCGTAGGCGTCCAGGATCGCCTGCGTCGCGGCCTTGACGTCCGCCTCGACCTCGAACTTGGCGGTCGTAAGGACCGCGTCGACGCCTATCGCCGCGACCCTTTCGGTCAGAACCGACTCACAGGCCCTTCTGACGAGCCAGTGCGGCTCCTCGATGGCGAAAAGGTAGTCTGACGCGTCCTTCACGATGTACTGGACCAGCAGCTGGGTCTCGATGATGTTCTCATCGCCCGTGACGAACTGCGCCTCACGGGCGGTAGGCGCCACTCCGCGCACGCGGTCCACGATGCGATAGCCCACGCTCATCCGCTTCACCGAGGTCACCTGCGGGGTGAATGCGCGCTCAACCGGCCACGGGATCCGGTAGTGGATACCAGGCTGGATATCGTCCCCAACGACCTTCCCGAACCGCGTCACAACGCCCCGCTCATCGGGCTGAACTACATATATGCCTGACAGTACATACATCGCGACCAACAGCAGCGCGAACAGCCTCCCGAGCCGCCGGACGCGCGGGAGTCCGGCCTTCATATCCGAACTCACGGATAGCCGGCCCCGGCCCTCGTCCGCCCAGATGCCTCTCTTCTGTCCGTTCTCCGCCAAGCTAGTTGCCCTTCTTGTTCAGGAGCTTGAGGAGCTCCGAATCCGACGAAAGGACGAGCGTCGTCCGGTCGTCGAGGATCGTCGAATACGACTCGAGCGTTCTCAAGAACTTGTAGAACTCCGGATCGGCGTTGTAGGCGTTGCCGTAGATTCGCATCGCAGTCGCCTCACCTGCGCCGCGGATGCCCTCCGCCTCGCGGTAGGCGGTCGCGAGAATCTCCTGCCGCTCCCGGTCGGCCTCCGCCCGGACGGCGATCGCCTCCTCCTCCCCCTCCGAACGATAGCGCTTCGCCGTCCGCTCACGCTCCGCGCGCATGCGGTCGAACACGCTCTGCTTGTTCTGCTCGGGGAACGCGAGCCGCTTCATCCGGACCTCGGCGACCTCGATGCCGAAGTCCGCCGCGGCCGTCGCGCGACAACCGTTGGTCACGCCTTCCATGATCTCGGTGATCCTCATCTCATTCGGGTCGGTAGAGATGAGGGCCGTCAGCGGATACTGACCGAGCGCGGCTCCCATCTCCGAGGCGACGATGTCGGCCATCCTCACCTCCGCGCCCTCGCGGTCCGTGACGGTCTCGAGAAACTTGCGCGGCTCCGCGATGCGCCACGCGACGTACGCATCGGCGACGATGTTCTTCTTGTCGTTCGTGAGGAACTCGGTCGGCTTCGGATCGAAGACAAGAAGCCGGCTGTCGAAGAACCTGACTGCCTGGACCGGCTGCGGGAGCTTCCAGTTCAACCCCGCCTCCTCCACCACCCGCACCGGACTTCCGAACTGCGTGACGATGGCCGTCTGTGTCTCGTCGACGACGAACACGGCTGATCGCGCGAGCAGCAGCAGCACGATCAATGCGGCCAGTCCATAGAAGCGTTGTCTCATGGGTGTGTTCCTCTCCGGCGGTCGCGACCGCCCCGCCTGCTGCGCGCGTTCGCGCGCCCATCCGATCTACATCCTCCGCCCATGTCGGCTAGTCGGTCATCGGCACGCGCACGCCCAGCGTTGGATCGTACAGCCTGATGTCGTATCCCTTCAG
>CAZNHF010000106.1:0-9079 GCA_964572375.1 uncultured bacterium | reverse complement strand
GTGAAGCGAGTGGGGCAGGGTGTGGTCGGGTTTGCGCTCGAGACGGAGAACGAGCTTGAGGAGGGACGGCGGAAGCTCAAGGCGAAGGGGCTCGACATCGTTGTGGTCAACAATCCGCGGGACGAGGGCGCCGGGTTCGACGTCGAGACGAACGTGGCGACCATCATCACGCGTTCAGGTGGGGAGACGGCGCCGGGCCTCGTGACGAAGGTCGAGCTGGCGGACATCATCCTCACCGCCGCGATCGCCGAGCTGGGCTGGGAGACCGAAGATGTCGAGTGATCCGAGGCAGGGCACCCCGGCCGATCTGGCCTTCCGATTCCTGCGACAGCTCAAGGAGTCGGGGGAGGACGAGCTTCTCCTGTCGACCGACACCGCGTCGCTCGTGACGGGTCGCCGGTCGGCGCAGGCCGCGCCGGCTCGAACGCAGCAGAGCGCGCAGCCGACATCGAGAAGCGCTCCAGTGGCGACGGCCGCGGGTGCTCCGGTCGAGTCGCCGGTGAACGCCACGGCGTCGCCGTCGGACTCGGTTCGGGCGGACGCCGTGCCGCCGGACTCCGTGCGCGCGAAAGCGGCGGCGCTCCCTGAGCCCGAGATCATCGAAGTCCGACTCGCCCTGGGCGCCACGGACGGCGGCGAACGGGACATGTTCGTTGAACGGTCGCAGGTCGACCGGTGCAAGGGCCTCGAGTGCGTCTCGAAGCTCGCAGCCGTCTGCGAGGCATGCGAGCTGGCGTCGACGCGCACGAACGTCGTGTTCGGCACCGGAAGCGCGACGGCGAATCTCATGTTCATCGGTGAGGGACCAGGGGCGAACGAGGACCTCGAGGGCGTGCCGTTCGTCGGTCGCGCGGGCGAGCTTCTCAACAAGATCCTCGACGCAGCGGAGTTCAAGCGCGACGAGGTCTACATCGCGAACATCATCAAGTGCCGGCCGCCGAACAACCGGACGCCGATGACGAACGAGATCGAAGCGTGCGTCCCGTTCCTCGCGAAGCAGATCGCGCTCATCAAACCGAGGATCATATGCACGCTCGGGCTCCCGGCGACACAGACGCTTCTCGGGATGAAGGGGTCGATGGGGAGTCTTCGGGGCAAGATGTACCGACATCGCGATATCAGAGTCATACCGACCTACCACCCGGCCGCCGCGCTGAGGGACCCGAAGTACAAGCGACCGATGTGGGAGGACTTCCTCCTCATTCGGAGGGAGTACGACCGGGGATAGCGGCGGCGGCCGCCGGTGCGGCCGGACGGAGGCAGCATGGCGACAGTGAAAGAGATGGGTCGTGGGACCGGGACGAGGGTCGCCAGCGACCGTGTGCCGCCGCAGGCGAACGATGCGGAGGTCGCGGTCCTTGGAGCGATGATGCTCGATGTGGAGGCGATCGGCGCGGGCGCCGAGCTGCTTTCTCCAGAGTCCTTCTACCGCGAGAGTCACCGGAAGATGTTCCGGGCCATCATGGACCTGTTCTCCAAAAGCGAGGCCGTCGACCTCGTCACCCTCACGGAGGAACTCAAGCGGAAGAAGCAGCTCGACGACGTCGGAGGCGCGGCGTATCTCTCGACGATCCTCGGCAGCGTCGCGACCGCTGCGAACGTCCGCTATCACGCGAAAATCGTGCTCGAGAAGGCCGTGCTGCGCAGATTGATCAGCGTTGCGACGGAGGTTGTGCAGGAGGCCTACGACGCCGGCGGCGACGCGGCGGAGATTCTTGACCGGGCCGAGAACATGATCTTCGATATCGCGCAGTCCAGAGTCCGTCGTGACTTCATGCCGATGCGCGAGATCCTCAAGCACAGCTTTGAGGTTATCCAGGAGCTCTACGACAAGAAGGAGCACGTGACGGGCATCGGGTCAGGGTTCGACGACCTCGACAAGCTGACGTCCGGGTTCCAGAGGTCGGACCTCGTTATCATCGCGGGCCGCCCGTCCATGGGGAAGACCGCGTTGGCGCTGAACATCACGGCGAACGCCGCCATCAAGCACAACACGCCGGTCGCGATCTTCAGCCTGGAGATGGGCAAGGAACAGCTCGTTCAGCGTATGCTCTGCAGCGAGGCCAGAGTCGACGCGCACAAGCTGCGCACCGGGTATCTCGCCGACCGTCACTGGTCGAGCCTCACGACGGCGGCCGGGCAGCTCTCCGAGGCGGCGATCTACATCGACGATACGCCGGCGATGACGGTTCTCGAGATGCGCTCGAAGGCCCGTCGTCTCAAAGCCGAGGTCGACGTCGGGGTCCTGATCGTCGACTACATGCAGCTCATGCGCGGTACGGGTCGGATCGAGAACCGGCAGCAGGAGATCTCCGAGATCTCGCGGTCTCTGAAGGCGCTTGCCAAGGAACTCAACATCCCGGTGCTTGCTCTCTCGCAGCTCTCTCGCGCGGTCGAGCAGCGCGGCGGCGACCGGCGGCCGATCCTCTCCGATCTCCGCGAGTCGGGCGCGATCGAGCAGGACGCGGACGTTGTCATGTTCGTCTACCGCGGCGAGCAGTACGAGCGCACACCCGAGAACCAGGGGCTGGCAGAGATTATCATAGGCAAGCAGAGAAACGGTCCCACAGGGACCGTGAAGCTGGCGTTCCGTCCCGAGTGCACCCGGTTCGAGAACCTGGCCATGCGCCCCGACGAATCTTTCGAGGACCTCTAGCGGAGCGGTTCTTCCGGTGATGGCATGTCGCCGGTGAGGATGACGCCCGTGGCAGGGGAGCGATGGACTTCTTCGCAAAGCTAGGCAGAGCTGCACTGGACATGTTCCAGATCGTCGGGAGCGCAGGCGTCGTCGTCTGGCGTGCGTTCTTGTCGCTGAGGCGACTCGGCCGGTCGATCGGGCTTGTCTTCGAACAGATGCAGCGCTTCGGTGTCGAGTCGCTGCCTCTTGTCATCATCACGTCGGTATTCACCGGCGCGGTCGCGGCGGTTCAGGTCTCCTACCAGCTCAAGGAGTATCTGCCGAAGGCCTACCTCGGCACGGCCATCTTCAAATCCGTCGTTATCGAACTCGGTCCCGTGCTCACGGCTCTCGTCGTCGGCGGGCGCGTCGGCGCATCGATCGCCGCCGAGCTCGGCACGATGCGGGTCACTGAGCAGATCGACGCCATGGAAGCGATGGCCATCGACCCGCACCGTTACCTCGTGATGCCTCGTCTTCTCTCTGGGCTCATCATGCTCCCCGCGCTGACCGTGATCGCAGACGTTCTGGCTATCGGAGGCGGGTTCGTCGTCGCGGGCGTGGCGCTCGACGTCTCGGCGAAGGTGTTCATTGACGGCATGATGATGATGTTCTATGCGGGCGACGTACTCGGAGGGCTCGTCAAGGCGTGCGCTTTCGGCGGCATCATCGCGCTGATGGGATGCACGGCGGGTCTGAGAGCCATGGGCGGCGCCGTCGGCGTCGGCCGCGCCGCCACCCGCGCGGTCGTCTCAAGCTGCGTCATGATACTCATTGGCGACTACATTCTGACGACACTCATTTACGGGATCATCTTCTCATGATGGAAGCTCCTGCCATATCGGCCGAGAAGCTCATACACGTCGAGGACCTCTGGAAGTCCTTTGGGGACAACCACGTCCTCAAAGGCATGACCTTCGACGTGTTCGAAGGCGAAACGCTCGTCGTGCTCGGCGCATCCGGGTGCGGGAAGAGCGTGCTCCTCAAGCACATCATCGCTCTTCTGTATCCTGACCGGGGGAGGGTCGAATTCCGGGGCCGGAACATCTTCGACATGCGTTCGAAGGAGCTCAACGAGGTGCGGAAGAACTTCGGGATGGTCTTCCAGGGAGCCGCGCTCTTCGATTCGATGACGGTCGGGCAGAATGTCGGCCTGCCCGCACTCGAGCATTGGGGGATTCGCGGGGCCGAACTCGACAAACTCGTGGAGGAGAAGCTCACTCTGGTGGGTCTATCAGGGATCGGCAATCTGAAGCCTTCGGAGATCTCCGGGGGGATGAAGAAGCGCGTCGCGCTTGCGCGCGCCATCACTCTCGATCCGGACGTTATCCTCTACGACGAACCGACGACCGGGCTAGACCCGATCATGGCCGAACAGATCAACGAACTCATCCGGGATACGCAGAAGCAGCTCGGTGCGACATCGATCGTCGTGACGCACGATCTCCACAGCGCGTGCTTCATCGGCGACCGCGTCGCGCTGGTCGATGAGGGACGGATAGAGTTTGTCGGCACGACCGAGGAACTTGTAGAGACCGACCAGGAAGCGGTGAGAAACTTCATCGCCAGGGGCCACGCGAACCGCGTCAGGCCCGAGCCGGATTTCACCTGTAGCTTCTAGGCGCGGAGGCAGTACATGGCACAGAGAGGGAACGAGATACGCGTCGGCATCATGCTCACGATCTGTATCGTGGTGCTGGTCGTCGGCATCCTCTGGCTGAGCGGCGCAACGTTCAGTGACGAACGCTACACGTTCGACGTGATGTTTCGCGAGGTCGGCGGGCTCAACCCGGGGGACAAGGTGACGGTGGCGGGCTTGGAGGCGGGCGATATCTCCAGTCTGACGCTGGAGGAAGGCGGGTTCGTGCGGGCGGCTCTCAGCGTGGAGCCGAACATCCTCATTCCCGTAGATTCCCGGATAGCGGTCGGGAGCTACGGCTTCCTTGGCGCCAAGCACGTGGGTGTCAGGCCCGGAACGAGTTCTGTCTATATCGAACCCGGCAGCTCCGTCATGGGTACGAATGAGAAGAGCATGAACGACGTCGTGAACGAAATGGGCGACGCTTTGACGGAGATCCGCAGTGTCCTCCGGGCCGCGGATGCGATCCTCCACGACAACGAGGGGATGGAACAGATCCGGCGCACGGTGACGAACGCCGAGCAGGCGACCGTCAGTCTCAACGAAGCTCTCGTCGACCTCAAGGCGATGACGGCCGACGTGAGGAGCTTCGTCGAGATGAAGCGCGACCCCGCTTCCGAGGCCATTGATTCGATGGCGAAGGCGTCGGAGTCGTTCGTCGAGGTCTCGGGACGGCTCGAGACGATTACCGCATCGCTCGATACGATTATCGCGCGAGTCGAGAACGGCGAGGGCACGCTGGGCAAACTTCTCACCAAGGACGACGCCCACGACGAGTTCATGGCGGCTGTGACGGAGCTTCGAAAACTCATCGCCCGAATCAGTGAGAATCCTAAGAGCTTCGTGGCGTTCTCGATCTTCTAGCACCGCGCATGCTGTTCGGCGGGACCAGACCGGGCCTGCCCGGCCTTGACCTGACCCGCTTGGCGCGGGGTTCGGCCGGGTATGCGCCGGCAGCAGCGAGGAGAGGTGGGGAGGTGACGTGTGAAGCGGAAGACGGTCTTCTTCTGCAGTGATTGCGGCCACGAGTCGCCGAAGTGGCACGGCAAGTGCCCCGGCTGCGGCGCCTGGAATACGCTCGTCGAGCAGGAGATCGTGACCGGTCCGGGCTCGAAGCAGAAGCAGCCGCGGCAGCGATCGGCGTCGGATCCGCCGGTCCGGCTCACGGACATCGGTGACACCCGCAGGGAGCGCCTCGCCACGGGCATCGGCGAACTCGATCGGACGCTCGGCGGCGGCATAGTCGCGGGAGCCGTTGTCCTCGTCGGCGGCGATCCCGGCATCGGCAAATCGACCATCCTCCTTCAAATGAGCGAGATGATCGCGCGGTCGGGAGAGGCCGTGCTCTACGTCAGCGGCGAGGAATCCGCCGCGCAGATCCGAATGCGCGCCAGGAGACTCGGCGTCGAATCGCCGATGATATCAGTGTTCACGGAAACCGACGTTATTCGGATCATCGAGACCGCATCAGCGGCGCCTCCGGGCGTGCTCATCCTTGATTCCATCCAGACGGCCTTCCACAGCGACGTCACCGGCTCGCCGGGGAGCGTGTCGCAGATTCGCGAGTCAGCGGCCGCGCTCGTGCGGTTCGCCAAGGAGACAGGGATTCCTGTCTTCATCGTCGGCCACGTTACGAAGCAGGGCGCCATCGCGGGCCCCCGCATACTCGAGCACATGGTCGATACCGTGCTCTATTTCGAGGGCGACAAGCGCCTCTCGTATCGCATCCTCAGAGCCGTTAAGAACCGGTTCGGGTCGACCGACGAGATCGGCGTATTCGAGATGACGGGCGCCGGGCTCGCCGAGGTGACCGATCCGTCGAGCCTTTTCGTGGCGCACGACCGCGATCCGGTCTCCGGCTCGGTCGTCATCGCGAGCATCGAGGGCACGCGCGCGCTGATGCTCGAGATCCAGTCGCTCACGGGTCTCACGAGCTACGCGACGCCGCAGCGCTCGAGCGCGGGGATCGACAGGAAGCGTCTGCCGCTTGTGTTGGCTGTGCTCGAACGCAGAGCCGGCCTGAGCCTCGGTAACCGCGACGTGTTCGTCAACATCGCCGGCGGCGTTCGCATCGAAGAACCGGCGGCCGATCTCGGGATCGCGCTCGCCGTCGCCTCGAGCTACTGGGATGTCGTGATCGACCAGAGAACGTGTGTCTTCGGTGAGATCGGCCTCGGCGGCGAGGTCCGCAAGGTCGCGCTCGCCGGGAAGCGGGCGCAGGAGGCCGCGCGGCTGGGTTATCGCAGACTGGTGCTCCCTCGCGGCGCGCTCTCGAAAGCGGAGCGGCCCGACGGCATGGAGCTCCTGGAGGTCGGCCACGTGCGGCAGGCCATCGATGAACTCCTCTCGCCGCGGAGAAGAAGGCGTTCGGGAGGCGGCGCCGGGGGCGGCGGAACGTCCGGGGGCGGCGGACTCGGGGACGACGGACTCGGGGACGACGCCGAGTACGACGTGGTTGGTACTGAATTCGCTGGGGGCAGCGCTGAATTCGACGGGAACGACGCTGCGTGTGACGGGAGCGACGCTGCGTGTGACGGGGCCGACGCTCCGCTCGAGGGGTACGACGCCGGAGCCAGGGAGGTGCTGCCGTGAACAGGATCGGCTCCGTGCTCGTCGCCGCCGGGTCATCGACCCGGTTGGGCGGCTCCGTACCCAAGCAGTTCCAGTTCCTGGGCGTTCGCCCGCTCTTCATCGTCTCGATGGACCATCTGCTCGATCTCGTCGACGAGATCGCGGTCGTGGTTCCGCCCATGCACCGTGCCCTTGCCGAAGAGCAGCTGCGTGCCGCCGGCCTCATGCCGGGGAGCGGCGTTCCCGTCGTGCATCTCGTCGATGGCGGGGTGCGACGACAGGACTCCGTTCGTGCGGGGCTTCAGGCGCTCTCTCCCGGAACGGAGTTCGTGCTCATCCACGACGGCGCGCGTCCGTTCGCGACGAGCGAACTCGCGGAGCGCGTACTCGCGGCGGCTCGGATTACTGGAGCGGCGGTGCCCGCCGTTCCAGTCCCGGACACCGTCAAGCGCGAGGAAGACGGCGAGGTTGTTGCCACGCTCGACCGCTCCGTGCTCAGACTCACGCAGACGCCGCAGGGATTCCGGCGGGAGCTCATCGAGGAGGCCTACGAAGCGCTTGGCGAGCGGGAGGTCACCGACGACGCAAGCGTCGTCGAACTTCTGGGCCGGCCGGTCGCCGTCGTGGAGGGACTGCCGGGCAACAGGAAGATCACGCGCGCCGGGGACCTCGAGGAGGCACGGCTGCGCGCGGGCGCGTTGAACGGTCTTGGCTCTGCTCGCGTCGGACTCGGATGCGACTGGCACGAACTCGTGCCTGGACGGAGGCTCGTGCTTGGCGGGGTCGAGATCCCGTTCGAGAAGGGTCTGCTCGGCCACTCGGACGCCGACGTTCTAACGCACGCGGTCTGCGACGCGCTGCTGGGTGCGGCCGTGGCAGGTGACATCGGACTTCACTTCCCGCCCGATGATCCGGCATACGAGGGGGCGTCGAGCATCGCGATGCTTGAGCGCGTCGTGGAGATCGTGGCGGAAGCCGGGCTCAGGCCGACGTCGATCGATACCGTCGTGGTGGCCGAGGCGCCGAAGCTCGCGCCGCACATTCCGGCAATGCGCGAGACGCTGGCGCGGGCGATCGGTCTTTCCCCGGCCGCCGTCTCGGTCAAGGCGACGACGACCGAAGGGCTCGGCCCCGAGGGTGAAGGCAAGGCCATATCGGCGACGGCCGTGGCGGTGGTGGTGAGCGCCGGCGAGCGCGTCAGGGGAGGTACTCGTGGCTGACCGTGTCAGGGTTCGGTTCGCACCCAGTCCCACCGGACAGCTTCATCTCGGGAACGCCCGCACGGCGCTCTTCAACTGGCTCTTCGCCAGACACGAGGGCGGCGATTTCATCCTCAGAGTCGAGGACACAGACACGGCACGCTCCACGCCGGAGTCTGAAGCGGCCATAATCGACGATCTTCGCTGGCTCGGTCTGAACTGGGATGAGGGACCGGACGTCGGCGGCGAGTTCGGACCGTATCGTCAATCCGAGCGTGGCGACATCTACAGGCGCGAAGCCGACCGACTGCTCGCCGAGGGGCGCGCGTACCGGTGCTACTGCTCCGATGACGAACTCGAGGAGCGACGGGAGGATGCCCGCGCCCGTGGTGTGGAGCCGCACTACGACGGGCGCTGCCGCAGACTGACTGAAGAGAAGCGCCAGGCGCTCGAGGCGGCAGGGCGGTCGCCCGTACTGCGCGTCCGCGGGCCCGAACAAGACGTCGAGATCGAGGACATCGTGCGCGGCCGAGTGACGTTCGACCCCGGCATGCTCGGCGACTTCATCATCCTGAGAAGCGACGGTCGACCGACCTACAACTTCGCCGTTGTCGTTGATGATGTGTCGATGCACATCACGCACGTCATCCGCGCCGAGGACCATCTCTCGAACACGCTCAGGCAGGTCCTGCTGTACGAGGCGCTCGGCGCTGAGCCGCCGGCGTTCGCGCACGTCTCGATGGTCATCGCAACGGACGGCAGCAAGCTTTCGAAGCGTCACGGCGCGGCTTCGGTGGGCGACGTCCGCCGGGCCGGCTATCTCTCCGCGGCCGTGGTCAACTACATCGCGCTCCTTGGATGGTCGCACCCCGAGGCAAAGGAGATCCTCTCGCGGGAGCAGATGGCGGAGGCGTTCGAACTCTCCCGCGTCAATTCGAGCCCGGCGGCCTTCGACGAGCGGAAGCTCAGGTGGGTCAACGGGCACCACATCCG
>CAZNHF010000105.1:0-9111 GCA_964572375.1 uncultured bacterium | reverse complement strand
GAATTCCATCGTCGTCCACGACAATGGAATTCTCCAGACTCCCGCCCTTGATGAGCCCCATCTTCTTGAGCCCATCGATATCGCGCTTGAGCGCATACGTCCTCGCCGGCGCGATTTCGTTCCGGAAAGTATCTTCGGTGATCTTGAAGCTCGCGAACTGCGTGCCGATGGTCGGATTGTCGTAGTCAATGGTGAAGCTGATCCTGAAGGAATCATCCGGCGAAACAGTGAGGTAGACGTCGCCGTCCTGTACGGTAACGGGCTCGAGTATCTCGAGATACTGGAGCTGCGCATCCTGATCGTCAATGCCGGCCTCGGTGAGGATGTCGACGAACGGCTTGCAGCTGCCGTCGGTCGGCTCGGCGGGCTCATCTCTGTCGAGTTCGACGACCGCGTTGTCTATCCCAAGTCCGGTGAGCGCCGCGAGGACATGCTCGACGGTGGAGATGTTGACCCCACCCTTCGAGAGCATCGTGCGACGTGTCGCATCGTTGGAGGTCACAGCGTTCCGGATCGACGCCTCGAGTGCTGGCGATCCAGGAAGGTCCACCCGGACGAACACGATACCGGAATCGGGCGGAGCAGGTTTGAACGTGACTGTGGTCTCCTGCCCTGTGTGAATCCCGATGCCCTTGTACGAGCATTCGCCTCGAAGTGTCCTCTGCTGGCTTCTCGCCATCAGGCCTCCTTGTCGAGATCGTCGAGCCGACGCTCGATGTCCTTCATCCGTTTGAAGAGCGCTGGCAGGTTCTGGACCCTCGCGTTGAGCTGTTTCGACAGCGAGTGCTTCCGGGCCGGATAGCCCGAGACCTGCTCGCCAGCGGGGACATCGCTCATCACCCCGGCCTGCGCGGCGATGACCGCCCGGTCGCCGATCTCGAGGTGACCCGCGATCCCGGCTTGCCCGGCGAGCACCACGCCGTTCCCGATGCGCGTGCTGCCCGAGACACCCACCTGCGCGACAACGATCGAGCTCTGACCGATTTCGACGTTATGGGCGATCTGTACAAGATTGTCGACCTTGGTTCCCCGACCGATCCGGGTCGCTCCGATCGTCGCCCGGTCGATACAGGAGTTCGCGCCGATCTCGACGTCGTCCTCCACGATGACCGTTCCGATCTGTGGCACCTTCCTGTGGCACTCGCCGTCCCAGGCGAAACCGAAACCATCGCTGCCGATCACGGTACCCGAGTGCACGAAGACCCTGTCACAGAGCGTCACCGAGTGCTTGAGCGTCGCGTTCGGAAATATGACACAGTCCTCCCCCACGACACAGTCCGAGCCGATGTATGCTCCGGCGTGGACGACCGTCCTCGACCCGATCGACGCGCCACCCATGATGACGGCACACGGACCGATCGCGACGTCTTCGCCGAGCGAAGCGGTCTCCGCGACGCAGGCGCGAGCATCGACGCCCATGGCGATCGTCTCCGTCCCCGTACCGAACAGAGAGAGTGCACCGGCGAATGCACCGTACGCGTTTTCTGCAAGAAGGATTGTCTTCCCCGCGACGAGCGCCGATGATTCGTACTGAACCGGAAGGACGATAGCGGACGCGCCCGTGGAACTCAGGAACTTCTCATAGCGGGAATTGGCGAGGAACGTGAGGTCGCCGGGGCCGGCGCCGTCGATCGACGCCACGCCGGTAAGCACGACCGACCCGTCGCCGATCACTCTCGCGCCGACGATGTCGGCGATCTCTGATGCCGTGAGCGAAGCCCGACGCTCCATGTCCGATCCTCCAGACAGGCGGTTTCTCGAAACCCTACTCGGTGGTGCCGTTCAACCGCTCGAGAACCTGGTCCGTCAGATCGGTGCCCGGAGCCGCATAGACGATCGTGCCGCCCGCCGCGTCGAAGATCATGTCGTACTCGCCGGTCTCGCCGATCACCTTGAGAATCGTGTTGATCCTCTCGATGACGGGCTGCCAGAGCTCCGCCTCGCGGCGAGCTGCAAGACCACCGACACCCCACACGTCGTTGAGGAACGACTCGTACTCCAGCTGCTTCTGCTGGACGGCCTGCTCCTTCTCGCGTACGGCGGCCTGCGAAAGCAGCAGCCGCTGGCTCTCGAGTTCCCCGAGAAGCGACTGGATCGCCGTCTCCACGTCTCTCGCCTGCGCCCGCCAGTCGTTGACGCTCGCCTGCAGCTGGTTGTCTATGTCGCGCGCACCGGTGTACTCGACGCGAATACGTTCCGAGTGGATGAACCCGATCTCCGCCGCCGGGCAGACAGCCGCCACGAGCAGTACGGCCGCCATCGTCGCTCCGAGCAGCAGCGTCAGTCGTATCCTCACGAAAACCCCCCGGGTCCATCGGGACCCATGTGTTCGTCTAGTATTCCATTCCGAAGCGGTAGTGAACCTGCCAATCGCCACCGAGCTCATCGTCGAATCCGTAACCCATGTCGATTCCCATGTTGCCGAGTACAGGCACTTCGATGCGCACGCCGACGCCCGCACCCCAGTAGAGGTCGGTCGGATGCGTGTCCTCAGCGCTCTCCCAGGTGTTGCCGGCGTCGACGAATCCCAGTACGTAGATAGGGATCGTGTCCCGTCCCTCCGTGATCGCGAACTTGAGCTCCGCTGAACCAATGAGCATCGTGCGCCCGCCGTAGAGATCGCTTCCCGCCGGGAGGATCTTGCGGTCATCGTAGCCTCTGACACCGTCGGCACCAACTCCACCCAGTTCGAAGCGCGTGTCGGTCGGCACTGTCCCGGGATCGCCGTAGCCGGTCACGAGACCGGCGCGCCCCCTGAGCATCAGGGTCGAACCGAAGAAGGCCGGGATGAACGTGCGCGTCTCTCCGACGTAGCGCTGGTACTCAACGTCCCCGCCGAACACGCTGCCGAAGAGGTCGGCCGTCAAACGCGTGTAGCTACCGAGCCTCGGGTGGAACCGGCGGTCGGTCGTCCTGCGCATCAACGTCGTCGTCAGACCGCTTCTCCACTCCCAGCTGTCGTCGGTTCGAGCGTAGACATCGGTGTAGGACTCGGTGGTGTCCGTGCTCGCCGTAATCAACTCTGCGTACTCATAGAGCTTCACCTGCTCCAGTGTGTACTTGTTGTAGAGCATCGTGGAGCGCGACCCGAAGAACGGCCAGCCGACCCTGACGTCGCCACCCCGCCGCTCCCGCTTGACGACGTAGTATCGCGACTGCTCATCCCCGACCGACCAGATACCCGAATCGATCGAATCAGGGAAAGCCTCCTCGAAGAAATCGTCGGGCAGAAGACCGTATGTCCGTTTGTCGTCCGTATCGTAGAGGTCGAATCCGACAGAGAGCCGTCGGTTCATGAACCAGGGCTCCGTGAATCCGAGCACGAGTTCTGTGTTCTTCTTGCCAAATTCCCACTTGAGATCCAGGTACTGCCCGTTGCCAAAGAGGTTGGCTTCGGAGAGCTCGAGGAAGCCGGTGATCCCCTTCTCGCTCGTGTGCGACACGCCGACACCGGCGCGGCCCGTCTGACGTTCCTCGACCGTGAATACCAGATCGATGTCCTCCGGATCCGCGCTGTCCATGAACTCAACCATCGGGCCGTTGAAGAACCCGAGATTCGCTATCTTCCGCTGGCTGGAGATGACCTCGGACGTCCGATAGAGATCCCCCGGCTGAACCGTGAGTTCACGCCGAATGATTTTCTCTTTCGTTCGCGTGTTGCCGGCGATGTGGATCTGGCCGACCCGCGCCGGTTCGCTCTCATCCACGTTGAAAACAATCGAGAGCTCGTGACCGGACGAAACGACCTCCTGCTTGAAGATCCGCGCGTGGATGTAACCGCGCTCGCCGTACCACGCGTACGCGTCACGGATGGTCTGCTCGGCCTTGTCGGGCGAGTAGACGTCGCCAGGGACCACAGTAGTCAGATCTTGAAGCGCGTCCACGGCGAAGCTCGAGGCCCCGACCCATTCGATAGCCGTCACGTCATAGAGGTCGCCCGCGTCGACCTTGACCGTGATCGTAACGCGCTCGCCACCATCCTCGTAGAGCGTGTCATAGCCGGTCGCGGTAGCGTCGATGTAGCCCTCTCGGCGGAAGCGCTCCACGACACGCACGAGATCCAGTCCGAGGACATCCTCGTCGAAGAAGGCGTCGGTTCGCCACCAACGATCCTCCTTCGTCTCCATGACGTCCATGAGTTCCTTCTCCGCGATGCCGGCCGTGCCGGCGAATCGGATGCTCCGCACGAGCACTCTCGTGCCTTCGTCGATCTCGAGCACGACCTGAACGTTGTTGCCCGAACCTTCGTCGACCCTGGTCTCCACCGTCGCCGACGGGAACCCCTTGCTTTCATAGAGCGCGAGCACGGCCACCCGCGAGTCCTCAAGGCGGCTGATGTCGAACGGCACGCCGCGCTCTATCCTGAGCACTGCCTCAATGTCATCGTCGTTGACGCTCTCGTTACCTCGGAACTCGACCGACGAGACGCGCGGACGCTCCTCGACGACCACGACCATTCGAAGGTCGTCTCCGGCAGCCGGCTCCACGTGGATCTGCACATCGGAGAAGTGCCCCATCGCGTACAGCCGACGGATCCCATCCCTGATGTTCTCCGTCGTGGGCGCGTCACCCAGTCGGAATCCGAATCCAAGAAGGATCCTGTCCTGGCTGACATGCTCGTTGCCCTCGACGGTGATCTCCATGACACGCGGCTGGTCCGCCACGGCGCCGCCCTCAAGGGCGGCTGCCGGCTCCTGTCCCTGTGCGACCGCCCCCCACAGCAGGGAGGCGGAGAGCACGGTCAGACACACGATGTTACTGAATCGCACCGATGCACCTCCATAGGGTATACCGACCCCGGCATCGTAGCACACGGTGCCGAGTGTGTAAACGAAAACTTAGCTGACGAAACTCGTTGAGAGCAAAGCAGTTAGAGCCGCTCGGAGCCGCTGTTTCCTGAGGCTAGAACCAGAAGCGATTCTCGATGGAGACGCGTCTGTCCCACCCCTCCAGGACCGGGTCGTAGACGGCTTTCAGAGAGATAGACGTATTGCGGGAGACCTCGTATTCAATACCAAGTTCATGCTGCGCGCCCAGGCTCTGCTGTCCGACGGACACCTCGTACGCCTCCGCGATGCCCTCGTACGACAGCAACCAGTCCCGGACGATGTACTTGCCGAGAGTCAGCCTCGAATCCGCGAGGAACGGCTGGTACTGGCCGGACCCCTCCTGCGCCTGCCACTGGTCGAGCTGGTAGAGGAAATGCTCAACGAAGTCGACGTCGATCCGGACCAGATCGAGCCCCAGGGCACGCTTGATGCGTCCCTCCACCGGAGAGAGGAGCGGTCGTACGACTGCGGCGCCGATCTGCGATGCAACAACCTCGATCGCCCTCCGCCGCTCGAGCATGGCGATCTCCTCGCCCTCGAGCGACTCACGGTCGGACCCGTAGGTCAGATGGGCCAGCGCATCCTCCCCCGTCACGTCATCCGGCGAGTCGGAACGGAGCAGAACGGTCGATTCGTCCAACGGAGTGCCGGCTCCGGCGAGCGCCGCGCCGGCCTGCTCGACCGCGACGACCGACAGTGTGATCTCCGTGCCGTCTCCCAACCGTGTGGTGCCCTCGAGATAGAACCTGGGCGGTTCACAGAAGGAGGGGAAATCGATGAAGGCGGTCCGCACGTCGAAGTCGGCATTGAGATAGGTGACTGTTCCGCGGCTGGAACTGGCGCGTCCGGCCACGCAGAACGTGTGATCCTCAGGCACGCCCGCGAAATCGAGTCCTGTACCCCGATCGAGCTTGAGACTGGCGTCCGAGCGCCGGTACCACAGATTCCTCCCGGCCGCGACCGTCAGGGACCACTCCGCACGCGAGAAGAAGCTCCCGCTCAGCGGCGAGTCGGACGAGGACGAGAACGGATAGGTGAATGACATGTCGGAGAACGTGACCTTGCCCCAGAGGAGGGGGTGTTCCGCCGGACCTGCCACGAGCAGCGCCCCGACGTCGCCGCGGCCGACGGTAACCACTCGACCGACCTCGCCCTGCTCCATCAGTCCCGGGACGTTGAGCTCGACGCCCCGCGGGTCGGTCGCAATGGCCAGAATCCCGAGATCCACGCCGCCGACGACAAGCGGATCGAGAATCCTCCCCTCGACCAGCACGCTTCGACGCGAGGTCACATCGATGAGCCTGCCGTCGACCATCGCAGACGCGCCGCCGTCGACGAGGGCGCCGTCGACGATGGACGCCGTCACGGCGACATCGGTCAGCTGTCCGAAGACGCCGGACGCCCTGACCCGGCTCGCGCGCGCGTCCACGTCGCCCCGAACAAGCGAGAGCGATTCCCGGTCGCCAACGAAGTGGAGCGTCATCCGCCCCTCGCCCGCCGCCTCTTTGATGATGCCCGTCATCGCTCCGAGGAGCGCGAGCGGATCGTCATCGACATCGACGGTCAGTTGACCCTCTGCAGACCCATCCGGGTCGGTGATGGCCGCGAGCGGGGCGCGTCCGGTCGCCCGAACACGGTACGAGCCGTTGCGGTCGAGCGCGAGCTGGTCGAGCGAGATGTCACCACCGGCGCCGGTCGCGCGCGCCACAAATCGGTCGAACGGAACTCCGAGAAACTCTCCGCCGTTTGATTCGATCCGACAGTCGAAGGTCGGACTCTCAATAGTCCCGCCGACACCCATTACCAGCGAGAATCGTGTGGCCTCATCGCCGCCCATGAGCGGCCCCGGAATCCCGTCTCCGCGGAAGTCCAGCGTCAACGCACCCCCGAGCTCCACGCTCCCGTCGGCGCGGAGGACCGTGGCACCGGCATGTTCGACCGTTGCCTCCCTCACGTCCAACACCCCGTCGGAGAGCGATGCGACGAGCACAGCGTCCAACCCCGCCACGTCTCCGACCGAGGAGCGGACGAGCTGTATCGTCGCCGAGCCCTCGAGATCACCGACGGGACCCATCACGGACGCCGATGCGAACGCGAGGCCGTCGAACGATTCGGGAGCCTGTCCGCCGGTCGCCAGACGGTAGGCGCTTCGTGCCGGAGCCTCGGACACGACCGCGCTGGCCCTGAGCGTCGGGCGCTCGCCCAGCGTCAGCGTTCCTGCCGCCTCCACGAACCCCGCCGCCTCGAAGCGGCTCATCGTCAGCGCACCCGGAGACACGGAGAGCTCAGCAGCGAACGGCAGCTCGATGCCCCGGACAACGGCGTCATCCGACGCGAGTACCAGCCCCAGTTCGCTGCCGGACTCCGCGGAGCGGACCCGGCCCGTCACGCGGATCGTGGCCGCCGCCTCCGTGGCGGTCAGACCGACGATGCCGTCGATGTCGACCTCCGGAAGCGCGCCTGTCACGCGAATCGGTCCGTCGAGACGGAACGGAACGTAGCGCCCCGCCGGTCCTGCAACGAGAGCGTCGGTACGGAGTCCGAAGAACTGAACGTCGCCATCGATACGCGGCTCATCGCCGCCGAGTTCGACCTCACCCGAAAGCTCGTATCCCATTCCGGGGGAGTTGACGGTGAGATACGCCTTCCCGTTGCGAACCAGGACACCGCCTACCCCGTCTCCGAGCGCGATCTCTCCATACCGCACGTCCTCGAAACTCACCAGAAGTTCGCCGGACCGCTGGTCCGCCCGGCTTGTGAGAACGATATCGCTGAGGGTCGCGTTCCCCGAGAGCGCCTCGGCCCAGCCAACCTCGGCCAACCGCCCGAGATCAACGGATGTGACGGCGCCGCGCAGCTCGACGCACCGTTTGCCGGTGGTCTCGTCTTCGGCGAGGACGCCTCGAGCCTCGAGGGAACCGCCCAGCACGTCAGCCCGGACATCGTCGATTTCCACCACGCGGTCGGCGTACCGCCCGGAGGCAGCAACATTGTAGAACGTAAGCCTCGCGACGGTGAAACGCTCCGACGAGACCGTGACCATCGCGGTCGGCGCGTCCATCCGCCCCGACAGCCGCGCCGTCATGGACAGCTCTCCATCGAGCGACGGCAGGTCCGCCCCGCTGAACTCCCGCACGATCCAGGCCGGCAGACCGCTCGCCGCGAGCGTCAGCCCGTGCACCGTGCGCGCCGCGAGATCCAGTTCGCCGTCCCTCACCCCGACCCGCGCGCCCATCCACCGCCCGTCGAGCCTTTCGAGTTCCAGCCGGCCGTCCGCGTACGCAAGCGTTCCCCCCACCGTCGTCACCGTATCCGCCCCGGCGACTTCAAGCGATGCATCGTGGACCTTCAGATCCGCGCGGAAGTGCGCGCCGGCCGCCTCATTCTGCTCGACGAGGAATCCCGCCGAGACCACGCCGCTCAACACCACGAGACCGTCCGGGAGCGGAAGGAAGACGTTCGGCGAGACGACAGCATCCTCAACGTGTCCGGTGATGGAGAGGCCGTCGTCTCCAAGCTCGATGCGCGCCGACAGATTGATCGCCTCCGAGAGGAGCGTGCCTCCGGCCTGACCACTGAGCCCACCCTCGGCGTCGCGTTCCAGAAGCAGGTCAAGTCCGGACAGGTCCAGCGAGCGTCCGGATGTCCTGTCAACGACTGTGATCGTCCCGCCGCTGACACCGAGATAGTCCGGCAGGCTCCTTCTGAGCGCCTCGATATCCCTGGTGGCGTTCAGCCCCGCGAGGTCGTTCTTCTCTCCGCCGACCGCGATCGTCACGTGTGGATCCGTCAGGATGAGCGTACTGAGACTCTGCCCCAGATCGAACCCGCCCGACGCGAAGTCACGGTAGCTCACACTCGCGCTGCCGGAGGGCACTTCGATCAAGCTTCCGCCCGCGAACTCAATGCGTACGTCGGTGAAGCGCACCGACGCACCGCCGAGCTCCAGGCCCCCGACTTCGATCGTTCCCTCGATGGGTGGGACAAAGCGAGCGAGAAGAGCGCTGCGCACGGCTGGCCGACGGGTCGCGACGCGCAGCGAGACGAGCGCCGCCGGGATAACGCCGAGGAGGATGACGGCGAGGATGAGGACCCACCTGCGGTGTCGCATCGCTCCCTCTCTGCCTCAGCCGTGGTGTGGTTCGCGGAGATACACCAAGACGCCGGCAGCCGCGTCAAGCGCGACCGTCCGGCACCTCGGCGACTGCTCCACAACCGCTGTGCTGCTGACGCAGACAGCAGCCCCATACTGCAGCGGCCGCTAGGGCGACATCTGGAGTCC
>CAZNHF010000104.1:0-9133 GCA_964572375.1 uncultured bacterium | reverse complement strand
CTGTGCTCGAGTCCCCCGTCATGAGGATGTCGAGATCGCCGTCGTTGTCGTAGTCACCCCAGGCCACGGAGCTGTCGTAGACCCCCGTGAGCCCCGCGGCGATGTCCGTGAACGTTCCCGCGTCGTTCTCGTAGACGCGGGAGATGTATCCCGAGCTTATCGAGTGCCCCGTGAGCAGGATATCGAGGTCGCCGTCGTTGTCGTAGTCGCCCCACGCAGCGGAGCTGGCGAACACACCCTCCAGCCCGGCGCCGATGTCTGTGAACGTCCCCGCGTCGTTCTCGTAGACGCGGGAGATGTATCCCGAGCTCAACGTGTACCCCGTGAGCAGGATATCGAGGTCTCCGTCGTTGTCATAGTCGCCCCAGGCCACGGAGCTGTCGTAGACCCCCGTGAGCCCGGCGGCGATGTCTGTGAACGTCCCCGCGTCATTCTCGTAGACGCGGGAGATGCGCCCCGAGCTTGTCGAGGATCCCGTCAACAAGATATCGAGGTCACCATCGTTGTCGTAGTCGCCCCAGGCTACGGAGCTGCTCGCGACCCCCGGAAGCCCCGCGGCGACTTCGGCGAAGCTGACGGAGCGGAAGCTCTGTTCTGCCGCAAAGGGGGAGCCTGCGAACGCCCCGTCCACGGCCTGGACACTCCAGCAGTACTGCGCCGGTGCCGCCGGCAGGGCGATGTCCCAGGACGTTCGCTGCTGCGCGTTTCCCAGCTGCACGATGCGCCGGTAGCCGGTTGCACCGTCGGCCATGCCAGAGCAGATCTCGTCGCCGCCAGGCGTGGTGCCGACCCGGAGGTTGTAGGTGAGGCCCGCCGATGGTGTCTCGTCATCGGTCGCAGCGTCCCAGCTGAACGTCGCGAGACCTCCAGCGACAGCGCAGGAGAGGTTCGATGGTGCCGCGGGCGCGGTGTTGACGGGCGCGTCGAAGTCGTTCTCGTAGACGCGGGAGATGTAGTTCTCTGAGCCCGCGTCCCCCGTCATGAGGATATCGAGATCGCCGTCGTTGTCGTAGTCGCCCCACGCTGCGGAGCTGTAGTTGACTCCCGGCAACCCTGCGGTTCTGTTGGTGAACGTCCCCGCGTCATTCTCGTAGACGCGGGAGATGCGCCCCGAGCTTGTCGAGGATCCCGTCAACAAGATATCGAGGTCGCCGTCGTTGTCGTAGTCTCCCCATGCCACGGAGCCGTGGTCCACCCCCGTTAGCCCGGCTTCGAATTCGGTGAATGTCCCCCCGTCGTTCTCGTAGATGAGGGAGACCGATCCTGTGTCCGCTTCTCCTGCCATCAGGATATCGAGATCGCCGTCGTTGTCGTAGTCGCCCCACGCCACGGAGCTGGCGTTGACTCCCGGCAGCCCTGCGGCGATGTGCGCGAACCTTCCCGCTCGGTTGTCCGGGTCGTTCTCGTACACGCGGGAGACGTACCCTGAGTCGGCGGTGTCCCCCGTGAGCAGGATGTCGAGATCGCCGTCGTTGTCGTAGTCTCCCCATGCCACGGAGCAGCGGTCCACCCCCGTCAGCCCGGCTTCGATGTTGGCGAATGTCCCCCCGTCGTTCTCGTAGACGCGGGAGATGGACTCCGTGCCCGTGTGGATCCCCGCGAGCAGGATATCGAGGTCGCCGTCGTTGTCGTAGTCGCCCCAGGCCGCGGCGCTGGCGAGCACCGGCTCCAGCCCGGCTTCGATGTCGGTGAACGTCCCTCCGTCGTTCTCGTAGACGCGGGAGGCCCACCCCGTGAGCAGGATGTCGAGGTCTCCGTCGTTGTCGTAGTCGCCCCAGTCCGCGGAGCCGCTGTCCACCCCCCTCAGTCCTGCTTCGATGTCGGCGAATGTCCCCCCATCGTTCTCGTAGACGCGGGAGATGGGCCCCGAGCCCGTCCACCCCGTGAGCAGGATGTCGAGGTCGCCGTCGTTGTCGTAGTCGCCCCACGCAGCGGAGCCGCTTTCGACCCAAGGCAGCCCGGCGCCGATGTCGCCGAACGGGATGAGGTTGTGGCTCTGCTCCGCCGCGAACGCCGACCCCTCGAACGCTCCGTCCACGGCCTGAACGCTCCAGTAGGCCCAGAGGGGGAGTGCGTCTGGAAGTGTGATCGCCCACGTTGTGTTGTGGTCCGTGTTGCCCAGCTGAACCACCCGGCGGTAGCCGCTCGCGACATCCGCCATGCTCGGGCAGATCTCATCTCCGCCGGGCGTGGTCCCGATCCGGAGGTTGTAGGTAAGGCCCGCGGCCGGCGTCTCGCCATCGGTCGCGGCATCCCAGCTGAATGTTGCGACGTTGCCGTCGACACTGAGCGAGAGGTTCGTCGGCGGAGCAGGCGTGGTGTTCGGCGGAGCCCCGTCGTTCTCGTAGACGTCGGAGATGTACCCTGAGCCCGTGTTCCCCGTGAGCAGGATATCGAGGTCGCCGTCGTTGTCGTAGTCTCCCCATGCCACGGAGCCGTGGTCCACCCCCGTTAGCCCGGCTTCGAATTCGGTGAATGTCCCCCCGTCGTTCTCGTAGACGCGGGAGATGGACTCCGTGCCCGTGAGGAACCCCGTCATGAGGATATCGAGGTCGCCGTCGTTGTCGTAGTCGCCCCACGTCACGGAGCTCTGGGCCACCCCCGGCAGCGTGGCGGTGATGTGAGCGAACCTTCCCGCAGGGTTGCCCGGATCGTTCTCGTGCACGCGCGAGATGTATCCTGAACCCGTGTCCCCCGCGAGCAGAATGTCGAGGTCGCCGTCGTTGTCGTAGTCGCCCCACGCCACGGAGCTTTGGGCCAGTCCCGGCAGCGCGGCTTCGATGTCGGCGAACGTCCCCCTGTCGTTCTCGTAGACGCGGGAGATGCGGCCCGAATACAGCGTCTCTCCTGCAATCAGGATATCGAGGTCGCCGTCGTTGTCGTAGTCGCCCCACGCCACGGAGCCGTCTTGCACACCCTCGAGTCCGGCGCTCCCTTGGGAGATGAAGCTTCCCGCGTCGTTCTCGTACACGCGGGAGATGTATCCCGAGCCCGTGTACCCCGTGAGCAGGATGTCGAGGTCCCCGTCGTTGTCGTAGTCGCCCCACGCAGCGGAGCAACTGGAGACCCCTTGCAGCTGGGCTGCGATGTCGAACGTCCCCGCGTCGTTCTCGTACACGCGGGAGATGTGATCGTTCGGGTATGCCAGCCCCGTGTACCCCGAGAGCAGGATGTCGAGATCTCCGTCGTTGTCGTAGTCGCCCCATGCCACGGAGCTGCCCCACACCCCTGGCAGTCCGGCGGCGATGTCGGTGAATGTCCCCGCGGGGTTCTCCGGATCGTTCTCGTACACCAGGGAGATGGCTTCCGTGTCCGTGTGTCCCGTGAGCAGGATGTCGAGGTCGCCGTCGTTATCGTAGTCACCCCACGCGACAGAGCCGAAGGCCACCGCCATTAGCCCGGCTTCGATGTCGGTGAACGCTATGACACGCGAATCATTCTGAGCGGCCGACGAGACCGTCGGCATGGTGGCGGAAGCTGCAAGAAGGATGCTCGCGGCGAGCGTCAGACGTACGAGTCTGAGCGACAGCATGACCTGCCTCCTCTGGAGATGGTCGGACGGCGGACGACAGACAGCGCACGACGGACGCCGGACCGACAGCAGAGGAGGAGCGATGGAGGCTGTCAATTCGGGGACTGAACGCTCAGCAATCGTGGTTCGTGTGGAGCGCGAGATCTGAAAGAGCCACACCAGAATGAGATTCACTTGGCTATGAGTATATCACAGGTAAGGCCTGTAGGTAAGAACTGTGATAGACATACCGTACATTCTCCATATTTCGCTTATCGAGCCATGAAGACGCGGCTCCGAAACGACCGCTCCTGGTGGACCAGGCTCACAACGCAGCGAGCCAGATCCGCTCAACTCCGACGCAGGCTCGCGGCATCACGCATCCACTCCACGATCTGGTTCCAACTCTCAGCCACCAGGGATGCCACAAAGATACGGGGGCCGCATCGCGGCCCCCGTATCTTTGTGGCCTGCGGTGATGGAGAACCCGCTGGGTTCGATTGCCACCTACGGGTGGATCACCGATCTCGTGCGGCGGTCGTTTTGCCGAAGTCCCACCAGGATCAGGAAGACTTGCCGTTCTACGAAGCTGCGTGCGTTAACCGCGACTGGCCGTGCCGCTCAGTCTTCCAGGAGCACCTGAAGCGTCTTCGTGAGTACGATCGAGTTGTTTATGGCGATGCCCAACACACAGATGACGAGGGCCGCGAGTGTGTTCCGGCCGCGCGCCTCGAGTGCCAGTACGGCGACGGCCAGGAGAACCAGTAGAGACATGTGCCAGTGCTGCGAGTAGAGGAACTGCTCGCCTCCCCAGAACCCGTGCAGGACCCAATTGAACGCGACGATCGCGAGCGACGCGCGCGCCAGGGATCTGGATGCGGGTTCGAGCCGCTTGTCCCTCAACGCCACCCATGCCAGCGCAGCCAGGAGAGCGAAACCAATGCCGTTGCGCACCGACCAGGGAACGTGCGTGCCCCGCAGTGTCAGGTAGACGGGGATCAGACGCTCGTGCGTGGGATTCCCATGCTTCAGGGCGACCTTCCTCGCCCTCGCAGCGAACAGGCTCCCATGAGACGCTGGTACCGGGGGGGCCAGTCCGTTGACCACGGCCGTGGGAAAGGTCACAAGCTGCACCGTCGGGTCCTTCACGAAGTACCGCAATATCCACATCACATTATTCGGCGTCTGCCTGGTGTGCGCATCGAAGAGCCCGTCCAACACATATCCGCTGGTTAGCGTGACGGCCAGGATGATCACGACAGTCACGGCGGTCCTGACGCCTCCACGCCAGAAACCTCGCCCGAGGGTCCGCTCGCGAACGAAGTAGAGGATCGCGACGGCCGCGGCATTCGTCACCGTCACGCCCGCGGTCAGCACACCCAGCGCGATCCACGAGAACTCCACGCGCACTCCGCGTCTATCACGCGTCTTCAGGAACAGCATGCATGCGAGCGAGATGCAGAGAGCGCTCAGGCAGTACGACTCCGGCATGCTGCCCAGGAGCAAACTGCTGAACGACAACGCGGCAAGAATGACAAGCAGCATCGCTGAACGAAGGGAGAGCCCGAGCGCCCTGAGGATGCGAAGCGCCACGAATGTCTGCAGACCGGTGGCGATCGGCACAACGAGCAGCGCGAGAGATAGCCTCGTTGCCGCCTCATCCATCGCTCCGGAACTGACGAGCGATCCCAGTCTCGCTACAACGCCGATAGGGATGCTGAAGAGATGCTCGAGCAGCGGATGCGACAGATGGTTGCCGCCCCCGCCGCTGCTGATGGCCTCCAGAGTGAGGCCAGGGTCCGCGTCGAAGAGCGTGTCGAACAGCGTGAACGCGCCCATCGCTCGCAGCTTCTGCTCGAGGACGTAGTGAAACACGAACACTACAACCGCGAGAAGCAGTCCGACGAGCAGCTCGTGGCGCGATCCACCCGCCCCACGGCCGTGTGTGGTAATTGAGTGCTTGCCGGTAGTGTTCTTCGAGTCGACTCGCGCGTCCGGCATGTTTGCGTCCCGTTGGCCGTTGGTGTGGCGGTTGGTCACTATCCGAGAGTATCGCCCCCCTCGGGCGCGGAATCAAGCGCTCGTGGCGAGACACGGTGACTCCGCCTCGCGGACGACTTGACCACCTCGCGCCTCACCCTATACTATCGGCAGTGGGCGCGGACGCACCGCGTGTCAGAGTCTCGGAGGCGCACTGTGAACTGGAAGCTGAGCCTGCTCGTTCTGGGAGCGCTTGCTCTCGCACTGGCCGTGGTCGTTCTGCCCGGCAGAAGCGACAAGCTCGAGGCCGCGGCAGTATCCGCGGGCGACGCGCGAGACGTCCCATGGAACATCGTAGTCATCGTGATGGACACGGCGCGCCAGGACCGCCTATCGTGCTACGGCTACGAGCATGAGACGTCCCCCAGGCTGACGGAGCTGGCGGAATCCGCGACCCTCTACACGAACGCGTACTCCACAAGCTCGTGGACGGGGCCGGGCCACGCTTCTCTCTTCACGGGACTTCACTCCTTCACTCACGGGACGACCCAGGAGAGCTGGGACATGAACGAGGGCCTCACGACCTTCGCGGAAGTCCTGTCGGAGCGAGGCTACCGAACCGTCGCCGTGGTGGAGAATGCGATGCTGGTGTCCGACCGCGGCTACTCCCAGGGGTTTGCGGAGTATTACGAGTCATGGCGGGAGGGATGGCACCGCGACAGCGGTCAGGCCGTGGTCGAATTCCGAAAGGCGCTCGACGGCGGCGCGTCCGGGCAGCCGTTTCTCGTGTTCGTCAATCTAATCGCACCTCACTCTCCCTATAACTCGCCCAGGCAGTTCCGCGCGAGCTTCGTGACGCGGCCCGAGATACGGCTCGATAGCAACATGTGGCGGCAGTACTACACCGGGCGGGTGACGTTCTCCGATGAGGAACTGACGCACCTGAACGAGCGCTACGACGCCGAGATCCTCTACACGGACCACCTTGTCGGCGAGATGATCGACGAACTCGTCGAGCGCGACCTGTGGGACGACACCGTCCTCATCGTCACTTCAGACCACGGCGAGAACATCGGTGACCACGAACACATGGACCACATGTTCTCGCTGTTCGAGACCACGACGAAGATCCCCTTCATTGTCCGCCAGCCTGAGCTCTTCGGCGCCGGAGTGGTCGAGGACGCGCCCGTGCAGCTCACCGACGTCTTCCCCACGGTGCTCGAGATCGCGGGCGTAGATGCCGCTGACTTCCCGTCGCATGGTTACTCACTCCTCGGCGACACTCAGCCGGAGGACCGGGAGGTCTTCACGGAGTACTACCTCCCCATGTTCGTCCTGTCGGGCTACAGCAACCCAGAGCACCGGCAAAGCCCGCTGCTCAGACCCTACCTGCGCAGGATCAGAAGCCTGACGCGCGGAGACATGAAGTTCATCTGGGGCAGCGACGGGAGACACGAGCTCTACGACCTGGCGAGCGACCCCGACGAGCTCTTCAACATCATCGACTCAGACTCGCACGCCGACGTGCGCCGCGACATGGAGACGCGACTCAACGACCGACTCCGGACGATGGAACCCGGCGGGAGCGCCGAACCGCACGTAGACGACTCGGACGAGCTCGATGAGGAGACGAAAGAGGCGCTCCGGTCACTCGGCTATCTCGAATAGCGTTTGCCACGGGGAGCAAGCGCCGGGGAGGCCCCGGCATGCGAGACAGCCTACGATCAATCCCTTGGCCGCGGCGTCGCAGGGTCGCGGTTTCACGAATCCATTTCACGATCTGATTCCAACTCCCAGCTACCAGGGATGCCAAGAACAGGAAGACCCTCCTTCCGGAGGGTCTTCCTGTTCTTACGCGCTGGACCGATACTTCGGATCCGCCGGGTCTGGTTACGCCGCGGGGGGCGTGGAACGCTGATGCAGTAGAGGCACCGTGGCTACTGAGCTTCGACACCTGGTCAGCGCAGTGGTATGCTACCGGTTGAGATAGTCATGATGGTCGAGCCTGCTGCTCCCAGAGTGGAGACACCGGCGGGATGCGCCTGGCCGTCTCTCACGATGCTTCGCCTCGTGCCGACACGGCTGGAGAAAGGGGTCCGATGATGCCTGTCAGCAGTCCGCACTTTCGTGCTTCCCAACTTCGCGGTCTTTGCTCCGGTTGTCTGGTCGCTGCGTCCATCCTTGTGCTGGTCATGCCCGGGTACAGCAGGGCAACGCAAAGCACACGGGCGGTCGCCGTAGACACGCTGCAGCTTGAAGAGTGTGACATAGCGACACTTCAGTCGTTGATGCAGCAGGGGGATCTGACGGCGGAGCAGCTCACTCAGCACTACCTCAACCGGATAGCCGCGCTGGACGACGCCGGGCCGGAGCTCAACGCCATCCTCGAGATCAACGCGGACGCACTAGAGATAGCGCGCGCGTTAGATGAGGAGAGGCGCCACCAGGGCCCCCGCGGCCCGATGCACGGCATTCCCGTGGTGTTGAAGGCCAACATCGACACCGGTGACGAGCTCACAACCACCGCCGGGTCGTTGGCGCTCGAAGGCTACAGAGCGGGGCGAGATGCATTCGTTGTGGCGCGTCTGCGGGCCGCCGGCGCGGTGATACTCGGCAAGGCGAACTTGAGTGAGTGGGCCAACTTCCGGTCTGAGCATTCGACCAGTGGTTGGAGCAGCCTGGGTCGCCAGACCAAGAACCCATACGCCCTGGATCGCAACCCCTGCGGCTCCTCGAGCGGTTCTGCAGTAGCTGTGGCGGCGGGCCTCACGGTGGTGTCTGTCGGCACCGAGACGGATGGGTCCATCGTTTGCCCTTCGGGCACCAACGGTATCGTAGCCATCAAGCCCACACTCGGTCTTGTCAGTCGCGACGGCATCATCCCGATCGCTCACAGTCAAGACACCGCCGGCCCGATGGCGCGTTCGGTGAGAGACGCGGCGGCCCTATTGACGGCCATGGTGGCGGAAGACCCGAACGATCCCGCGTCAGCGGGCTTCCCGGAAGACGTCCCCGACTACCTCGCCGCACTGATCGGCGGCGATCTTCATGGTGTGAGGATCGGCGTCATGCGTGATTACAGCGGCACCGGCGCCAACTCAGAGGTCGAGGCCTGCCTTGACAGAGCCGTTGGCGCGCTCGGGGCTCTGGGAGCCGAAGTGATTGACCCTGTGCATCTCGGCGCTGAAGGACGGATGTACGAAGCCGAGTACGAGGTCCTGCTGTACGAGTTCAAAGCAGACCTGGACGACTACCTTCTCGAGCACGGTGCCCCGAACGGTATGGAGACTCTCGAGGATATCGTTGCCTTCAATGCCTCCCGACGCGACGATGTGATGCCCTACTTCGGCCAAGAGATCTTCCTGGCGGCCCAAGGCACGGGACCGCTAAGCGATGCGGAGTACAAGCAGGCCGCGGCCGACAGCAAGCCGGTGGCGCAGCAGGCCATCGATCAGGCGCTGCAGGAGAATCAGCTCGACGCCATCATCGCGCCGACCAACGGCCCAGCCTGGGTGACCGATGTCATCAACGGCGACCACTTCTCGATCTCCAGCTCAACGCTGCCCGCCGTGTCGGGTTACCCGAGCATCACAGTGCCGATGGGGAACGTGTACGGTCTGCCTGTTGGACTGTCCTTCTTCG
>CAZNHF010000103.1:0-9341 GCA_964572375.1 uncultured bacterium | reverse complement strand
CGCCACGAGCTTCGCCGTGATGGCGACACGCGGTCGGTCCTTCCTGTCCTGTCGCGCATATCCAAAATACGGGATCACCGCCGTGATGCGCCGCGCCGACGCTCGCTTGAGCGCATCCAGCATGATCAGAAGCTCAAGGAGATTCTCCGCGGGTGGTCCGGTCGGCTGGACGACGAACGCATCAACACCCCGGACGTTCTCCGAGATGCTGACCTGAATCTCCCCGTCTTTGAAACGGCTGACGTCCGCATCACCGATACTGATGTCGAGGTAGTCGGCGATCTCCTCCGCAAGAGCCCTGTTCGCATTCCCGGTGAAAAGCCTTAGCTCATCCGCCATCAGCCATCTCCCGTCGAGTCGTCCTGCGCCTGGGCTCTGAGCGTCCGCCCCGTTGAAACTCGCACCGCCCCAAACCGCATTCTGGCTGGGGCGGGAGGATTCGAACCTCCGATGCGGGATCCAAAGTCCCGAGTCTTGCCACTTGACGACGCCCCAGATCGCTGCTTCCGTCTCTCGTTCCCGCCGGGGCCCGCTGTGCGCCGCGCAACACGGCGCCTCTCAGTCCTCGAAATCCTCAGCGAGCACCAGCTCTCGTTCGGGAATGCTCGATTGGAGCTCCATGCCGCCACTCTCCACAAGTTCCAGCTGACGCGCGAACTCATCCATCACGGCCTTCTCGATCATGTCGCGCGTCTCGTTGTTGATGGGATGAGCGATGTCTCTGAACTCGCCGTCCTTCCGTCGACGGCTCGGCATCGCAACGAAGAGTCCTGTGTTCCCGTCGATGACCTTCAGACCGCGTACGACGAACGCGTCGTCGAATGTTATGCTGACGAACGCCTTCAGTCGGTCCTCCGTACGCAGCGTCAGACGGACCTCTGTAATCTGCATGCGTCTCACCGCCCTTTGTCTGGAAAAAGGGACAAGATCGCATCCGGGGCACACACTCCACGCGCCGCTGCTCGTCAGGAACAGCGCTCCTTTGCGCCCTCGACCCAACACCCGGAGTCGATCGGCTCTACAATATGTACCGCCCAGCCGGGATCACCTTCGTCTCGGATGCGACCGGCCAGTGCCTCGGCGTCCTCCATCGATCCGGTCAGACCGACTACCGTCGGCCCGCTGCCGGACATCACCGCCGCCATCGCTCCCGCTTCGAGAAGCGCGGACCGTGCGGAAGTGACGTCAGGACAGCACGATACAACTCCAAGTTCGAGGTCGTTGCGAAGCGCGCTTGCGAGCGCGGGCACTCCCCCTTCCTGGATAGCTGAACAGTTGAGTTTAGTGAAATCACTCTTGCCTGTCAACCCGATTCTCACCCGCTGGTAGGCCTCGCGCGCGGAAACGGCCATCCGAGGGGTCACGAGAACGACCGCGAAGCCCGTCAGAGGAGGCCACCACTCCAGCAGCTCCCCTCGCCCGCGCCCCCTGGCCGTCCCACCACGCACCATGAACGGCACGTCGGAACCGATGTCGAGGGCCAATCGCATCAGGTCGTCAAGGCCGAGTCCCAGACCGAAGAGCTCCCGCATACCCACGAGAACACCCGCCGCGTCCGCGCTCCCACCGCCAAGCCCGGCTGCCACCGGGATACGCTTCACGATCTCGATGGCGACCCCGGGGCAATCAGTCGCCCCGCGCATCACATCCGCCGCACGCCACGCGAGGTTGCTCGAGTCCAGTGGTATGGGGATCCCGCTTGAGGATAGATGAACGCCCGTGTCGCTGCGCTCGAGAACGAGCGTGTCCGACAGAGTCACGCTTTGGAACAGGGTGTCAATCTCGTGGAAGCCATCAGGGCGGCGTGAGAGCACCGAGAGGCCGAGGTTGATCTTCGCGAACGCCTCCACGCGCACGCTCATGCACGCCTCCCGTTGCGGCCGGCGCCGCCGGCTGTCAGGCCGAGTAGAGGACCCAGACCACGACCGCGACCCAGAGAAGGATGTTCACGACGATCGGCACGTCCGTAACCAGGACCCTTGACGGCTTCCCGCCACCCCCGCCGGCGAACATGAGGTAGAGATAGCGAAAGAGGCCGTACACCACGAACGGAACCGTGTAGACGAGTCCCGCGCTTCCGACCTTCTCGACCGTCCCCGGCCAGATCGTGTAGATGGCGTACGAGACGATGGTGGCGGCGGTCACGATACCAATGAGCGAATCGACAAGAGCCGCCGGGTAGTGTTCGAGGGTGACACGATGACCGCCGGCCGACTCTCCGAGCGTCAACGCCTCGGCGCGCCGCTTGCCCAGTGCGAGGAAGAGCGCCAGGAAGAACGTGCAGACCAGAAGCCACGGTGAGAGCTCTGTCCCGGGCGCCGCTCCGCGGAGAACCTCCACGCTGGCGACCGCACGAAGCACGAAGCCGACGGCGATCGCTACGACGTCCAGGATGACCATGCGTCTGAAAACCAGACTGTAGAGCACGTTGAGCGCGAGAAACCCCGCCGCCGTGTGTCCGAACGTCGGGTAGAGCGAGTAGGACCAGATGAGCGCCGCGGTCGCGCTGAGGAACGCCACCGTGGCGGCCGGCGCCACTCGGAGCGCCCCTGAGGCGAGCGGGCGCAGGCGCTTCTCCGGATGACGACGGTCGCTCTCGAGATCGACGATGTCGTTGAGAACGTAGACCGCGCCCGAGAGCAGGCAGAAGATCACGGCACCCGAGACAGCCAGTCCGACGAGCCGCGTGTCGGAGAGCCCCCCCGCAAATATCAGCCCCGCGAACAGGACCGTGTTCTTCGTCCACTGGTGCGGACGGAGCGTCGCTATGAGTCCCCTGAGCGCCGTCATGACTCCCCCGTATCAGGTCAGGATGTCCTTGAGCTTTGTGACGATGAGATCGACCGCGACGACGTTCTTCCCGCCCTCGGGTATGATGACGTCGGCGTAGCGCTTGCTCGGTTCGACGAACTGGAGATGCATCGGACGGACCGTCGCAAGATACTGCTCGATGACCTGCTCGACCGTTCTGCCGCGCCGGACCATGTCCCGCCGAAGCCTGCGAATGAACCTCTCGTCCGCATCAGTGTCGACGTACAGCTTGATGTCGAGAATGCTCCGGATAGCCTCAACGGCGAGGACCAGGATCCCCTCCAGGAGGATGATTCGCGCCGGGCGAACAGTGAGCGTTTCCGGCTTCCTCGTGTGGGTCTCGTAGTCGTAGAGCGGCTTCTCTATCGATTGCCCTGTCTTGAGCGCCGTCAGCTGCTCGAGCATCAGCGAGTTCTCGAATGCGTCCGGATGGTCGTAGTTGATGTTCGCACGTTCCTTGAGTGCGAGATGACTGCGGTCCACGTAGTACGAGTCGTGATGGATCGTTACGACGCTCGCTCCCGGGAAGTGCTTGAGCACTTCCTTGGCAACCGTCGTCTTTCCCGATCCGGTGCCTCCCGCAATTCCGATGATGACCGGTTCCACGATCTCTCCTGTCGGTTTCCCTACGGCAGGCTTCGGCGCACGAGCCTGGCGTCGAACGCCCCCGCGCATCAGCTCTGTTGTGGGAACATCTCGGCCTCGACGATCTGACAGATAGCGTGGCCCACGGCGATATGCGCTTCCTGGACGTGCTGCGTTCCCTTCAGTGGCACACGAACGGTGATGTCGCTGAGCGCCGACATCGACCCACCGGCGCCGCCCACCATTGCGACCGTCACGATCCCACGCTCACGCGCGGTCTGAAGCGCCCGCACAACGTTCGGAGACGCTCCGCTCGTCGAGATGCCCACGAGGACATCGCCCGCCCGTCCGATGGCTTCGACCTGGCGCGCGAAGATCTCTTCGTATCCAAAGTCGTTCGCCACGGCAGTCAGGACCGATGCGTTGACCGTAAGCGCCAGCGCGGGCAGGCCGGGTCGGTCGAGCCTCAGCCGACCGGCGAGTTCGGCGGCAAGATGCTGCGCGTCCGCCGCGCTCCCGCCGTTGCCGCAGAACAGGACCTTCCCACCAGCACGAAAAGAGCCGAGGATCGCGGATGCAACCTCCGCTACGACTCCGGGCAGCTCGCGCCTCGCGCTCTCGACGGCGTCACAGCTCGCCTGAAGAATCCGTGTTGCCTCTTCCTCATACCTTGTCAGATCAGTTGCCATCCCGTTCTACCTCTCTGCGATGTACTCCCTGACGGCCTCGAGCCACGGGCGCGGCTCCCAGCCGAGGACGCTCCGGAGGCTCTCGAGCGACAGCACCGAGTTCTTCGGTCGTGCAGCCGGCCTCGGAAAGGCCTCGCTGCCCACCGCGTCGACCGTGACATCAGGCAGCCCGGCGGCCTCGACGATGGCCCTGGCGAACCCGAACCAGCTTGTGGATCCGGCGTTCGTGGCATGCACGATCCCCTCGGCCTGGCCGTCCGCCAGCTCCCTGATGATGACCGCGAGGTCGCGCACATTCGTCGGCGCGCCTATCTGATCGTCTACGACCTCGAGTACCCCGCGCTCCGTCCCTGCGCGAATGATCGTCTCGACAAAGTTCGGCCCATCGTGACCGTAGAGCCACGAAGTCCTCACGATCAGCCATCGTGCTCCGGACGCCATGACAGCACGCTCGCCTGCCAGCTTCGACGCTCCGTAGACGTTCAGTGGTGCCGGCTTGTCGTCGACGTCGTACGGGGCCGCCTTCGCCCCGTCGAAGACGTAGTCGGTGCTCATTTGGACGATGGTCGCACCGACCCGGGCAGCCGCCCTGGCCACGTTGCCCGCGCCTGTCGCATTCACAGCGTGCGCACGCCCGGCGTTCGACTCGGCGCCATCGACGTCTGTGTACGCTGCGCAATTGACGACGACCGCAGGTTTCGCGCTCCGAATCGCCTCCGAGCAGAGGTCGGCATCCGTGATGTCGAACTCCGCGACGTCGACGCATGTGACCGTGCAGTGGGAAGAGAGCTCCTCGACGAGCGCCGTCCCCAGCATTCCGCGCGCACCGGTGACCAGTGTGTGCTCCACGTAACTCCCGTCTATGGGACCTCGATGCGGCTGGCGTCCCCGACCATGAACCGGTACGCCTTCGGCATCATCCCGCTCTGGACTATCTCAACGTCCTTCCCCACGAGACTCCGCTCCATCCGGTGCCCGAGATTCATGATGCGCGAGCGCTCGAGGATGATGCTGTGCTCGAGCTCCGAATTCTGGATGAGTACATCGTGGTAGATCGACGTGAACGGACCAACGTACGACTTCTGGACCGTCGAGTTTCGTCCGATGATGAGCGGGCCCCTCAGAACGCTGCCCCGCACCTCGGCGCCCTCTTCGATGATCACGTTGCCGTCGATGCGGGACGATGAGTCGACATCTCCGTCTATACGCCGATCGATCGTCTCGAGGATCATCCTGTTGGCCTCGAGGATGTCTTCGAGCTTGCCCGTATCCTTCCACCACCCGGTCACCTCGTGCGCACGGACGGACTGCCCGTCGTCGATGAGATACTGGATGGCGTCGGTGATCTCGAGTTCGTTCCGCCAGGACGGTTTGATGCCCCTGGTCGCGGCGAAGACGCCAGCATCGAACATGTAGACCCCGACGAGAGCGAGGTCGGATTTCGGATCCTTCGGTTTCTCCTCGAGCCGCACGACGTGTCCGTCCGCAAGTTCCGCGACACCGAAATCACTTGGATTGTCGACGCGTGCCAGCAGGATCTGCGCGTTCGGCCTGTTGCGCTGAAACTCGTCGACGAAGTCGGTAATGCCGCCCATGATGAGGTTGTCACCGAGGTACATCACAAACGGTTCCTTGCCCATGTACTCCTCGGCTATCATCACAGCGTGGGCAAGGCCGCGCGGCGCATCCTGGTGGATATAGGTCGCCTTGATGCCGAATGCGGAGCCGTCTCCCACGGCCTCCTCGATCTCCGCTGCCGTCTCGCCGACAATGATGCCGACATCCACGATCCCGGCAGCCCTGATCGCCTCGAGGCCGTAGAAGAGGATCGGCTTGTTCGCGATGGGCACGAGCTGCTTTGCGCTCGTGTGCGTGATGGGGCGGAGACGCGTTCCCTTGCCGCCGGAGAGCACGAGTGCCTTGATAGGATCACCGACCTTTCAGCTCTGTTGGGCCACCGTGACATCGCGGCGGCCAGATTCACCGGTGCCGCCCCGGTCCTCTCGCGCACCAGACCCGCTCGCTCAGCGCAGGATCTCCTACTCGTCGAGAAGTCCGCGCACTACGTCGGCGACGGCCTCGAGAGCCGCGTCGAGCTTCGATGCATCCCCACCGCCGGCCTGGGCCATGTGCGGCTTCCCTCCGCCGCGCGCCCCCATGACGTCGCCGACGATCCGAACGATGTCTCCTGCTTTCACCCGTCCCGGCGTTGCGAGGTCGTCCGTGACGAACGCGATGAGAGCCGGTTTGTCCTCGATGACCGCGCCGAGCACGCCGGCCGCAGTGATCCCGAACTTCTCCCGGAGACCATCGGCCTGCGCGCGCAGTTCGGGCACTCCATCCGCATCCGTCCTCACAGCCAGCACCCGGACTCCCGATGGTTCGAGAACTACCGCGAGGTCCAGAAGGCTGCCTACGGACGCGCCGGCGGAACGCCGTCGCTCGACCGTCAGCTCCTTCGAAAGCCGCGACACCTCCCTCGTGAGTTCGCGCACTCTGGCGGCAAGCTCATCGGGGCGCACCTTGAGTTCCGTCGAAGCCTCGCGGAGCGCCGTCTCGGCGTGACGCGCGTGGAAGACGGCATCGAATCCGGTCAATCCCTCGATACGCCGCGTGCCCGCCGCGACGCTCGATTCCGAGACAATCCGAAACGAGCCGATCTCACCGGTCCGCGCCACGTGAGTCCCACCGCAGAGCTCGAGGCTCACATCCTCCACGGATACCGTCCGCACGGTGTCGCCGTACTTCTCATCGAAGAGCGCCGTGGCGCCCTGCTCGAGCGCGCAGTCCAGAGTCGTGCTGTCGTCGGCCACCTCCAGATCGGCGCGGATCCACGCGTTCACTGCGTCCTCGACCTCGATGCGCTCGCGCTCGTCGAGCGCCGCGAAGTGTGTGAAGTCGAAGCGGAGCCGATCCGGACCGACCCACGAGCCCGATTGGTGGACGTGGTCGCCGAGTGTCCGTCTGAGTGCGCCCTGCAGGAGATGCGTCGCCGTATGGTTCTTCTCGGTGCGACGCCGGAGCGCGATGTCGACCGACGCGATCGCAGCGCCGCCCGGCGCGGGCGAACCGACCGACGGGCGGACGACGTGAACCGTCAGTTCATCCTCCCTGTAGACGTTGATGACTTCCGCCTCGAAACCGTCGGCCTGCAGCCACCCTGAGTCCGCGACCTGCCCTCCGGACTCGGCGTAGAACGGTGTCCGGTCCAGCGCGACGTCGACGAGTCCCTCCTCCGGGCCCGGGCGTACGTGAGTGATCGTCGCCTCGACGCCATCCGAGAGCACGCCCGACCCGGAGGTCTCGGCGTCGACGCTACGTGATGCCCTCAGGCCGTATCCGACAAACTCGGTCGCCGCGGGTGCGTCTCCGCCGCCCACCCACTCGCGCGCCCCGACGGCATTCGAGAAGGAAGAGGCCCTGCGTCCCCGCTCCTTCTGCGTCTCCATGGCCGCCTCGAAGCCCTCGACGTCGACCGTGAGTCCGCGTTCGGCCGCCATCTCGGATGTGACGTCCGGCGGAAAACCGTATGTGTCGTACAACGTGAATGCGTCCGTCCCCGTGATCATCGTCTCTCCGCCGGAGACGACACGCTCAACGATCTCCTCAAAGAGCGCCGTGCCCTGGGTCAGCGTCGTGTGGAAGCGCTCCTCCTCCGACCGAACCACGAGCGCGATGTGCTCCCGCAGAGGAGCGAGATGCGGATGGCCGTCCTTCATGGTCTCGATCACGGCGCCCGTCAGCCGATAGAGGAAGGGCTCCCTGATGCCCAGCGCGAGTCCACGACGGACCGCTCGGCGGATCAGCCGGCGAATGACGTAACCCTGCGCCTCGTTCGACGGAAGGATGTTCTCGGCGATCGCGAAGGTCACCGCTCGCGCGTGGTCGCTGATGATCGCGACCTCGGTCGATACGCCCGGGATATCGGCCGCGGGCTCCGGCAGACGTCCTTCGGCCGCTATCACCTCCGCGCGAACCGCGTCGACGATCGGCCTGAGGAGATCGGTGTCGTAGACGCTCGCCGCTCCCTGGAGGACGGCCGCCATCCGTTCGAATCCCATACCGGTGTCGATGCCGGGGCGTTTCAGCGACTGTCTCGTGCCGTCAGTGGTTTGCATGAACTGCGGGAAGACCAGGTTCCACACTTCGAAGAAGCGTCGGCAGTCACACCCGGGCTTGCAGTCGGGCTCGCCACAGCCTACGTCCTCTCCCATGTCGACGTAGATCTCGGAACACGGTCCGCACGGTCCCGAGTCACCGGCAGGACCCCAGAAGTTGTCCTTGTCGCCGAGCCGGACGATCCGCTCCGCCGGGAAGCCCACCTTCGTCCGCCAGATGTCGGCGGCCGCCTCATCATCGTCGTGGACGGTGACCCAGAGACGCCCCGCTTCGAAGCCGAGCACGTTCGTGAGGAAGTCCCATGCCCATTCGATGACCTCCTCCTTGAAGTAGTCACCGAACGAGAAGTTGCCGAGCATTTCGAAGAAGGTAGCGTGATATGGGCTCTTCCCGACCTCTTCGAGATCCGAGAGCCTCAGACAGCGCTGCGATGTCACGACCCGTCGGTATGGGGGCTTGTCCATGAGGTAGTACCGCTTGAACGGCACCATCCCCGCGGAGTTGAACAGCAGTGTCGGGTCGTCCCGCGGAATGAGCGGGGCGCTCGGGACGATCTCGTGTCCACGCTCCGCGAAGTACTCCATATAGCGTCTGCGGATCTCGCTCGCCCTCATCTGCTAGCCGTCCCCTCCGTCTGGATCCTTGAGCACCGCCGCGACCGTTGCGTATCCGAATCCGCGGCGGAGCAGAAAGCCCTCCAGGCGCCGCCGGTCCCGTTCGATCTCTTCAGTGTCGACTGAGCGCGTACGCTTCCGAAGCGCACGCCTCGCCAGCTCCACCTCAGGGTGCTTCCCGTAGACCTCCGCGGCCACCTCGTCGATGACCGCGGTATCCACCTTCTTTGCACGCAGTTCCGCCACAAGGCGGCGTCTTCCGACGGGGCGGAGTCTCACCCGCTCATCCGCCCAGAGCCGGGCGAACTCCCGGTCGTCCAGAAGCCCTGCCGCCGTCAGGTCTGCTATCACGCGGACACAGGCGTCCTCCGCGAACGATTTGCGCTCGAGCCGGTCCCGGAGTTCGCCGACGCTTCGCGCCCTTACCGTGAGCAGCATGAGCGCCGCTTCCCTCGCGCGCTCCAGCTCGGTCGACGGCTGCGTGTTGTCCTCCTCGCGCGTCCCGGCGCCCCCGCGCCGGGGC
>CAZNHF010000102.1:2064-9411 GCA_964572375.1 uncultured bacterium | reverse complement strand
AAGTTTCCGACACCGCACAATCTGCTGTTCCTGCTCAGATGCCACGCGCGCACGGGAGACGCAGGGCCACTCGACATGGTCACGCGGACTCTCACTGCGATGCGCGCGGGCGGGATCTACGATCACGTCGGCTTCGGGTTCCACCGCTACTCAACCGACAAACGCTGGCTCGTTCCCCACTTCGAGAAGATGCTCTACGACCAGGCGCTCCTCCTCCTGGCATACACCGAGGCGTGGCGCTTCACGGGAGAGCCGTTGTTCGCCAGAACCTCGCGCGAGATCGGCGCATACATCCTGGAGGAGATGACGGACCCAGAAGGCGGATTCTATTCGGCGGAGGACGCCGACAGCGAAGGGATCGAGGGCAAGTTCTACGTCTGGGCCATCGATGAGCTTCGCGAGACCCTCGGTGACGAGGCGGAGTTTGTCGCGCAGCGCTTTGGCGCGCATCGGAACGGCAACTTCAGTGACGAGGCTACGGGCGAGCCCTCGGGGATGAACATCCTCCATCTGCCGGAACCGAAGGTCGCGGGGTCCCCGGCCGAGGACGAGGTTCGTTGGGAACGCGCGCGGCGGCGGCTCCACGAATCAAGAGCGCGTCGCGTCAGGCCGGGCAGGGACGACAAAATCCTTACGGACTGGAACGGTCTGGCTATCGCCGCGCTCGCCCTCGCCGGCAGCGCGCTCGACGAACCCGAGTTCGTCCGCGCCGCAGAGAGAGCCGCCGACCGCATTCTTGCGGATGCGCGGGGCGCAGGCGGCCGGCTCCTCCATCGAATCCGGGGTGGCGAAGCCGGGCTGATGGGTCTCGCCGACGACCACGCGTTCATGGCGTGGGGACTTCTGGAACTCTACGATGCGACGCTCAAGCCTTCCCGGCTTCGGTCCGCCATCGAGCTGACGGATGAACTGCTCGAGCGCTTCTGGGATGACGAACGAGGCGGTGTCTTCCTCACCCCGCACGACGGAGAGCGTCTGCTCACTCGCCAGCGTAAGGTCTATGATGGCGCCGTCCCGTCGTCGAACTCCGTCACACTCATGAACCTGCTCCGACTGGCGCACCTCACCGGACGCTCGGACCTGGAGACGCGCGCCGCGCTCTTGTCCGGCGCGTTCGCCCCCGACATCCGCAGACACCCGGCGGCGTTCGCTCACTTCCTATCGGCGGTGGACCAGGCGACAGGCGTCTCATCGACGGTCGTGATCGTCGGAGGAACAGACGCACGCGACACGCGCGAGCTCCTCGCCGCGATGCGCGGCGTGCACGCGCCGGGCATGACGCTGCTCTTCGCACCAAGCGACAGAGAGTCGCACGAGGACCGTGCGCTCATAGAAGAGATCGCGCCATTTGTGTGTGAGATGGATGTGAAGGATGGGCGCGCTGCGGCCTACATCTGCCGCGGGCGCGCGTGCTCGCAGCCCGTCACCGACCCGGCCGAGGCGGCACGCCTTGCTTCGAATCCGAATCAGCGAGTGTCGTAGACTCCCCGCCGCCGTCTGACGCCGATCCGCCGCTCATCGACGTGTTCGACTCCGACTCACCCGGCTCCGGGTGGAACGCCTTGAGATTCCATATGTCCCGCGCATACTCGGTGACTGCCCGGTCGCTGGAGAAGCGCTCGATGCGCGCGACGTTCAAGAGCGCCTTGCGACGCCATGACCCCTGGTTCGTGTACTCCGCCCCGACGCGTCTCTGCACATCGATGTACGAGGGAAGGTCCGCGAGGTGGAGATACGGGTCGCCGGGATTCAGGAGCGCCTTGAAGACCCACTCGAACAGACCTGGCTCCCGAGGACTGAAGCGGTCCGACGCCAGCGCGTCGAGAACGCGGCGCACTTTCTCGTCCGAATCGTACAGCGCCCTCGGATCATAGGCGCGACGCTCCCTGATGTCGCCGACCTCCTTGGCCGTATGACCGAAGATGAACATATTCTCCTCGCCCACCTCCGCAAGGATCTCGATGTTCGCTCCGTCGAGCGTGCCGACCGTGAGCGCCCCGTTCATGGCGAGCTTCATGTTCCCTGTTCCCGACGCCTCCGTCCCCGCCGTCGAGATCTGCTCGCTCACGTCCGCGGCCGGAATGATCCGCTCGGCCAGCGACACGCGATAGTCCGGAAGAAACGCCACACGCATGAACCCTGTTGCCTTCGCGTCGCGATTGACGACGTCGCCCACGTTGTTGATGAGCTTGATGATCTGTTTCGCCGCCCAGTACCCCGGCGCCGCCTTCCCCGCGAACAGGTACGTCCGTGAGGCCGCCGGCTCCACGCCGTCGTCGATAAGCTCGAGGTACTCGTAGATAATGCGCAGCACGTTGAGGAGCTGGCGCTTGTATTCGTGGATTCGCTTCACGTGTACGTCGAATATCGTGTACGGATCGACCTGGATGCCCGTCGTCTCGGCGACGGTCTCCGCCAGCTGCTCCTTGTTCTCATGCTTCGCCGCGGCGAACGCGTCGAGAAATGCCGCGTCATCCACATACTGCTCGAGATCGCGCAGCCGGGAGAGGTCGGTGACCCAACCGTCTCCGATCGTACGGTCGAGAAGAGCCGAGAGCGGCGGGTTCGCCTTCTGAAGCCAGCGCCGCTGGGTCACGCCGTTGGTCACGCTTCTGAACCGTTCCGGCCAGAGCGCGTTGAAGTCCGGCACGACGTTCGACTTGAGAAGCTCGGTGTGCAGATCGGCCACGCCGTTGACGGAGTGGCTCCCTACGATGGACAGGTGCGCCATGCGCACGCGCTCTTCGCCGACGCTGTCGATGATACTCACGTGGCGCCGTCTCGCCGCATCATCCGGCCAGATGCTCATCAGCTGCTCGCCGAAGCGGTTGTCGATCTCGCGGATGATCTCGAGATGGCGCGGGACGACGCGCCCGAGAAGAGATGTCGGCCAGGTCTCAAGCGCTTCGGGCATCAGTGTGTGATTCGTAAAGGCGAAGGTGTCCTGCGCGATCTTCCAGGCGTTCTCCCAGACGATGTTCCGCTCGTCGATGAGGATGCGCATGAGTTCGGCGATCGCGAGGGCCGGGTGCGTATCGTTGAGGTGGATGGCGACGTTCGTCGCGAAGTCCTCGACGCGGTCGTGTGACCCGTCGAACCGCTTCACGAGATCGCGGACGGCGCACGCCACGAGGAAGTACTCCTGCAGGAGCCTGAGCTCCCGCCCCTGCTCGACCGAGTCGGACGGATACAGCACCTTCGAGACGGTCTCGGACGCGATCTTCTGCTGCACGGCGCGCAGGTACTCGCCCTGATTGAAGATCTGCATGTCGAAATCTTCCGAGGACCGCGCGGAGAAGAGCCTCAGGAAGTTCACGGTCTTCCCGCCGTAGCCGACGATGGGCATATCGTACGGAACACCGATGACGATGCGCTGTCCGAGCCAGACGCGGCGCGGAAGGCCGAGAGCGTCACGCTGTTCCTCCACCCATCCGTACACAGGGACGACGATCGATTCGTTCGACCGCTCGATGAGCCACGGATTCGACGACGACATCCAGTTGTCCGGCTGCTCGCGCTGATAGCCGTGGTCGATCCTCTGCTTGAAGAGCCCGTACTGATAGTTGATGCCGTAGCCGTAGCCGGGCATGTCGAGTGTGGCAAGCGAGTCGAGAAAGCAGGCGGCGAGCCGGCCGAGACCCCCGTTTCCGAGAGCTGCATCGCGCTCGCATTCGCGCACCTCTTCGAGATCGACGCCGAGATCCTCGACGGCCTGCCGGCAGGCGTCGAAGAGACCAAGGTTCAACAGGTTGTTGCCGAGCGAGCGCCCGACGAGGAACTCCATCGAGAGGTAGTAGAGCCGCTTCGCGTCGTGCCTGGCGTATCGCCGCTCGGTAGCGAACATCCCGTCCACGAGGAACTCGCGCACCGCGAGACCCACGGCACGGAACATGTCGTCGCAGTCAAGGCTGTCCGGCTCAAGACCGAGGGAGTATCGCGCGTGGCGCACGATCGCCTCGCGGAGACGGGGGACCGTATCTCTGAATGTAGCGCTTGTGTCGCTCGCCATGGTGGTGACCAGCGCCTTCCTGTTGAGATCGTCGGGGGATGCTGCAGGTCGTTCCCGAGCCGATGTCGCGTTCCAGTACTCTACTACGCCCCGGTCCAATCGGAAACATCGAGCTCGTCTCTCTCGGATTCACCCTCATCGAGGGTCGATGAGTCGTCGTCATCCTGCGACGGCCGCGTTCTCATCCGCGTCACGTCCAGCACACGCTGGCGCCGCTTGTCCTGATACATCCTCTCGTCAGCGAGCGCAAGAGCCACCTCGATGGACATATCCGTGTACGGACCCCAGACGGCACCGCCAATGGCCACGCCGAGCGGGAATCCCAGGTCGCCCAACGCTTCGACCCACTCCCTGAAGCTCTCTGCGAGGCGCTCGCAGACAACGTCAATGTCCGTGTCGCTGTGCGGCATCACGATCAGGAACTCATCGCCACCGTAGCGGACGACCATCTCGCTGGCGCGGACGTGGTCCTGAAGAAAGCGCGCGACGGCGCGGAGAACGTCGTCACCCACGTGATGGCCGTATTGATCATTGATCGCCTTGAACCTATTCACGTCTATCATGAGGAAGCCGATACCATAACCGTAGCGCTGCGCCCGGTCGACCTCCTTCTCCAGCTCCTCCGTATAGTGGCGCCGATTGTACAGCCCGGTCAGCGGGTCACGGATCGCTTCCTCTCGAAGCTCGCGGAGCAGGTGGATGCGGCGCAGGGCCTCGCCCGTATGCCCGAGCAGAAGTTCGATGAGCCGGATGTCTTCATCGCCGTACTCACCACGCTCCCTTGAGCCTGCGCAGAAGACACCTTCGCTGCCCAGCGGCACACAGATGCCGCGGGTGAGTCCAAGGCTGTTCTCGGAGGATCCATCGCCGTCGTGAAACGTGACGCGAGAGCGCTCTCGGTGAGCCTGTGCAATCGGACCGTCAGAGATGGTGGCCCCGTCGGGGACGTCTCCCGGCGGCATATTGGAGCACGCGCGCTGCAGCGTGAGTTCCCCGCCGTTGGCTCGCGCCACGATGCAGTGCGGGAATTCCAGAACATCCTTGGTCGCGTCCACCGTGATGCGGCAGACGTCGTCCTCGCACTCACACGCTTCGAGCCTGCGTGCCGTGCCGTGGAGCCCTTCGATCTTCTGCCTGGATGCGCGCAGTGCGACCTCAGCCCGGCGCTGATCGGTGACGTCGGAGATCATGGCGATGTCCGCCTCAGGCCTTCCATGGTCGTCCTTGACGACCGTCCCGACGATGCGGCCAATATGGATGGCTCCGTCCCTGGCGACGAAATCGAGATCGTATGGGGCCACGGGCCTCCCGCTCATCCGGCGGAGGAACATCTTGACGACGATTGCCTTGCTCTTGACCGTGAAGAACGGCATGTCGAGGAGCTTCGTCCCGACGACCTCGTAGGAGACATAGCCGAGCCAGTCAGTCAGCCGGTCGTTCGCGGCAACACACGTCCCCTTGCGGTCGATCAGCACGATCGCCTCGGGCGATAGCTCGAAGATCGACCGATAGAGCCGTTCGCTCTCAAAGAGAGCGCGCGCGGCCTGTTTCTGCTCGGTGACGTCCCGGATGATGCCATGGTACCCGACGATGGAGCCGTCCGCACCACGGCGGACGCTCGTAGTCAGGAGACAGTCCATGGCCTCTCCGGACCCCTTGCGAAGCTCTATCTCGTAGTCGGCCACAGTCCCGCTCCGCTCGATCGCCCGCTGGAACCCGACGCGGTCGTCGGGGTTCGCGTACAGTACGTGTGCGTCCGTCCCGAGCATCTCCTCACGAGTCAACCCGAAGAGCGCGAGCATCGCGGGGTTCGCTTCGAGGACGATTCCGTCGAGCGACGTGGCGTAGACGGCGTCATGCGAATCCTCGAACAGCATGTGGTATCGGCTCTCACTCTCGATGAGGGCGAGCTCCGTTTCCCGCTTCCGGGAAGCGGTCTCCATGTTGTGGAGCGCGTACGCGATGTCGGCCGCGACATCTTCGAGGAGCGATGTTTCGTCGCGGTTGGCAAGAAAGCGCGCGGCGACCGAGACGTTCAGGAATCCGTATGTGGCCCCCCCATACTCCAGGCGGACACTCATGGCCCCGCTCCCCCGGTGATGATCGGCGACGGGACATCCACGGCAGAAATTCTGGGGATCCTCGATGGCGATCGCGCCCGACGCAGAGGTGGCCTCAACCCAGCACTCGGGCGGGACACCGCTTTCGATCCTTACGCGAAGGACGTCGATGCCGTCATCTACCCCGGCACTCGCCATCTCTCTCAGACGGCCGGCACCGTCCACGAGCGCAACCCACGCATTCTCGTAGCTCCTCGTGCGAACGAGTTCGTCGCAGACGCCCTGGATGAGCCGCTGCGGGCTCGTCGTCCGGAGAACGAGCTTGCCGATGCTTCGATGGGCGTCGAGCACCGCCCGGAGGTGGTCGAGGTGAACGGCCGATGTCTTCCTGGCAGAGATGTCACGGAGGAATCCGGTGATCCCGGTGGTCCGGCCACCGTCTCGAATGACAACGGCGCAGTCCTCGAACCAGTGGATGCGTCCATCGGGCGAAACAAGCGGGATCTCGCTCGGGAATTCGTCGCCGGTCATGAGCGTGCGCGCCAACTCGCCGGCGACGCGCTCACGGTGCTCCGGCGCGATGAGGGACAGAAGCTCCGACCCTACGAGCTTGTCCACCTCGAACCCGTATCGCTCCGCCCCGGGCGAAACGTAGGTGACCGTCCCGCTCGCGTCGGCCTCGTAGAAGATGTCACGCTCCATCAGCACGCGTGTCCGCCTGAGCGCCCGCGCCTCGGCGGACTCCCGCTCCATAGAGCGCTCGTCAGAGCGTTTCTCCGGAGACCGTGCCTCGGCGGATCGATCTTCCGGAATTCCGTCTCTCGAATGCATGACACCTCGGTCTGGTAGACCTGCACGGCCAAAGCCGTCGGGCCCTGTCTGACGCATGTCCGCTCGTCTCGAACGCGTGCCCATATGCGTGCGCACTACGTCCGGGCGCACGGACCCATACACCCGATGTGTTGCACCTTTTGTGCCTGAACCACCGAAATCGGAGAGAACGGTGATTCGTGTTCATGGCGGTGTCCCTGTGTCTGCAGCGTCCGCTATGCGCCATTGTACGGGGCCTTTGACTCACAACGAGGCATCCGCTAGAGTCTGACTGCATCATCTTCGCGCACCTCCCCCGAAGCCCGGCGGGGATTCCCACCGGGCGCCGCGAAAGGAACCTCGATGACGCAGAACGCTCGGCAGGCCACCCGAGCCATCGGCGCCGCCGTCCGTCGCGTCGACGCGGACGACAAGGTCACAGGGCGGGCCCGATACCTCGACGACATG
>CAZNHF010000102.1:0-1964 GCA_964572375.1 uncultured bacterium | reverse complement strand
GGCGTGTTCGACGCCGAAGAGGCGATGCGATCCGACGCGCCGAGGGTCCACGACGGCGACAACGCCTACCTCGAGTATCGGGTGCATCGCGGCGACATCGAGCGAGGCTTCGACGAGGCGGACGTCATCGTCGAAAGAACGTTCCGCACGCATCACCAGGAGCACTCCTACCTCGAACCTCTCGGCGCGCTCGCCGTGCCCGAGGACGGCGGAACGATCACCGTCTACGGAACCATGCAGTGCCCGTACTACGTCCAGAAGGCGGTCGCGGGCGTGCTCGGCATCCCGCTCGCGCGGGTGCGGATCGTCCAGACCGTGACCGGTGGCGGTTTCGGCGGCAAGGAGGACGCGCCAAGCGAGATCTGTGCGTGTGCCGCGGTCGCCGCGTGGCGCACGGGGAGACCGGTCAAACTCGTCCACACGCGCGAGGAGGACTTCTACCGCTCGAGCAAGCGTCATCCCATGGTCGTCCGGTACAAGCTCGGCGCCACACGAGACGGGCGGTTCACCGCCGCCGATGTCCGCATCGTGGCCGACGCGGGCGCCTACTCCACGCTCACACCTGTCGTTCTGTTCCGTTCGGTCGCACACGCGACCGGGCCATACGAGATACCCAACGTGCGCACCGACGGATACGGCGTCTACACGAACCGGCAGACCACGGGCGCATTCCGTGGGTTCGGGCAACCACAGACGATCTTCGCGAACGAGTCGGTGGTCGACGAGGTCGCCGACGCGCTCGGTATCGATCCCATCGAGCTCCGCCTCCGGAACTGCCTCGCAGTGGGAAAGCGAACCGCCACGGGACAGCTGCTCGAAGAGAGCGTCGGGCTCCCGGAGACGCTCGAAGTTGCGCGAGACGAATCGGGCTGGATCACGAAAAGGGCCGAGTTCGGCCGGGGCGCGACAGCGACCGAGCCGGGCGACGGACACCCGCTCGATGACGGGCAAGTCCTCGACGGCGGACGCGTCCGCGAGAACGAGCGCGTCCGTGGAAGCGGACGCCACCGCAACCGCGGGCGCTACTGCCGCGGAATCGGGGTCGGATCGATCTACTACGGTGTGAGCCTGGGCGCAAAAGGGCTCGCCCTCGACGCCTCCGGAGCGCACGTGAACCTCTACCGTGACGGCTCACTCCGCATCGCCGTCGGCGGGACCGAGATGGGACAAGGACTCCTGACAGTGCTCTCGCAGATGGCGGCCGAGACGCTCGGGATCCCGGTCACATCGATCCACGTCGATCACGTCGATACGAGCGTAGTGCCGGACAGCGGACCGAGCGTCGCCTCGCGGACGACCCTCATGACCGGCAACGCCGTGATCGACGCGACGACGAAGCTCCGGCGGACGCTCGCCGGGGTTGCGTCCGGAGAGTTCGGCGTCTCCCCCGACGAGATAGAGTTCGCCGGCGGTCGCGTCTCCGCTGTCGGGAAGGACATGAGCTTCGACGAACTCGCAAACCTCTGCTGGGTGCGAAACGTCAACACCGCGGAGGAGGGGTGGTACGCCGCGCCCGAGTCGACATTCGACGAGAACGGACAGGGAAACGCGTACGCGGTCTACTCGTTCGCAACCCAGGTGGCCGAGGTCGAGGTGGATACGCGAACGGGCGAGGTCCGCGTCCTCAGGATGACGGCCGCGCACGACGTCGGCCGCGTGCTCAACCCGGTAACTCTCGAGGGCCAGCTCCAGGGCGGCGTGCTCCAGGGCGTCGGGATGGCTCTCTATGAATCGATGAAGACCGACTGCGGCACGATCCTCACACCCGACTTCTCAACCTACATTCTACCGACGGCCCTCGATGTGCCGGAAATCTCCTGCCACACAGTCGAGGCGCCATATTCGAAGGGGCCGTTCGGCGCGAAGGGTATCGGCGAGACGCCGGCGATGCCCGGCGCCGTCGCCATCGCGAACGCCGTGACGCACGCGACGGGCATACGTTTCATGGAGCTGCCGATCACGGC
>CAZNHF010000101.1:0-9540 GCA_964572375.1 uncultured bacterium | reverse complement strand
GCGAGTACGGCATCAGGTTCTCCGTGGCGCCGAAGAGCCTGAGCATCTGCTCCGAAAGCGGGAACGCGAGGAGCATGATGACGGCCGAGATGCCGATGGCGAGTGACGCGACATTGCCGAGCGTCCGCTCCGCCCGTTCCGGATTGCCGGCCCCGAGCGACCGCGAGATGATCGATGCACCGCCCATCCCGATCATGTGCCCGATGGCCATGACCGCCAGCTGGATAGGGAAGACGATCGCGATGCCGCCGATCCCCAGAGGCCCGACGCCGCGTCCGACGTAGATCGCGTCGACGAGTCCGTAGGTCGCCATGACGAGCATGCCGACCGTGGCGGGGATCGAGAGCCGCCACAACAGGCGCCCGATGTTCTCGTCAGCGAGGATGTGGTCGTTCTGTGGCGGCAGGGTGTGGCTCCCGTGTGATATCGTTGGTGGCAGCGCCGTCACTCGTACACAGGCTGCCGAAGCTGTCTTATTGACAAGCAAGGTAGCCTACCGGCAAGTGCAATGCAACGCCGACGTAGGGGGGTGGGGTCAAGCCGTGCATGTGGAGGGAGCCCCCCCTACCTTACCGAGGAGTCGATCGTGAGACACCGCTCACTTCTGTCGCCCGCGGCGCTGCTTGCCGCTCTCATCCTGTTTGTTGTCCTGTGTCCTCTTCCGGCGGTGGCTGCTGGAACCGCCGGAACGCCGGAGGATCCGCACATAATCCCCGAGGTCGACGGTCGCGTCACGCCCGACGGCATCCTGGATGAGCCGCTCTGGGACGAAGCGTTCAGGTTCGAGCTGGCCTACGAGACCAACCCGGGCGAGAACGTCACCCCGCCACTCGTCCGCACCGAGGTCCTCCTTGTTTCATCGGCGACACATCTCTACGCCGCGTTCATCGCGCACGACCCCGATCCGTCGCAGATATGCGCGAGCATCTGCGACCGCGATCGCATGTACAACGACGACCGCGTCTCGCTGATGCTCGACACGTTCAACGACCATCGGCGCGCATATATGTTCTTCACCAACCCTCTCGGAGTCCAGGGCGACGCCCTCGACCCGAATGGGCAGGGTTCGGGCAACGCATCGTGGGACGCCATCTGGGATTCCGGAGGCAGGATCACCGAGACCGGCTACGCCGTCGAGTTCGTCATCCCGTTCACGTCACTCAGATTCCAGCGGGTCGACGGGCCGCAGACGTGGGGCATCGGTGCGGGGAGGAAATACTCGCGGACCTACGACTACCGCTTCTCACCGCTTCCGCGCGACCGTGATGATGACTGCTACCTCTGCCAGGTGATGAAAGTGCGCGGGTTCGAGGGCGCCACACCTGGGCGCAACATCGAGATTGACCCGACCGTGTCGGGATTCGTCTCCGAGGAACGCGACCCGTTCCCGGGCGGTGACTTCGAGCAGCGCGGCGACCAGCTTGATGTCGGCGTGACCGCGCGCTGGGGCATCACACCGAACCTCGTGCTGTCAACCGCGGTCAACCCCGACTTCTCGCAGGTCGAGGCCGACGCGTTCGAACTCGAGGCGAACACGCAGTTCGCCATCTACTACGATGAGAAGCGTCCGTTCTTCCTCGAGGGCACCGAGTTCTTCCAGACACGGCTCAACGCACTCTATACGCGGACGATCGCTGACCCGCTGTGGGGTCTCAAGCTCACGGGGAAGGAGGGCGGGAACGCCATCGGAGCGTTCGTGACGCAAGACGAGATTACGAATCTCCTCTTCCCTGGTCCGGATGGATCGGACGGCACCTCGCTTGACATGCGGTCGACATCCGCCGTGCTCAGGTATCGGCGCGACCTCGGGGAGTCCTCAACGGTCGGCCTGTTCGTCTCGGACCGGGAGTGCGAGAACTACTACAACAGGGTCGGTGGGATCGATGCGAACCTCAAGTTTCTTACGAGCGAGCGGCTCGGAATCCAGATCCTCACGACGCAGACGTCGTACCCGACCGCGGTGGCAGACACGTTCGGTCTCGGCGGCACGGACTTCGAGGGAACCGCCTACGACATCGAATACAACCACAGCGCGAGCGAGTACGAGTGGTGGCTGGCGTACCGCCAGATCGACGAGGGGTATCGCACGGACCTCGGCTGGCGGCCGAAGGTCGGGTTCCGACAGTCGCGCTGCGGTCTCACTCGTGTCATCCGGGGCGAAACAGGCGACTGGTATGGCAGCTGGAACTTCGGTGGAGGCTACGTCCACGAGGAGAAGCTCGACGGCGAGCTGCTCGAGAGCTTCTTCGACTGCTGGGGCCACTACAACGGACCCCTCAGGTCGCACGTCGGGTACTACGGCATGTTCGGAACCAAGAGCTACGACGATGAGGAATACGATACGAGATTCCACTCAGTGGACACGAGCATGTGGCCGAGCGGATGGCTCGAACTCGAGATGGACACCGAGTTCGGCCAGGGTATCGACTACGCGAACGGTCAGGCCGCCGACGTGCTCGTGCTGTCGCCGTCGGTCTCAGTTCAGGCCGGTCGGCGGTTGAGCCTCGCGTATGGTCACGAGTATGAACGTCTAGATGTTGAGGGAGGCACGCTCTACACGGCGAACGTCGATGGACTGTGGGCGACCTACCAATTTACGAAGCGGGTGTTCCTGCGCGCCGTGCTTCAGTACGCCGACTACGAGTTCGACACAGACCTTTACAGCGATGGCCGGGGGCCGGAGTACCAGGAGCTTGCCAGCCAGGTGCTCTTCTCGTATAAGATCAACCCGCAGACGGTTCTGTATCTCGGGTATTCCGACAACCACATGGGTGACGTGGACATCGACCTGACCCAGAGCGATCGCACCTTCTTCGCGAAGATCGGATACGCGCTCGTGCTGTAGCAGGTGAGTGGATTCAGGCTCGCGCGAGTGTGCGAGCGCGAGACCGACAGCGCGCCCGTACCATCGGGGCGCGGGCTGGCGTGAGATCGGGTCATTCCCCCGCCCGGTTCTCACCACAGGGGGGTGACAGATGAGTTCGTTCTCTCCGGGGCGGGGGCGCCGCGCGGCAGCCGTCGTTCTGCTCTTGTGCGTGCTTGTGGCCGTCGGCCTGAGTCTCTGGGCCCGCGGCGCCGCCACGCCCGAGCGCGATGATCCGCACGCGCTCTTCATCATGAGCGAGCGCTACGGGGTCAATTACTACCTCTACAGAGATCAGCTCGAACAGCTCGGATGGTCGGTGACGGTGGCGGGTCTGACCGACACGATCGCGACCTGCCCGCCCTACGGCGAGCAGCTCCACGTGCCGCCGCTGACGGTCGACCTGCTCGTTAGGGAGATTGGCGACGTCGCTTCGTACGACTGCGTCGCGCTCATGACGTCCACGGCCTACTTCTCCGACGATCCGTTCCGCGACATGATGGACGACCCGGCGGCGATGGCGCTCCTCACGGAGGCGCACGCCGCGGGGATTCCCGTGTTCGCGTCCTGCGCAGCTGTCCGCGTTCTCGCGGAGGCGGACCTGATTGCCGGCATGAGCGTCGTCGGCTCACCGAAGTTCCAGTCGGAGTACGAAGAGGCCGGCGCGATCTTCCTCGGGAGCGATCATCCTCCCTCGAACACCGGCAATATCATCACCGCCGCCCGCGGCATGTACTACAGCGTGCAGAACATGAACGCCATTGCCGAAGCGCACGAGGTGCGTGTGGGACTCGTCGATGGTCGGCGCCGAGCCGTGAAGTTCGCGACGCGGGAGATCGACGTGACGCCGCGGCCGATGGACGAGTCAAGCGAACCGCCTGTGTGGGCGATCGGCATCGACTCGGGACGGTCCGACGCTGCGCGGGCGGTCTGCGCGACGGAGGACGGTGGCTGCTTCGTGGCGGGGCACACGTTCGGCGCCGGTGACGGCGAGGCCGATCTGCTGGTTGCGCGGTTCAATGCCGATGGCGGCTGTCTCTGGGTACGTGCGCTTGGCGGTCCGGGTATGGAGTACGGCCTGGGGTGCGCGGCGGTTGACGGTGGGTTCGTGGCCGTCGGCTTCACGACGTCGAAGGGTTCGGGCGGCCGCGATGTCTGGGTGACGCGTCTGAACGACCAGGGTCGCGTTGTCTGGGATGCTTCGTATGGTGGCCCCGGGGATGAGATCGGAACGGCGGTCATACCGACCGCGGGTGGGCTCGCCGTCTGCGGACACACGACATCGGAGGGAGAGGGGGAGGAGGACGCGCTCCTGCTCCTGCTTGACACGGACGGGAACGAACTCTCGATGCGGACGTACGGGGGGGGGCGCTCGGAGACGGCTACCGCCGTCCTGGAAGCCGTCGACGGCGGGTTTCTGATCGCGGCGAGCACCGGCACCTTCGGCGACGGGAATTCGAACTACTATCTCATCCGCACCGATTCCAACGGTGATGAGCTCTGGACGCGGTCGCACGGAACCGACGGTCCATTCGGGCACGGCTTTGACCTGTGCGCCGGCATGTGCACGTCCGCTGACGGCTGCGTGATGGTCGGGTATTCAGATTGCCAGGATCTCATGGACGCGCACGTCGTCTCGATGAATGGAGCCGGCGAGGAGATATGGAGCGCGACCTTCGGTCCTACGATCTTCTACGACTACGCCTGCGGTGTCTGCCCGAGCCGCGGAGGGTTCGCCGTTTGCGGGGCGACCAAGGCCTTTGACGGCACCGATTCTGCCTACCTTCTGGAACTTGCAGCCGACGGCACGCTGCTGAGCGAGCGGACGTTCGATGCGGCAGGTTCGTGCTCGGCGAGCGCCGTCTGTCCGGCGGGTGGCGTGATCGGCGATCTCTTCATCGTCGGCCACGTCGTGAGTTCGGGTCCCGATCCGCCCGATGCGTTCGTGATGAGGGTCGCCTCCGGGAGTTCAGCAGGCGATCATTGACAGGATGTATGATCCGCGCATACCCTGCACCCGATGGGCACGGCTCGTCGGGTGCACTGCTATTTGGACTCACTGCCATTACAGACCGGATGACCGGAGGGACTCGCTCGGAGGAGGTGGAGAGATGTCGAAGATGAGGATGTGCGTTCTCGTTGCGATGGCGTCGCTGCTGTGCGCGGCGCTCCTCACGACGTTCGCCGCGGCCGGAGACGATGGATCCACAGGGGCCGGCCTCGAAGACACGGGTTCCGGTGCCAACGGCTCGTACGCAGGTCGCGGTATCGCGGAGACAATCTGGTTCCAGGGGTTCCTGGCCGACGTGGATACGGGCGACCCGATCAACGGCACCGTCACCGTCGAGGCCGAGATCTTCGATGGCCCGGACGCGGGCGTAAGCGTGTGGGGTTCCGAGACACACAACGGCGTTTCGGTCGTGGAGGGCTGGTTCAATATAGAACTCGGCTCGATCGAGTCGCTGCCCGGGTTCGACACGCCGCCGTACTATCTTGAGCTGCACGTGGATGGTGAGAATATGGATGCGCGGCAGAAGTTCGCAAGCGTCCCGATGGCCTACAACGCATCGGATTTCGACCTGCCGTACAATGGCACCGTAAGCACGCCCGGCACCGCGTTCCATGTGGAGCAGCTTGGCGCGGGGACCGGCATCTACTCGAGGGTGGGCGGCTCGAACCCCGCCATTGTCGGCGCTCACTCCGCCAGCGGTGTGGCGATCCGGGGTACGTCCCTGTCGGGGACGGCCGGTGACTTCATCGGCGATGTCGATGTAGATGGAGATCTCTCGGTGAACCACAACCTCGATGTGGCCGACGACCTTGACGTCACCGGGAGCGCGACGGTCGGCGATAGCCTCGTTGTCACGGGCAATGCCACGGTCGGCGATACACTCGATGCGCTCGCAGTCGAGTGCTACAACTTCAAGATGACGAACAACGCGACGGATGGGTATGTGCTCACGGCCGACAACAGCGGTCAGGGGTGGTGGCTGCCGAGCGGCGCCGGCGCGAGCGATGGCGACTGGGAGGTCAGCGGCAACGACATCTACTCGGCCGTCACAGGCAACGTGGGTATCGGGACGACGATGCCCACGCACACGCTCCAGGTGAACGGCAATGCGTACTTCGTCGACACGAACGATGCGACCGTCTTGTCCGCCGGCAGCGGGGGTGGCGACCCGTCGCCCGTCATCAGCTTTGGCGAGGGGAGCTTCCTCGGCTCCGGGATGGAGAGCGGGGAGGAGGTCGTGTCGATCGTCGCCGGTCTCAATGCGAGTGCCGACGCCGACCTCATTGAGGCCGGGCACTGGGTTGCGGGTATGCCGGCATCGATCGATCACAGGTTCCGCGTCGGGATGGATGGCGATGTGACGTGCGACGGGAGCTTCACGGGCGGCGGGGCCGATCTGGCCGAGATGGTGCCGGTCAGCGGCGGCGCCATGTTCGTGGAGCCGGGCGACGTCATGGTTATCGATCCGACGGGGCGCGGTGAGACGATGATGAGTTCGGAGGCGCGTTCCACGCTGGTCGTCGGCGTCTACAGCACCGCGCCGGGATTCGTGGCCTCGACACGCGATTGGGACAATCCGACGCCCGAGCCGGGCGGCGAGTACCGGCGCTACTCGATGGAGGAGGTCGCGAGCGAGTTCAACGAGATCCCGCTTGCCGTCGTCGGCATCGTACCGTGCAAGGCATCCGCCGAGAACGGTCCGATCGCGGTCGGCGATCTCCTTGTGACATCCGGCACCCCCGGGCATGCGATGCGGGACGGAAGCCCCGCGGTCGGAACGGTACTCGGCAAGGCGCTCGAGCCTCTGGCGGTCGGGACCGGCACGATCAACGTGCTTGTGACGCTGCAGTAGAGCGCCGCGAGCGCAGGCGTCCCACATTATCTCGGCGAATGCGCGACGCGCGCGTCGGTGGTCTCAGCGGCGCTCCGCCTCCCGGATTCCGCTTGACCCGGGAGAAGATCGGTGGCTATGGTTCACGCAACGGGGCTCTTCCTGTTCGAGAGAGTTCTGTGCCGTGGGTCAGAAGCGAACACGACTTATGACAAGAGACGAAGCAGGCGTACTCCAGCGGAGGAGGTGGCCCATGGTCAGAGTGTTCGCGTTGACGACGCTGACGCTCCTGGTCCTGAGCGTATGTCTTGTGGCGGCAAGTACGGCTGGCGACCGTCCCGAGAGCGACAGCTATGAACTCAGAACCTGGGCGATCGTCTCGGGTGCTCCGGAGGGCAGTCCTCTGGTTGAATCCACGAGCTACCGCCTGAGAAGCCGGATCGGCGGCCCGTTCGTCGGGAGCGCCGAGAGCACTTCGTACGCCCTGTGGGGCTGCGGCGCATATACCCCGGTTGAGGCTGCGTTCTTCGCCTCAGCGACGGAGCCGATGTGTGTGACGCTCCGATGGAGTGTGGCCTCGCTTGAAGACGTGGCGGGATTCCACGTTCATCGGTCGGAGACGGAAGCGGGTCCGTTCGAGCGGATCACGAACGAACTCATCGGACTCGAGAACCCGGGTGTGTACGAGGACCGGGACGTTCTTCCTCAGACGGAGTATTGGTACGAGCTCTGGGTCGTTGAGGGCTCAGGCGCCGAGTACTGCGCGAGTCAGTGGCCGGCAAGCGCGATGACCGGCGGACGATACCTGACGCGCTTCCAGGCGTTCACGCAGAGCCCGTTCCGGGAGCAGACAGCGGTTGCATTCGAGATCGGCGAGGTATCCGGTCCGGTCCACCTGACGCTATACGACGTGTCAGGCAAGCTTGTTCGGACGCTCGTGTCCGAGCCTCTGGACCCCGGTCGCTACGAGGTCGCCTGGGACGGCAAGAACGAGGCCGGTCAGCGGCTGGCATCGGGCGTCTACTTCTGCCGATTCGACGCGGGTGATGTATCCGAGCGATCGTCGGTCGTCCTTCTGAAGTAGGCGGGCTCTTGAGAACGGCAGCATCCGGAGAGAAGAAGCCCCCGGACCTCGCGGTCCGGGGGCTTCTGTCTCATGTCGCTGTGAACCGGGCCGTGTCGTCCGGCGGTCCTGCGCCGCACGACGGCGCCACCGTCGGATGCGCTAGCGGATACGTACGACCTTCCGGGTCTGCTCCCACTCACCGACACGGGCATGGCAGATGTAGACGCCGGAGGCGGCCTGGACTCCGTGGCGGTTCATGCCGTCCCACGCGAGCGCATGCTCGCCGGCGGTTAGTTCACCCGACTCGAGCACCGCTACGAGCCGGCCGGTGACGTCGAATATCGCGACCTCGACGGACGCCGGGTGGGGAAGGCTCAGGTGGAAGACCGTGCCGTCGACGAACGGATTCGGTGACGCCGGGGCGAATGCCAGGCGGCCGACGATGTCGTCGACACCGGTCCCGTCCTCGACGTACGCGGTCAGCGCGAGCGCAATCTCAGCGCGCGGCGTCGCTCCGTGCACCGTCGGGTCATCGCGTGTCTGGAGGGTGAGTTCGGCCTCGTAGAACGTGTTCACGGTTGCGCCGCTGCAGTCGAATGCAAGCTCGAACGTCGCGGGCGTGCTCCCGGCCATCTGCGCCGAGAATCCGTCGTCGAATGAGAATCGCCCGTCTCCGCCATTGATCTCAGCGTCGTAGACCTCGAGCAGTGCCTGGAGCTCCGTGAAGCCGGTGTTGTAGACATCGAGCGACGTGATCGGGAAGCTCCCGTACTCGTGCGAGCCGAAATCGAGCGAGCCTTCCAGAACGGTCGACCCGTCGGCGAGCGACGGCATGGCGTGTGCGACGACTGTGCCGGAGAGCGCGACCGAGAACGTCGGATCGTCGACGTCGTCGGAAGAGACGACGAGCGAACCGGAGCGGTATCCGACTGTCGCCGTGTCCATCATGATCGTGTGGTCGTTCTCTTCGCCGGCGGCGACTTCGTAAAGACCGCTGGCTGCGGAGAATCCCGAGGGCGCCGCGAGCGAGTAGTCGAGTTCGTCAGCAGGCGCTGTGGCCACATTGCCGACCGTCACGGGGAGAGCGGCCGCCGTCGCCGCGATATAGCTTCCGAACGCGAGCTGTGCCGGGACGTCGACCTTCGCGGGCAGCTGGAAGTCGGCGTAAACCGGGAGATGGTCGGAGGCCTCGTGAAGTGCGTTCGCCATCGCCGCGCTGACGACGTAGTTTGTGCCGTCGATGATGGAGAGGTTCATGTGCATCCCGTCGTTGCCGTACGACGTGTACGTCCCGGGGATGTAGTCGAGTCCCTCGCCGTCGTTGAGCGCGTACGAAACGAGGAGGATATCGAACCGGTCGTCCATTCCGCCGGTTGCGCCGCCTCCGAACGACGTCGTGCGGGGCGACTGCGTATGGATGTCGGCGAAGGTGTAGCTGTCGTGCCATGTACCCGGTCTGTTGAGCGGGTCGAGGACGCGGCCGTCATTGTCGGCTTCGCTTCCGATGAGCTTCTGGTAGGACGTCTCGGTGCTGGCGCGGATGTTGTAGTCTCCGCAGACCATGAACAAGCTGCCGGGATCGAGCGCGTTCATGTGGTTTCGGAGGATGGTCGCCTCGGCGAGGCGCTTGGTCTTGTCGTCGGTCGTCGAGCCGGCCTTGAGGTGAAGCGAGTACACGCGAATCTCGGCGTCGGATGACGCGTATCCCACCGGTCGGACGACGTACTCCGAGATGTTGCGGAGCGCCGTCGAGATCTCCTGGTGCGACA
>CAZNHF010000100.1:0-9632 GCA_964572375.1 uncultured bacterium | reverse complement strand
CGTGCATCTCACCTCCTTGCCTGCCGTCCGAATGGGCGGTATCATTGTAGGTTACGATGAAGGAGGTTGAGAGCAGTGCCCGCGAATCTTCCACCACCATACAAGAACGCCGAAGCGCGCTTCCGCGAGGCCGCGACGACCGAGAACAAGATCGCTGCGATCCAGGAGATGATGGCCCTGTGTCCCAAGCACAAAGGGACGGACCACATCCGGGCCGATCTCAGGCGTCGTCTGTCGAAGCTCAAGCAGGAGCAGCTGCTGGGCCGCAAGAAGGGCAAGTCTGGCCCCTCATATCACGTCCCGAAGGAGGAGGCCCCGCAGGTCGTTCTCATCGGGACGCCGAACGTCGGGAAGTCGCAGATCGTCGCGGCGACCACGAACGCCACGCCCGAGGTCGCCGACTACCCGTTCACGACGCGCTCTCCGCAGCCGGCGATGATGCCGTACCGGGACATCTTCATCCAACTCGTCGACATCCCTCCGCTTTCGCCCGAACACATCGACTCGTGGGTTCCGGAGATCATCCGGAACGCCGACGCGGGACTCGTTGTCGTCGATCTCGCGGCCGACGACTGCGTCGATGCGTTCATCTTCCTCAGAGAGGCGCTCACAGAGAAGAGCATCCGCATCTCCCCGATCCACGACCCGCAGGACGAGGAGCTGCCGAGGGACGTCAAGCAGGTCCTCATCGTCGCCAACAAGCTCGACAGCCCGAAGGCAGAGGAGAACCTCGAGTTCCTGCGCGAGGTCATCGACGGCGAGTTCGAGGTCTTCCCGATCTGCGCCGAACTCGGCAAGGGGATACCCGAGCTTCAGGACGCTCTGTTCAAGATGCTCGACGTCATCCGCATCTACAGCAAGGTACCCGGCAAGGACGTCGACATGAAGAAGCCGTTCATTGTGCCGCGAGGAAGCAACGTCATGGACGTGGCGCAGAAGATCCACCGCGAGTTCGCAGAACATCTGAAGTCCGCCCGGATCTGGGGCTCCGGAAAGTTCCCGGGCCAGATCGTGGACGTCGAGCACATCGTCGAGGACGGGGACGTCCTCGAAATTCACGTCAACATGTAAGGAGACAGACATGGGCGCAGAGCAAAGAGTTTACGGACCAACATTCGAGGAGATGCTTCACCCGGACCGGATCGACCCACAGATCCGCGCGAAGGCGCTCGCCGCGGCGAAGGACGACCCGCTGAGTCCCTGGAATCTCTTCAACATCACGTGGCGGAATCCGGAGGGCCGGATCTACTACATGGTGCTCCCCAAAGAACTCACGCAGGTCGACGCGAACATCGTCGTTCTCTACAGCAAGGACTTCCCGACGCGGAGCCACAAGGTCGGCGCGACGTACTCGGTCTGCATGGAGCATCAGCTCACCGGCGACATCACCCCGGGCGAGCACACGCTCGTCTGGCCTTCGACCGGCAACTACGGGATCGGAGGCGCGTATGTGGGACCGCGCATGGGGTTCGACTCGCTCGTGCTTCTTCCCGAGCTGATGAGTCGCGAGCGATTCGAGCAGATCGAGAAGTTCGGCGCACGCTACGAGAAGACGCCCGGCTGTGAGAGCAACGTCAAGGAGATCTACGACCGCGCGAACGAGCTTCGCAAGGACCCGAAGAACCGCATCATGAACCAGTTCGAGGAGTTCGGGAACTACCGCTTCCACTATCACTGCACGGGCACCTCGTGCATCGAGGTGGCGGCGGAGCTCCACGCGAAGGGCATCGGGAACGGCCGCATCGCGGGGTTCACCTCCGCGATGGGGTCCGCCGGGACCATCGCCGCCGCGGAGCGGATCAAGCACGAATTCCACGAGTCGAAGACGATCGGAGTCGAACCGATCCAGTGTCCGACTCTCTACTACAACGGATACGGGGGCCACGACATCCAGGGCATCGGCGACAAGCACGTCACGTGGATCCACAACGTGTTCGAGCAGGACGCCATCATGTGCATCGATGATATCGAATGCAAGAAGGGACTCCAGCTCCTGACGGAAGAGCCCGGCTGGGAGATCCTGTCGAAGCGCTACGGCGTCCCCGAGACCAGCATCCGAGAGATGAGCGAGATCATGGGGATCTCGGGCGTCTGCAACGTCCTCGCCGCCATCAAGACCGCGAAGCACTACCGGCTCCGCGACCACGAGTCGGTCTTCACGATCGCGACCGACACGATGGACCGCTATCACTCGGTCATGACGCAGCTCAACGAGACGTACGGCAAGATGGACCAGACGGAGGCGGCCGCGCGGACGGCGTCAATCTTCCACGGCGCGAAGCTCGACTGGATCAGCGAGGGCACGCAGCAGGCGAAGCAGAGCTGGTTCAATCTGAAGTACTACACCTGGGTCGAGCAGCAGGGTAAGACGGTCGCGGAACTCGACGCACAGCGCGCTCCCGAGTACTGGATCGCGCAGCAGGAGCGCGCGCACGAGATCGACGCGCTGCTTCGCGAGGCGCGTGGGTTCTAGCCGACAGGCGTCGCGGCGAGCGACGCGGAAGGAGCGTTCTGATGCGTACAGCGTTGGCTGTGCTGGTTGCGATGCTCACGATGGGGCTGCTCCTGGCCGGTACCGCGCTGCCGGCCATCGCGACGACCTACATCGTCGACGCCGCCAGCGGCGGTGACTATCAGACGATCCAGGAAGCGGTGGACGTCGTCGTCGATGGCGACATCGTACAGGTCGTCGCGGGCACGTACACCGGCCCCGGAAACCGCGACATCAACTACTGGGGCGCGAACTTCGTCCTCGAGAGCGAGTCCGGGGCCGCCGTGACCATCATCGACAACCAGGGAGAGAGCGGACACAGGCTGTTCAATATCGCGGGGGCCGAGTTCGACACGACCTGTGTTATCCGGGGATTCACGATCCAGGGCGGGCACCTCGAAGGGAATGAGAACGGCGCGGGGATTTACCTCGGGGACGGAGCAAGCCCTAAGTTCATCGACTGCGTCATCCGCGACAACCACAGCGCTGGCGCGAACGGCGGAGGAGCCTACCTCTACGAAAACTGTGAACCAATCTTCCGCAACTGCACCTTCGACGCGAACACGGCAATGTACTACGGCGGCGCTCTCGTGTGCAGCGCGCAGTCGCCGGCCGTCATCTCGAGTTGCACGTTCACGAACAACCAGAGCACGGTCCAGTCGGGGCTTGCCCACGGCGGCGCTGTGGCGATGTCCGCGTCCTCGGACGCCCTCGTTCGCAATTGCTGGTTCGAGGGAAACACTTCCGGGATACATGGCGGCGCCGTTGGCGTGTACAACTCGACCCCCCATTTCTTCAACACGGTCTTTCTGAACAACACGGCAGGGGGAAATGGTGGTGCGGTCTACGGTCAGCTGTCGAACGCCGAGTATCACAACTGCACGTTCGTGAAGAACGGCGCCGGCGGCGACGGCTCTGTCTACTACATCTGGCAGGCGTCGAACTCGTACTTCGCCGAGTGTATCTTCGCCTTCTCGCAAGAGTCACGCGGGAGCACGTTCTACTGCGGGGACGCGGGCGCGCCCATCGTCAATCAGTGCTGCAGCTTCGCCAATCCTGCAGGCAACGAACCGTGCGGAACCGTCATGACCACGCTCTACGACGACCCTCTCTTCTGTGACATCACGACCGACGACATCACGCTCGCCTCGGATTCACCGTGCCTTCAGGCGGAGAACCCGTGGGGCGTGGACCTCGGGGCGCTTGGCGAAGGGTGCGTGAATTCGCCTGTTGAGTCCAGGAGCTGGGGCATGATCAAGGCAATGTACCGATAGAAGCTCGCGCTTCCGCGCCAATGCGGTGTAAGGTCACGTTGCAGACACGAATCCCACGGCGAAGACATTCTCAATGAGAAGGAGGCGGCCATGAAGCTCGCGATCGCACTGGTGACAGGGCTGCTGATGGCGGCCGCACTCCCGGCGCTTGCGGCGACGATCACCGTCGACGCGGCGGGCAGCGGCGACTACCTGACTATCCAGGCAGGGCTCAACGCCGCAAACGATGGAGACATCGTGGAAGTGGTGGCCGGCAACTACACAGGCGCCGGGAACAAGGATCTCAGCTTCGGCACGAAGAACCTTACGCTCGCTAGCCAGTCCGGTGCGGCCCTGACGATCATCGACAACGAGGGCGAGGGAGGGCATCGGCTCTTCAACTTCATCAGCACCAGTCAGGATACGACGTGCGTCATCGACGGCTTCACCATTCAAGGCGGCCGGTTCGTTCAGGCGGGAAGCCCGGGCGGAGGCATCCGCATCGAGATCTCCTGCAGCCCGAAATTCGTCAACTGCGTCATCCGCAATAACCACAGCTACGGCGGGAGCGGTGGTGGCGCCTACGTCAACAACTTCTGCGACCCGGTGTTCCAGAGCTGCGCGTTCGAATCGAACACGGCGCTCTCGAGCGGTGGCGGACTCTACTGCGCGTCGTCATCGCAGGCCATGATCCGCAACTGCACCTTCACGAACAACCAGTGTTCGAGCGGATTCGGCGGCGGGCTGGCGTTCAACAACAGCGGGCTTCCGATTGTCCGGACAGCATGGTTCGAGGGGAACGTCTCCGGCGACCAGGGCGGCGGACTCGGCTCCTGGCAGACCGATGCCACGATCATCAACGCAGTCTTCCTCAACAACCTGGCGACGACCGGCGGTGGCGCGTATTACGGCCAGGATGCGGAGGATGACTTCTCGGGCTGCACGTTCGTGAAGAACCGCGCGCTCGTCGACGGATCGATCTACTACGCATGGCAGAACGGTCTGCCAACTTTCACCGACTGCATCTTCGCGTTCTCGCAACCGACCGACGACCGGGCGAGCACGTTCTACTGCGACGGGACGACTTTCCCGATGCTCATCTACTGCTGCTCGTACAGCAACCCGGATGGCAACACGCCATGCGGTGACGTCTTGCTCTCCATAGAAGAGGACCCGCTCTTCTGCGACATCACAAGGGACGACCTCACGCTCGCGCTCAACTCACCGTGCCTCCCGGCAGGGAATACCTGGGGCCGGCACATGGGCGCTCTCGCCAACGGCTGCGTGCTGTCGCCGGTCGAGGAGAGAAGCTGGGGCACCATCAAAGCGATGTACCGGTAGCGGCCCACACGGAGGTACGTTCATGCGCGCACACGGAGTAGTCACAGTATTTGCGACAACTGCTGCTGTCGTCGCCTTCCTCGCTCTTGGCCCGCCGGCTCTCGCCACCACTTATCTTGTCGACCTCGCCGGCGGTGACTATCTGACCATCCAGGCGGGCCTCACCGCAGCTGTCGAGGGCGACACGGTCCTTGTCGCGCCGGGCACGTATACGGGCACCGGCAACCGCGACCTCCTGTTCGAAACGAAGAACATCGTTCTCAGGAGTACCGGGGGCGCGCCGGTCACGACGATCGATATGGAGAACGTGAGCGGCCACCGCGCCATCATGTTCGAAAGCGGCGGGCAGGACACGACCTGTATTGTCGACGGATTCACGATCTTCGACGGATACGTGAGCATGGTATACGGCAACGGCGCAGGGATCCGCTGCGTAGCATCGAGCCCGAAGATCGTGAACTGCCGGTTTGAGAGCGGCAGGGGGCAGGGCGTCTACGGCGGGGCGATTTCGCTCGATGGCGCCTCGAATGCCGTCATCCGGGACTGCGAGTTCATCGAGAACATGGGCTACCTCGGCGGCGCCATCTACTGCAACAACAACTCGACACCGAAGATCTCCAACTGCCTCTTCGAGGGGAATGAAGGGGGCGTAGATGGAGGCGCCATCTACCTCGGCTACCTGTGTGATGCGAGCATCGTCGGGTGCCTCTTCGTCGAGAACTCGACCGAGGTCTATGGAGGCGCGATAACCCACGACTCGGCGTCCGGCTCGGTCTCCAACTGCACGTTCATCCGCAACCGCTGCGACAGCGGGGGCGGCGCGCTCCACACGACCGACCAGTCGTACCCGGTGCTCGTCAACTGCACGTTCTTCGGGAGCTCCGGGGCGGAGGGGGGCGGCTGCATCCACGTCGATACGAACTCGTATCCCACGCTCGCCCAGTGCATCTTCTCCTTCACCGAGCCGAGTGACGAGTCGACGATCTACGTCGACGGCACGAGCGGGGTGTCGATCATGTGGAGCTGCGCATACGCGAACGCGCCGGGCAACATTCTCCCTACGGACCCCTCGAATTACTTCATCGGCGACCCGCTCTTCTGCGACCTCACCGTCGACGACCTAACGCTCGCGAACGACTCGCCCTGCCTGTCGGGCAACAACCTGTGGGACAAGCTCATCGGCGCGCACGGCGACGGCTGCACGCAGTCGTCCGTAGAAGTGCGGACCTGGGGCTCGATCAAGGCGATGTACCGGTAGACGGTGAAACGCGACTCTCCGCCGTACTCCCGGGCCCCGCAGCCTCGTCGCAGGCGCCATCTTCGCAGACCTGCCGAAGAAGATACCCTTTCAGCAACGCATCAATTGCCCCGTGTCGCTTGACATGGGGCGATTCTTGCATTAGAGTAAGAGTAATCACACTTTCTAAGATGACGCATACTCAGACGGGGAAGTACACGTGCTCACACCAAGATCCGTCGACTACCTTGAGACCATCTATCTGCTGTCGCTCCGACACGACACCGTCGGCGTATCGCAGCTGGCGGCTGAGCGCGAGGTGACGATCCCCACGGCGCGATACGCAGTAAGCAGGCTGAAGACCGGCGGCTACGTCCGCCAGGAACGCTACGGCAAGCTCGTCCTGACCGACATGGGACGCGTGCGCGGCGCAGAGATCTACCGGGCACACAGTGTGATCTTCCAGTTCCTGCACCACGTTCTTGGCGTCGATGCGGCACGAGCCGATTCGGAGGCGTGTCGACTCGAGCACGGACTCAGCGCGGATACCGTGTCGAGACTCATCGACTTCCTCGAGAGGGGCGCATCGTGATCCAGGGAATCGCTCTCGCGATCATACTTCTCGCTGCCCTCGCGTGGGCGGGACGGCGCGTGTGGTTCGCGCTGACGAACGCATCCGACCCGGCAGCGAAGCCTACGGCGTGCCGCGGCTGCCCGCATCTCGACAGCTGCGCCGGCCAGAAGGAACCCGACGATGACCCAAGGTGAGAATCACATCCCGCTGAGCTCCCTCTCCCCCGGTGACGCCGCTATCGTCATCGAGGTCACGGGCGAGGGCGCTTTTCACAGGCGCCTCCTCGACATGGGATTCGTCGAGGGGACTCGTGTGAGGGTCATCAAGGCCGCGCCGCTCCAGGATCCGATCGAGTACTGCATCGGCGGAACGCACATCACGCTCAGGAAGGCGGAGGCCTCGCTCGTGATCGTCAGCCCCGCCCCTCGTTTTGAAGGCTGTGGCCCCGGCCGCGGTATGCGGAGGGGCCGTGGGCTGCACCGCGGACTCGGGTGGCGCCGCTGGCGGAAGGACTAGGAACCGATGCCAGAGCCCCGGCGTCTTACGATCGCCCTCGCGGGCAACCCCAACTCCGGCAAGACGACCATCTTCAACGCCCTGACCGGCGCGCGCCAGAAGGTCGGGAACTGGCCCGGTGTGACGGTCGAGCGGAAGACGGGAACGCTCGAGCACGGCGGATACCTCATCGACCTCATCGACCTCCCGGGGACCTACAGCCTGACGGCCTATTCGTCCGAAGAGCTCGTGACCCGGAACTACATCGTCAACGAGAAGCCGGACGTCATCGTCCACGTCATAGACTCCGGCAACCTCACCCGCAACCTCTATCTCACGACACAGCTTCTCGAACTCGAGGTCGACCTCGTTCTCGATTTCAACATGTGGGACGACTTCGAGAAGTCCGGCTCCCACCTCGATTTCGAGACGCTCCACACGATGATCGGCGCGCCCGTCGTAACGACAGTGGGACACCGGGGGCAGGGCGTCACCGGACTTCTAGACGCGGCGATCGCGCTCATCGAGGACAGGGAGGAACACCACCGGCATGTCCCCGTCTCGTACGGGTCGCACGTCAACGACCTGGTGACCGAACTCACGACGCTCCTGGAACCGCACCCGGAACTCACAGGCAATGCGCCTCCGCGGTGGGTGGCGATCAAGCTCATCGAGGGCGACCCGGTCGTGGCGAAACTGGTGTCCGGCAACGACCCCACGTCGGAATCGGTCCGAAGGTTTCTCGTGCGAGCCACGCACCACATCAGGACCGCCACGCGTTCTGACGCTGAGACGGTCATCACGGAGGGCCGGTACGGCTACGTCGAGGGCGCACTCAAGGTGTCGCTCTCGCAGCGAGGCGAGCCGGTGGATCGAATGGAGCTCTCGCGGAACATCGACGAGGTCTTCACGCACAAGTTTCTCGGCTATCCGATCTTCCTCGCATTCGTGTGGCTGCTCTTCCAGGCGACGTTCCGGCTCGGCACCTATCCGATGGAGTGGCTCGGGGGGCTCGTATCCAGATTCTCGATATTCCTCGCGGGCGTCCTGCCGCCGTCGCTTCTGACCGACCTCGTCATCGATGGCGCTCTCGGCGGAGTCGGCTCAGTGCTCGTCTTCCTCCCGAATATCATGATCCTCTTCCTCGGCATCGCCATTCTCGAGGACACCGGATACATGGCGCGCGCCGCGTTTCTGATGGACCGCCTGATGCATGCGCTCGGGCTCCACGGCAAATCGTTCATCCCGCTCCTTATGGGGTTCGGGTGCTCGGTGCCGGCCATCATGGCGACGCGGACGCTCGAGTCGCGGCGTGACCGGATTCTGACGATTCTCCTGGTCCCGCTGATGTCATGCAGCGCACGGCTCCCGGTCTACATCCTCATCGCCGGAGCGTTCTTCGCCGCCCGCGCGGGCTCGATCGTCTTCGCTATCCATTTCATCGGCGTCGTCATCGCCGTGCTCGTCGGTCGCCTCCTGTCCCGCACACTCTTCCGCGCAGTTGCCGAACCGTTCGTGATGGAGCTCCCCCCGTACCGCCTCCCGACCGCGCGAGGACTTCTGGTCCACATGTGGGAGCGGTCCAGGGTCTACCTGCAGAAGATGGGCGGGATCATCCTGGTCGCGTCGGTCCTGCTCTGGTTCCTCGGGACGTTCCCACAGGCGACCGAGCTGTCTCGCGACTACGACGGCGAGATCGCCACGCTCATGGCTGCGGGCGCCGGCGAACGGGCGACCGAGGCCGCCACGGTCGACGCCGACATTGCCACGGTCGACGCCGACATTGCCACGGTCCGCGCCGACATTGCCACGGTCCGCGCCGAGCGTGCCGCGGAGAAGCTCTCGCTGACGTACGTCGGGCGCGCAGGACGCGCCATCGCGCCGCTTATCAAGCCGCTCGGGTTCACCTGGGAGATGGGCGTGAGCCTCGTGACCGGGTTCGTGGCCAAGGAGGTCGTCGTCTCGACGCTCGGCGTCCTGTATCATACGGAGACCGACGGCGCGGAGTCGGGCGAGACGCTGGCACACGCGCTCTCCTCCCCTGACAGCGGGATATCACCACGCGCGGCCTTCGCGTTCATGCTCTTCGTCCTCCTCTACACGCCGTGTCTCGTCACGGTCATGACCATCTACCGCGAGATCGGCGCGCGATGGATGTGGTTCTCCGTCGCCTATCAGACGGCTCTCGCCTGGGTCGTGAGCTTCGCTGCGTACCAGCTCGGCGGCCTCATGGGATTCGCA
>CAZNHF010000099.1:0-9664 GCA_964572375.1 uncultured bacterium | reverse complement strand
TGCGGCGGCGACCACCTCATCGCTCGCCCGGGGGGCATCCGCCCCCCTCCCGGTCATCAGATCCGCGAGCTCCTCGAGACACGCCGGACAGCTTGCCGTGTGACGTTCGTAGCGGACACGCCCGGACTGATCGAGTGCCCCGTCGAGATAGTCGGCGGCGTCCTGATCCGCACCGCACGCCGTTCCGCACGCACCCTCGGTGGCGGTCAGGCGCGCCTCCGCTCCGGCAACCCGTCGCGCGCCGCCGGCCGCTTCAGCGAGCGCCTGCGTCAGCCTGCGCAGAGTCGCCGCTTCGCCGCGGCACGCGGGACACGCGGACAGGTGCCGCTCGAGCCGCTCGATGTCGTACTGGACATAGCCGAGTATGCCGCCGAGCGGATTGTTGAGCTCGTGCGCCACGCCTGCAGCGAGTTCACCGACCGCGGCCAGGCGACCGGACTGCACCATGCGGGTCTGGACCTCCGAGAGCTCCATCGTTCGCGCCTTCACGCGTCGCTCCAGGTCCGCATTGAGCACAGCGAGCTCGCGCTCCGTCGCGCTCAACCGCGCCGTACGCTTCTCGACTCTCTGCTCGAGCACCCGATTCCATTCTTCGACCTCCGCGCTCTTACGCTCCACCTCTTCTCTGAGCGCGGCGCTCTCAAGCGCCCGCGCAATCTGAGATGCGAGCGTATCGAGATACTCGACGTCGCGACGGGCGATCTGCTCATCGTCATCAGGGCACGAGATGGCCAGCACACCGAGAAGCCGGTCATCGATCATCAGCGGCATTGCCACCCATTCGACCGGCCGGGGCGCGCCGCCTGTTCCGCCCGCGGCACGTGCCTCGCAGGTCTTCGTCTCCAATCGGCCGTAGCGGTCACCCCTTTCGCGTGAAGCTTCGACCGTCATCATCACGCGGCTCTCAAGAACGCGCCGCACGAGTTCCTCTCCGACGCCCGACGGCTCACCCGGGATGTCGGTTTCGTTCCCCGAGACAGCCTCGCAGCGCCCCGCAGCGTCATCGAGAACCACGACCCGAACCTGCCGGGCCCCCGTCATGCACCGAACCAGATCCGCGGTGGCTTCCACCAGCGGCTTGAGCGGCATCGACCGGGCCGCCAGCGCACCGACCGCCGTGAGGAGTTCAAGGTGCGAGACCTCGCTCACCAGCTGGCCGCGTGTGTCCCAGAGGCTTCGCGCGGCTGCTCCCGATACGATCAGGACGATGGCCAGCAGTGGAAAGGTCGCCGGCTCGCCGGGCGTGTAGCAGGCGACCATCAGCATCGACAGCGGTAGCATCGCGATCTCGACCACGACCCCCCGCTGCGCGAGCCATTGCCCGTAGTCCTCAAGGGACCAGCTCTTCCTCAGCCCCGCCGCCGCCGAGACGAGCGAACTCGTCAGGCCGTACGTCGCGAACATCACAGTGTATCGGGCCAGATCGAGGACCGACATGCTTGCCGGGGGGATCCGGCCGCCGATGACGACGTACACGATGCCGGCCGCGCCGACCGCGATGAGTCTCACAGAGAGCGAGCGCACCGCCTCGACCGGCGGCCGACGATAGACCACTGCCTCGAGGATCACCCCGGTTACAGCAACGACCCAGAGCGCGATGTGCGGACCGAACAACACAATGCTCGCCGTATAGACGGCCGTGCTGAAGGACACGTACATACGCCGCTGTGTCTGGAACGCGAAGAGCCCGGTGCCAAGACCGAGCGCGCTCATGATGCCTATCGCTCCCCAGTCGAGTGATTCAAGTCGGGGAATCGACAGCACCAGAAGCGCCAATGCGACCGCCGTCGTTGCGGTCGTCAGGCGTCCCCAATGGCGCAGTTCGCGGGACGATACGCCCACGGCGGTGTCGGAAACAAAGTGCATGCCCCTCCCGCGCGCGGCCCGATATGCTCCCTGGCCGCTTGTCGAAGCCTCTGCGAGTCGAACTCTACCGAGCATAAGTGCAAGTGATGTGCCATGATGGAGACTCATAAACGAGACCCGCTCACGAGCGGAACGCTCATCAACGGGTCTGGGGTTCCTCTTTGTCCCTGTAATTCCACCAGCGTGGACGATGCGATGTTGGAGTGTCGTCTAGTGCTCCCCGGCTTCCTCCTCGAGATCGAGTGTCAAGGCCAGCGCACCCCCCGGCAGATTAAGGGCGTGGAACTTGAGTTCGGACTTGCCGAGCCGTACCGTCCAGGGACCGAAGCGGCCGTCCGCGTCAACCGATTCGGGACCGTATGGCGCTGCCGCCCCTCTGAGTGAGACCGACACATCGACCGCCGGGACCCCCGCGCGAAGAACCCGTCCCACGAGTTCCGAGTCACGCTGCCCCGTCGTCAGCTCGCAGTCGAACGTGTACCCGCCCTCTGCCTCGCATCGAAGCGAGACCGCAGCATCAACCGCTCTCGCACCCGCGATCGCCGGTTCACGTCCGCCAGAGCCTCTGTCTGCCACAAGAGCCGCTGCGCCATCAGACCATCCCTCCACGAAGTTGAGCGTCCCCTTCGCGAGTCGGATCAGCACCCCCCTGCGTTCCCGACGCAGACGCGTCAGCACGGCGGCGACCGCCTCATCGCTCGCACGGGGCGCATCCGACCGCCTCGCGGCCATCAGATCCGCGAGCTCCTCGAGACACGACGGGCAGCCCGCTGCATGACGTTCGTAGCGAACACGCGCGGACTGACCGAGCACGCCGTCGAGGTACGCCGCGGCGTCCTGATCCTCAGCACACGTCGTCCCGCGGACACCCGCGTTGTCGGTCAGGCTCTCATCCGTGGCGGTGGCCCGACGCACGCTGCCGGCCGCTCCGGCAAGCGCCCGCGTCAGCCCGCCCAGAGCCGCCGCTTCGCTGCGGCACGCAGGACACCCGACCAGGTGGCGCTCGATCCGCTCTGTCTCTCCCAGCTCCGTGCGTCCCTCGACGAACGCCAGCAGGACCGCCCCGTCCGGACAGTGCTCGCTCACTTCGCTCCCTCCTCGATCTCCCGTGCGATCCCATCGACACCGCGCAGTTTCGCCAGTGCTCGATAGACCATGCCGCTGACCGCCCCGACCGACATGTCGACCGCCTCGGCCACGTCACGGTACGTGTGACCCTCGAAGTAGATCAGCCGCACCGCCATCGCCTCCCTCGGTTCCAGAGTCGCATCGATCGCCTGTTCGAGCGTCAGACGGAGGTCCATGACCTCCGTCCCGCCCTTCGCTCCGGTCTCCTGACGCGCGGGGTCCCGCCTGTCTTCGTCTACCTCGTGAACCTCGCCCCGCCTCGTGACGCGCCGGAGCCTGTCAATACAGACGTTCCGGACGATCCGGTAGATCCAGGTCTCGAGACGGCAACGGCCCTCCCAGGACGCGATCGACCGTGCGTTGTGCCTCAAGAGCTTGTACAGCGCATCGGAGAAGAGCTCCTCCATTTGAATCTCGTCCCATCCGGCGCCGTACCGCTCGTTGATCCTGTGAACCGCGCTGAAGATCAGGCGTCGATAGCGCGCGATGAACTCCTCCCAGGCGGTCTCCTCGCCTGAAACGAGTCGCCCGACAAGCTGTCGCGCGAGCTGGTCGCGTTCATTCGTCCCGGTCAAACAGATCGTCCTTTTCATGAACGTAGGACGGTCGAGCCCGGCGCTCTCTTCGCCGCGTTTCGGTACCGTCCCACATCACCATCCCACTGGACATCTATCGCTGTTCGGAACTGCGCGGAGCGGGCGCGAGCGTCGGGTCCCCGTAAAGCACGTAACTCGCCCACGTGGCGGCGTGAGCCGCCGAGGAGATGAGCCGCGCGGACTGGGTGGCGACACCAAGCGTTGCACCATCCGCGAGCGCCCCGTAGAACGCCTTTGCGAAGGCCGCTCCGCCGCCGTCGTTGAGTTCCCAGAACGGGCCGACATAGGCCCGCGCACCCCAGGTCAGAAAAGCCTCCGCGAGCGCGCCCCCCAGGCCCCCACTCCGCTCGCCGCCCTCATCCGACGGGACGCAGGCGTTCGAGAAGACAAGAAGCGGCGCATCCACAGGAGCGCGCATCTCGGCCGGCGCCGCGGTCGCGCCATCCGCGAGCGACCAGGCGGCGGAACCGTCGGGCGCTCGGCATCCGTGGCCGGCGAAATGGATCACATCGAAACCCTCGGCAACGAGTTCATCGAGTTGCGAAGCGGTTCGCGGAGTACGACGCACGACCCGGAGCACGTCCGGTCGCTGCGCGCCAAGTTCCATGATCTCCGCGGCCTCTCGCGCTGCCCGCGGTAGCGCGCGGCCCGGAACGTCGCTCTCGAGATCTGCCAGAAGGAGAACGCGGAGCGGAAGTCGAACGTCACGAGTCCGACGCGCTGTGCCCGCAGGGACAATCGCCTGACGTCCGATGGCGAACAGCTGCCACAGCGGACTGCTCCCGTCCCGAAGCACGGCCAGCTCCCAGGGAAGGCCCGAGAGCTCCAAGGGAACCCTGAGCAGCATGTGCGATGCCGGAGAGCTCAGAATCGCGCGCGCGGGCGCCTCGCCGGCCCCCATGAGTTCGCCAAGTTCGCGACCGATGCGCAGAAACGTTCTGTGCGCCTCTTCGACCGCTCCCGCTGATGGTTCTGCGTCGCTCTGACAGCGCGCCATCCGCCTGCCGATGGCCGTGAACTCATGGATGATCCTGGCCTCGCGCTCACGATCGCGCGCGAGTTCATGGTCATGCCCGATGCCCTCGTGTCCCTCGGCCACCGAGATGACCAGCCCGGAGTCGCCTTTCACCCGTAGCTGGAGTTGTTCGACAAGCACGCGGTCGACACGCGAGATGGCGCCCCGACGTGCCCACAGAACAGCGAGGAGAGTCAGTACCGCGATCGCGACGATCGACACGGGCGCGCGGAAGGCCTCGAGCGCATCGGCAACACCCCTGTAGATGGTCGCACGGTTCGCATAGTCGACGACCCGGACGATGATCCAGACGAACGCAAGGACGCTGCCCAGCCAGAGAGCTGCCGTCGTACGTCGCCGGCTGCCCGCCGACTCCGACGGCGGCCTGCGCCCGGCCCACTTCGTCTCGACGGCGGTCTCGCGACCGCAGGATAGACATCGGCGGAGACGAGTCAGACGTCCACTCGACTCCCAGATCTCGGAGGCGAGTTCCGTTCTGCTCCCGCAGTGCGGGCATCGTGAAGCGAACATGGGAGCTCTCCCCTGCGGCGGTACCCGGAGTGCTCAGGCGTCCATCAGACAAGCCTGCGGTCAACCGGCAATCGACGACCCGCGACCGAGCGACCGCACGTGCGCTCATCGCCGATGTTCGCACGCCGGCGAGTCCCGCGCAAGTTGGAACCCCCGCGCGCATCCGTCATCACAAGGGAAGCTCTGGTGGTCAGATCGAGGTGAGACGAACGAGGTTCACGGGATCCTCTGCGCCGTGGTCCTCACACATGCAGGCGATGACCTGACGATCGTCGGAGATGTCGCGGAGGAGCTCCAACCCGCGAAGCCGGCGGTCAGGGTCGAAATTGACGAACACATCGTCGAGGATGAAGGGGGCCCCCTCCCCATCCGACAGGAACTCGAGCAGCGCGTAGCGCGTGGCGAGGTAGAGCTGATCGACTGTGCCGGTGCTCAGATCACCCTGGAGCACGTTTGGCGGTGAGCCCGGACGGTTCGAAGGATTGTCGACGGCTACCGCGAGGTCGCGGCTCACCGTCACTCGTGAATATCGTCCTGCGGTGATTCTGGAAAGGACACGAGTCACGATGGGGGCCAATACTTCAGCGGCCTCCTCCTTCGTGCTCGCCAGCGCCTGCCCCAATCCGCTCGCGGCCAGGTCCATGACGCCGAGACGCCGCCCGATCGTGGTCATCTCCTCTTCGACCGTCTCCAGCCGCGCCTCGAGATCGGGAAGCCTCTCGCCCTCTTCGTCGCGCTCGAGACGAACCTCGTCCCGCGCCAGCGCCTCGCGAAGCGTCTTCTCCTGCTCACGCTTCGTTTCGAGTTCGTCGCGGAGCTTGGCAACCTCGATCGGAGGCAGCGTCGTCTGCGCGCCCCCGCTGTCTGCGAGCGCCGCGTTGAGTTCGCCACGGCGGCGGCCCAGACTCACGGCGCGCGTCTGGAGCTCCTGTTCGTAAGCCTCCGGCGCCTGGGACTCACAGACCTCCGCCAACCGTGTCCGCGCGATCTCGGCACGCTGCCAGCGCTTGTCCTGATCTTCGTAGAGACGAGAGAACTCGGCGAAGCTCGGCACGCCGACCTGCATGAGAGCAGCCCGGAGCGCCAACTCGCGCTTACCGCGCTCGCGCATCAGATTTCCGAGGTCGCGCTCGTACTCACGCAGCGTCCCGAACCGTCGGAACAGCAGGAGGGCCCAGAGGGCGCTCACTGCCGTCGTTGCTCCCGAGATCGCCCGCGGCACCACGCCGTCCAAGAGCAGGAGTGTCACCGCAGCGCCTATGCCGGCAAGCGCGCCGACGACAACCGCAAGAAACCCCGTCCGGGAACTCTTCGTCCCCTCGGCGATCGTCGACTCGGCACGGTAGTTCGCGACCAGCCGCTCCGTCGCCTCCAATTCGGCCTGCGACGACTTGACACGCTCGGCATCGGCCTCGGAAATGCTGTCCTTCTCCCCGAGCGCGTCCGCGTGGTCCGACCGAAGTCGCCGGACGCGTGCGATGGTCGTCTCCGCGCGGGTGAGTTCGTCCTCCACGCGCTCCAACTCACCTGTCATCTCGAGGAGCCCCTCCTGCTCCCGCACGATCCGCGCGAGCCGGTCCAGCTCCTCCTTCGCCGAGGTCCACTCCTGGCGCCTTCGGCCGTGTACCGCTCTCCGTGACAGCACGATGCCCCACTCCTGTCCGACGTCGGCGATGCTCGTCACGAGCTTCTCACGCTCGTCGCTCAGCAGCTTGAGAGCGCCCGGGTTGTTCGCCGGCCGATCCATGCCGACCCTCAGCGACGCGATCTCCCGCTGGATGGCGTCCACGACGGCCTGAGCATCGACGCGGCCGCTCGAACTCGTCATCTTCCGTTCGATCATCGGCACGAGCTCCGCGCGTCGGTTCTTCCCGGACTGACCCTCGAACGCGGCCAACTCGCCCTGCCGGACCATCGCCACCGACTCGAAGGCCTCACGACTGCCGAAGCCGACCATCTCGGCGATGCGTCGCATGACGGCCGCGCGGTCCGACAGCTGCTCACCGCCGCCGGTCAGCTCGGCTCGGCCCTCGCCGAAGTGCTTGACGAGCCGGTATTCGTCCCCCCCGTGCTCGAACTCGAGCTCGAGTTCCATACCACCGGAACTGCCCCAGGCCTCCAGCGCCTGCACAGGCTTTGATTTCGTGGCAGGGTCCACGAACAGCGCGATCCCCAGCGCATCGACGATCGTGCTCTTGCCCGACTCATTGGATCCCACGATGAGATTGAGACCCGGTCGGAGCGCAAGCTCGTAGTCGTCGAAACGCATGAAGCGCTTGAGTCTGAAGCGGCTCAGGATCACGCCAGCACGTCCTTCCCTTGGAGAAGCGCCACGCCGAGCTGCAACGCCCCCTCAAGCTCGTCGCGCTCCCTCTCGGTCCCGGCCTCGGCGATGGAATCCCGCATCAGCCGCACGTACCTGCCGATGACGAGACGTTCCGGGAGAGCGTCCAAGTCGGCGTCCGTCAGTCGCACGTGATAGGAGTGTTTCGGAGGCAGTACCTGGAAATAGTCTCCCTTGAGCTCCTCGAGCAGCACGCGCACATCGAATGAGGAGTCGAGCGGGATGAGCCCCGTCAGGGCTATCCGAAGTATCATGTTGGGACTTGGCTTCGCGGCCGACCTGACCCGACGAGCCACCTCGACGGTATCCGGGGCTCCGGCAACGTCGATACTTGCCTCGGCAAGTTCGCGGACACCGACCCGCACCTGCGTCACGCGTGTCCCGTCTCTGCCCATCGACACGCGCGCGACGTATCCGGAGCCGGTCTGGTCCGGCGCAACGACCTCCGGAGCGCCGGGATAGACGACCGGCGCGTCACCGGCATCGACTTCCTTCCACGAGTGCCAGTGCCCGAGCGCCACGTACGACCACCCGGGCGCCTTGAGTTCCTCACGCGAGATCGGATGGTCGTCCGGAGCGCCCGGCACAAGATCCACCGAGCCGTGGAGGACCGCCACGTTGTAGTTGGACTCCGTGTCCGGACGGAGCGACGACATTTGACGCTCGGTCGAACGGTTCGAGGTCGCCGGCCGCCCGTGCAGAGCAAGTCCGGCTCTCGGTATGCGCACCGTCCCGGAGTCGGCTCCCCCGAGAATCGACACACGCTCGATCTGGGCGAACTCGTTCGCATAGCACTCGTAGACCGAGCCCTCCCCCGCGTGGTCGTGCGAGCCGGGGAGCAGCACGATGTGCGCCTCGCTCGCCTCGGTGAGCCTCGCGAGTTCGCGCATCACGAAGCGCACCGCCGAGGCCGGCGGACGATTGCTGTCGAAGAGGTCCCCGGCGATAAGGAGGCAGTCTGCGTCCTCCTCCCGGGTCATGTCGATGATGGAGCGAAACGTCTGACGAATCTGGTCTCGCTGGTCGGAGGCACGGTCACCGAGCCATCCGAGGGGAGCGCCGATATGAACGTCAGCTGTGTGGATGATGGTAGGCACATCACCTCCGGACAGAGCTCATCGTATTGCCGAGCAACATCCCAGGTGGACCCGCTCGGAGAGTCAAGCAGGCCGCACTGTCATCCTTGCAAAGTTCGTGCCTTTGTGTAGAACGGTCGTCAGGCGCGCTCTTACGACTGTAACAAATGGAGCGCGGGACACCCACGGGACCCCGCGCTCCGTTACGTCTCAATCCGGCGTCGCTGCTACCGCCAGAACCGCCCGCTCCGGCCCTACCAGTTCCTGTCCTCCCAGTCGTAGATGAGGCGCCACGCCTCATTCGTCATGTCCGGGAAGATCCCGTCGTAGCCGGTGTCGTCCCCGTCGAACGTCGGGTCAGGGAAGGTCAGCGGTTCGGTGACGGCCATCGAGTCGCCCTGCGCATTCCAGGAGTGATAGGGGAAGTAGTCTCTCAGGTCCTCGAGCGGATCGTAGAACATTGCCTCGAGGTCCACGTAGATATCGATGTCGGGAGCGCTCGGGTCGGTCTCCGACGGGTTGATCGTGATGCCCTGCGTGACGGCAACCAATATCGCGTCGGCCGCCGCCCGCAGTGTGTCGACCGCGCCCGCGCCGAGCAGGTCATCGTCCTCAAGAGCGATCCAGCCCCATTCCGTCTCCGTGATGAAATCGAACGATTGATCGTCGGTCTCACCCTGGAGTTCATCACAAGCGTCCCTCAGATGCGTCGCGGCCTCTACCATTTCGTCGTACGCGGACACCATGTAGGACTGGGCATTGAGCGTCAGGAAGTTCTCATCCTCGTCGATCAGCTCCTCAAGGCTCTGATCATCGGTCGCGTCGACGTTGTACGAAACGACCAGGTTGCAGAGGCACTGCATGACGTCGACCGGCACGTGCGCGAAGTACGCGTCCGTGGCGTCGAATTCAAGCCGCTCCGGGAAGAGAGTGTCCACCGGAGCGAGCGAATCCGGAAGCGCCGCCCACGGGTCGAGCGTCACCTCGCCATCGAGCTCCTCGAAGAGGGTCAGGTACGCATCGATGTCCTCGAGCGAAGGAATGACCTCCTCGGCGATGAAGCTCTGGATGTCGGAGAAGATCAGGTCGTCACGCATCACACGCTGCG
>CAZNHF010000098.1:0-9808 GCA_964572375.1 uncultured bacterium | reverse complement strand
CGCCGGCAGCGAGAGCGCGTTCGATGTGCACCGCAAGGTCATCGAGGATACGAGTTCGCTGCCGCCGTTCGATGGCAACCGGATGCTGTGCGGATTCATGCACATCTTCACGCCCGCATATGCGGCCGGCTACTACAGCTACAAGTGGGCCGAGGTTCTCTCCGCGGATGCCTTCGGCGCGTTCGAGGAGGCCGGCCTCGAGAACGAGGACAGGGTGCAGGAGCTTGGGAGACGTTTCAGGGACACCGTGCTGGCGCTTGGAGGGGGCCGTCACCCGATGGACATCTATCGCGACTTTCGCGGGCGCGAGCCGAGCACCGAGGCGCTTCTCAGACACAACGGGCTGTCGTAGCCCCTGGGGGTCTTCCGTGAAGAAGGACTGGGATGCCTTCGGGCGTGAGATTCAGGACCACCTCGACGGCCTCGACGCGACCGAGATCGTGGAACGCGACGACGGGTACATCGACGTCTCCGGTGGCTCCGAGGCGTACTTCGCGCCCTACCGCAAGTGGATGGAATGCGAGCGTGACGCCATCCGTTCGGCGAAGGGCCGCGTGCTCGACATCGGATGCGGAGCCGGCCGCGTGTCGCTCCATCTGCAGGAGAAGGGACACGACGTTCTCGCGGTGGACGTCTCTCCGCTCGCCGTCAAGGTCGCGAAGGCCCGCGGCGTCAGAAGCGCACGTGTGATGTCCGCGGTGGCCGTTTCGCGGACGCTCGGCACGTTCGACACGATCGTCATGTACGGCAACAACTTCGGCCTGTTCGAGAACCCCGTACGCGCGAGATGGATGCTCAAGCGTTTCCACGCGATGACGAACCCTGACGCGCGGCTCATCGTGCAGAGTCTCGATCCGTACGACACGACGGCCAATCATCACAGGGCCTACCACCGGCGCAACCGGGTCCGGGGCCGCATGGGTGGCCAGGTCCGGATCCGCGTGCGCTACAAGATCTACGCGACACCCTGGTTCGACTATCTCCTCGTCTCACGCGAGGAGATGCGCGGCATTCTCGTGGGTACCGGCTGGCGCGTCTCAATGTTCACGGGCGACGGGGCCATCTACTGCGCCGTCATCGAGAAACGCTCTGACAAGTCGAAGTGACGGAGGAGAACGATGAACCAGAGAACGTGCGAGACGACACTTCGCGGCGGCATCGTCGTCGCCGCTGTCATCGTGATGGCGACCGTTTGGACATCGACCTGCGCGGCGGACGGTCCGCCGCTGCTTCTCTCGACGCTCGCCACGACCGAAGCCGTGTCTCCGGAGTACGCCATCTGGGGCGTCGTGCCCGTTCCGCTGCTTCCGCAGTCGGGCATCGACCCGTATGGCAATGGCGCCTACGAGACCCCCGCGCTTCTCGAGAGCTGGGTTCTCACACACATCCCGCCCGACTACGACGGGTACATCGTCGTCGATTGGCGGGAAGGTGTCACTGAGCCGCTTCTCGCGGGAAGCGGACACGAGCGGTTCGATGGCGTCGTCGCGTCGATGGTCGCCGTGGTCGACGAGATCAAGCGGATGAGACCTGGCGCGCGTGTCGGCTACGTCGGCATTCCCGTGTTCGACTACTGGAGTCACGGTGAGGCGTGGCGGACCGCCGTCGATGCTGCAAAGCCGCTCTACGACGCGGTCGACGCCTTCTTTCCGGACGTGCGCGACGTCTATGGCACGGAGCCCGAACGGGATTCCGAACGGTTGAGCGAGTACGTCGGTGCGACGCTCGAGGTCGCGGCGGGACGCCCCGTCTTCCTCTTCACGGACCACCGCTACGTGAACGTGACCGAACGCTGGGGCTACAGTCTCATCCCGCGCGACGAGTACGTCGAGCATATCTCCGGTCTGATGCGCGTGGAACGCGAGGGCGCACGTCCGGCGGGCGCACTCGCGTCCGGGAACGAGAGGCACACGTTCACGGCGGGAGCTTCGGTCAAAATCCGGGGCGGCTACGTCCGCACCGATCCGGAGTGGCAGCGCGTGCGCGATGTGTTCGCTGCCGAAGCCCGCGACGGCGAGACCATCGACGCGTATCTGACCCGTCTCCATCCGTACGTGTTCTGCCTTCTGAACGAAGCCGTGCGCGCCGAGCCATGCCCGCTCGTTACTCCGCAGCCCGAGTAGGACGACAGCCGGGTCGCCCATCCGTCGTGGTGCGCTGCCCGCGCTGGTGACTGCGGCGCTCGTTCCCTTCACCCGGGACGCGCCGTTCGGGATGATCGGGACGGTGTGGGTTGAAGTGAGGGACGACGCTTGAGAGCGTACGACCGCCTGTCCAGATTCTACGAGCCGGAGTGGAGCAGCTTCTCGGAGCGCTTCGCTCCGATGATCGACTCGCTCATCGCCAGACACGTTCAGGAATGCGCGTCCGTCCTTGATGTCGCCTGCGGGATGGGAACGCTTGCTCTGGCGCTGGCCCGGCGTGGTCATACGGTTCACGGAATCGACCGATCCGAGGCCATGGTGCGAAGGGCGCGGGCTTGCGCGCAAGGGGTCGAGAGCGTCTCGTTCTCGGTGGGGGACATGCGCACGCTCTCGGTCGAGGACGTGCGCGCGCGCACCGAAGCGCGGGCGCGTCGCGTGAACGACGGGGGCGACCAGCCGGCCGGCCATGCACATGAACCCTCCGGTGGTCCAGGGTTCGATGCTGTGACCTGCACCTTCGACTCCGTCAACTACCTGACAGCCACTGACGACGTTCTTGCCATGATGCGCGCGGTCGGCGAGGCCCTTCACGACGGAGGGCTCTTCGTGTTCGACTCGAACACCGAGCGGATGTATCGTACGCATGAGGACGGGATCTTCGAGCATGAGATCGACGGGGAGGTCTTCTATCAGGAGACCTTCTACGATCGCAGCGCCGGGCAGTCGACCACGGTCTTTCGATTCGGCGACGGCGCGATCGAGGTGCACCGTCAGCGGCCGTACGGACTCGACGAGCTCAGACCGCTGCTCGAGCAGCGCGGATTCAAGGTCCTCGAGGTCTACTCGGGGATCGCGTTCGAGCCCTATGTCGATGAGTGCGACCGTGTCGTCGTGGTCGCGTCGAAGTTCATGCAGGAATCTGCTCCGACCGGGCGAGAGCGCGGCGCGGACGGACGGGGGGAGTGAGATGAGACGATATACGGCTGTCGCGGTGCTTCTTGTGGCGGCGGTGATGCTTGCGTCCTGCTCGCAGGCGCCGCGGACGCACGAGCTCACCATTATCGGAACCGCGGATCTGCAGGGGATGCTCGAGCCGATCGCCGGACAGGCTGACCCGGACGGCGACGGCGAATCTAAGGCCGTTGAGACAGGCGGCATCGCGCGACTGGGGACGAAGATCCACGAGATCGTCGCGGAGAGTCCCGACCGCACGGTCGTCATCTCCTGTGGTGACGACCTGATGAACCGATACTTCCACGCCTACAAGGGCGAGGCCATCTTCAGGCTCATGTCGATGGCCGGCTATGACACGTACGCGTTCGGGAACCACGAGTTTGACAAGGGACCGGGCGTGCTCGCGGCGGCCCTCGACTACGCCGACTTCGACTGCGTCTGCACGGATCTGGTGGTCGAAGGGACGGTCCTCGAGGGACTGTGCGCGCCGTGGATCATCAGGGACTACGACGGGCTCAGGGTCGGGTTCTTCTCGCTGATGACGGAGGACCTTCCGCTCGTCACAAGCGCGGGCGATGTCGTGCTGTCCGGCCGCAATGCCGATGTCGCACTGGCGGCCGTCCGCGAACTCCGCGGAAACGGGGCGCAGCTGATCGTGGCTCTGACACACATCGGCGTCGAAGGGGATCTCAGACTCGCCCGCGAGATTCCAGGGATCGACGTCATCTTCGGCGGGCATTCGCACGACTACACGCCCGAATTCCTCCGGATGGGCGGGACGATCATCGTCAACGGGGGCGAGAAGGGTCCGGCTCTCGTCCGACTCGACCTGACAACCGATGAGCGCGGGCGCCTCGATCTCGAGTCGGCGCGGTTCTCGCTCGTTCCGATCGACGAGTCGGTCGCGGAGGATCCGGAGATCGCGACAGTCCTCGCGGAGTACACCGCGGCGTTCCCCGACGCGATCGTCCTCGGCCGCACCGACGTCGATTGGGATCTCCAGAAGGACGTCGTCCGGGGCGGAGAGTCCCCGGTTGCGAACCTCGTGAACGACCACATGCGGAAGAAGTTCGGTGTCGATATCGTCGTGAACAACGCGGGCGCTTTCCGCGGCAAGCAAGTCTACCCGGCGGGGCCGATCACGGATGTCATGCTCAACGAGATCGACGAGTTCGCGAACTATGCGTACGCGCTCGATCTCGAGGGAAGGTATCTTCTCGAGGTGCTCGAACGGAGCGCGGCCTCGCACGGTGAGGGGGGCTGGCTTCACGTCTCCGGGCTCCGGTACACGGTCGACCTCGGCGAGACGGCCCAGGCGCTCGAACAGGCGGCCTCTGAGGAGTGGTCGGTGGCGACCCCGGGTTCGCGCGTGAGTTCGGTCGAGGTGCTCGGTGAAGACGGTACGTGGGCGCCGCTCGACCTCGATGCTACCTACAGCGTTCTCTCGAACAGCTTCATCGTGAAGCACGCGGGAGATGGCTACTTCTGGTTCACGCGCTACGGACAGAACGTGAAGAACACGTACTCGACCTTCTACTCCATTCTGGCGGAGGCCGCATCGAACAACGATGTTCTCAGCCCCTTGCCTCCGGATGGCCGCGTCAGCATCATCAGGGGGTAACCGACTCGGATCACAAAGCATGCTCCGTTCAGATCGCCGCGAAGCAGTCGATGCGTATCACCCGACAGTCAGGGGCCGAGGAGGGACCGGTGGCAGGAAGACTTCGAGAGACAAAAGCAGCCCGGATCGCGATCCCCGCGCTTCTGATCATCATGGTCGCCGCCGCATGCGCTGGGGCGGTCGAGACGGGCTATCAACTGCCATCGCAGAAGCTCGCGGACGTCATCGATGCGCCGCGTATGCCGCAGGTGAGCATCAGCCCGGACAACGAGTATCTCGTTCTGATGCAGCGTCCGGGGTATCCGTCGATCGAGGAGCTCGCGGAGCGCGAGCTCAGGCTGGCGGGGCTCAGGATCAAGCCGGACAGCGACTCGAGAAGCCGGGTCTGGCCGTACCACGAGCTCTCGGTTCTCAGGCTCTCGGATCTGGTGCGTCGTCCCGTTACGGGGCTGCCGCAGAACCCGAGGATCGGCAGTGTGGCCTGGTCACGCGACGGAGAGATGATCTCGTTCACGAACACGACGGCCGGCGGCGTCGAGCTCTGGGTCACCGACGTCGAGACGTGCGAGGCCCGCAGGTTGACGGCCCCGATCGTGAGTCTCACGGCCGGGTCGCGTCCGGCGTGGTTGCCGGATGGCAGCGCGCTTGTCGCGTGTCTCGTGCCGGACGGGCGCGGAGCCGAGCCGGTTGGCTCGAAGGTCCCGAGCGGACCGATCATCCAGGAGAGCCTGGGCCGGCGCGCCCCGGCGCGCACCTATCAGGACCTTCTCGAGAACCCGAACGACGAGGCCCTTTTCGACCACTATCTTACGACTCAGCTCGCGTGCGTCGGTCTCGACGGGACGATCAAGCGACTGGGTGAACCTGCCGTGGTCTGGGGATTCGACCCGTCACCCGACGGAACCGCGCTCCTGGTATGGGCGCTTCACCGGCCGTATTCCTATGTCGTCACCGCGTCCCGTTTTCCCATGCTGACCGAGGTGTGGGATCTTGAGGGCAATGTGCTTCACGTGGTGGCGGACCTTCCACTCCGCGATGACATCCCCATCGCTCGGGGGAGCACGCATGAGGGGCCCCGGAGCGTCGAGTGGCGTGCTGACGCGCCGGCGACGCTCGTCTGGGCGGAGGCGTTGGACGGCGGCGACGCCGGTCGCGAGGCCGACGTCCGCGACCGCTTATTCATGCTGCCGGCGCCGTTCGACGGAGAGTCCGAGGTCCTCGCGACGCTTGAGTTCAGATTTGACGAGATTCTCTGGGGACACGACGAACTTGCGGTTCTCAGTGAGTGGTGGTGGGACACGCGGTCCATACGTTCATGGAAGCTCGCGCCCGGCGCGCCTGGCGAGCCTGAGCTTCTGATGGACTACTCGTGGGAGGACCGCTACAACATTCCGGGCGACCCGGCCATGACCCGGAACGGGTACGGACGGGGCGTCCTGCTGACCGCCGACGATGCGCACACTATCTACCTGGTAGGTGAGGGGGCGTCTCCCGAAGGCGACCGGCCGTTCCTGGACGCGTTCGACACGTACCACGGGCAGACGCAGAGACTCTTCCGCTCGGAGGCTCCATACTACGAGCTTCCCGTGCTCGTCTTCGACAAGACGGGTCGGCACGTGCTCACGACGCGCGAGTCCGTCGATGACGTCCCCAACTACTTCATCCGCGATCTCGCCGATGGGTCGCTCCGGCAGATCACGTTCTCCGAGAACCCGACGCCGGAGTTTCTCGGAGTGAGCAAGGAGCTCATCCGCTACCAGCGCGCCGACGGCATCGACCTGACGGCCACGCTCTATCTGCCGGAGGGGTACGACGCAGAGCGTGACGGGCCTCTGCCCATGGTGATGTGGGCCTACCCGCGCGACTTCAAGAGTGCCGATGCGGCCGGGCAGGTCGACAACTCCCCGTATCGCTTCGACTGGATCGGGTGGTGGTCACCGCTTCTGTGGCTCACACAGGGATATTCGGTGCTCGATGACCCGGCCATGCCGATCGTGGGAGAGGGTGACGCCCATCCGAACGACACCTATGTTGAACAGCTCGTGGCCAGCGCGCGGGCGGCCGTCGAGGAGGTTGTCCGCAGAGGCGTTGCCGACCGCGACCGGATCGCCATCGGCGGACACTCCTACGGCGCCTTCATGACCGCGAATCTGCTCGCGCATTCAGATCTCTTCGCCGCCGGCCTGGCCCGGACGGGCGCGTACAATCGAACACTGACTCCGTTCGGCTTCCAGTCTGAGGACAGGACGCTCTGGGAGGCGCCGGACACATACTTCGAGATGTCGCCTTTCATGCACGCGGACAGGATCGGGGAGCCCCTGCTTCTCGTCCACGGCGAGGCGGACGACAACGCGGGGACGTTCCCGATGCAGAGCGAGCGCTTCTTCACAGCGCTCAAGGGCCACGGCGCGACGGTGCGGCTCGTGATGCTCCCTTGCGAGAGCCACAGCTATCGGGCGAGAGAATCGCTTCTGCACCTGCTCTGGGAGACGGAGCAGTGGCTGGATACGTATGTGAAGAACCGAGAAATGGAGTGATCGTCGCGTGCCTATGCGCGGCAGGCGAACCAACAGGGAGACTGCAATGACTACTCGGATGCTCGGAGTGGCGGTCGCACTGGCGATTATCGTTCCTGCGGCGGTGCTGGCGCACTGCCAGGTGCCGTGCGGTGTCTACGACGACGCCATGCGTATCGGGATGATCGAGGAGCACGTGAGGACCATCGAGAAGGCCATGGGCAGTATCGCGGGGCTCTCGATGGATGGAGAGAAGAACTACAACCAGATCGTGCGATGGGTGACGACCAAGGAGGAGCACGCGCAGGCGATCCAGGAGATCGTCGCCGAGTACTTCCTGGCGCAGCGCATCAAGCCGGCGCCCGCGGGGGACGATGCGGCGCTCGACGCCTATCACACGATGCTGGGCGAACTCCATCACATGCTGATCCTCGCTATGAAGTGCAAGCAGGGGATCGACACCGATGTTCCTGCGAAGCTGCTTGTTGCGACCGAGGCGTTCAGTCTCTCGTACTTTGGTGACGCGCATCCCTATCATCACTAGGCACTGTATGGGCCGTGCCCGACACGAGGGAGGACTCATGGCTGAGATTACCGGAATCTGTGGACTGCACTGCAACGAGTGCGGCGCGCTCATAGCGACGCGCGACAACGATGACGCGATGCGCGCCAAGATCGCCGCGGAGTGGTCGAAGCTGCACGATGCGAACCTCACCGCGGAGATGATCAACTGCACCGGTTGCACATCCGACGGCGAGGTCAAGCTCGGGCACTGCACTGTGTGCGCCGTGAGACTCTGCGGCGTCAAACGGGGTGTGACGACCTGCGCCGAGTGCGATGACTACGGCTGCGAAACGCTCGAGGAGTTCCTCAAGATGGCACCGACGCTTCGTGAGGGGCTCGAGGCGCGCAGGAAGGGGAAGTAGCGGTTGGCACCAGGGCACAGGCGTTCCCGCATCAGAAGGTTCCGGAAGCGGATCTCGCGGTCCGGCTGGTTCATCGCGGCCCTCTCGGGTGGGGCGGCGCTTGTGATGAGCGCCGTGGCTGCCACGCTGCGGATCGACTGGACTGAGTACGCTGAGCCGTCTCCCGCGGATGACGAAGCGGGGCGGCGAATCTACGCCTTCTGGCACGGCAGACTCTTCCTGCTCGTCCCGGCATTCAGGAACCGCGGCATCGTGGTCATCACGTCCACGAGCTTCGCGGGTGAGGTTCTCACCCGGGTCCTTGAGCGGTTCGGGTACGTCACGGTCCGGGGTTCGAGCGGCCGCCGCGGGACGGCGGCGCTCATCGCCATGAAGGGCGCGCTCCTCGGTGGGCGCGACGGCGGTGTCGCTCTCGACGGTCCAAGTGGTCCAGAGCGGCGTGCGAAGGGGGGAGCGCTGGCTGCGGCGCAGTCGGCGGGGTGCTCCATCGTGCCGGTCGGCGTCAGCGCAAGCCCGGCCTGGATCGTCCCTCGTACGTGGGACCGCTTCATGATGCCGATGCTGTTCGCCCGGTGCGCCGTCATCGTGGGGCAACCCATACCGCCGGCCAACCTCGCCGGGGCAAGCCTCGAGGAGATCGACAGGGCGGTGGATGCGATGACGGACGAGGCCGACCGGCGGGCCGGTCGGTAGGCCGATCACAGAGCCGGCCGGATCACTCTGAGGGGGAAGTGTTCAAGTGAGACCAAAGATGCGTAAGCTCACTCTGGGTGTTCTGCTTCTGGCGACGGCGTCTGGAGCGAGGATGAGCCGCTCGCGGCACTGTCGCCCGAGTCGCTGATGCTCAAGGACGGCTGCACGGTCTTCCTTGCGAGGAATGAAGACCGGTCTTTCGAGGGTGAGACGCATCCCGGGGAGTGTGGCAGCGAACTCCACGGGGCGTCGTACACCACTTCGGAGGTGCGAGTAATGGCCGAACGTCTCATCAGCTGGGACCGGGGTTGGGACACGGCCGGCAACCAGGTCTGGGGAGCCGAGGACGGCGGATATGTATTCGACCGGGTCACCCCCGGTCGTCATGGGGCAATAGGACGAGGAGCGCTTGACAGAGACGTCTTCGTCGGGTAGTGGTTACGCATCAACGACAGTGCCCACCCTGGGAGCGCCGGCCTCGACGCAGGGGGCGGCGTGCATTCGCTCTTGGAGGCTCCGTGAGCCACCTGGACTTCGCTGTACGTACCATGAAGGAGACCGACCTGCCGGCCGTGGCCGAGATCGAGGCAGGCGTGTTCACCGATTGGTACCGGATGAACCGAAAACCGCAGGACCCGCTCCCGGAGCGCTCGCTCGCCTCGCTCCGCTACACGATATCCTTGGACCCGGATGCGAACCTCGTCGCCATCGCGGCGGATGGCGCGATGGTAGGCTTCATCCTCGCGCGGACGTGGGGAAGGGTCGGCTGGTTCGGGACGTTCGGCGTCCCGACGCAGTTCCAGGGGCTTGGTATCGGCACGGCCCTCGTCGACCATGTGCTCGAGTATATGCGACCGCGCGCCGATATCATCGGTCTCGAAACGATGCCGGAGAGCGGTCCGAACATCGGCCTCTACACGAAGGCGGGTTTCGGCGTGACGTTTCCCACCATGA
>CAZNHF010000097.1:0-9858 GCA_964572375.1 uncultured bacterium | reverse complement strand
ATCTCGACAACGTGTGCGGCATCGAGGAGGAGACCTTCCCGGCGCCGTGGCCGCGGGAGTCTTTCGAGAGCGATATCGACAAGGGACCCCGCTCGCTCTGTCTCGTGGCGGAGGGCGACGCGGAGATCCTCGGGTTCCTCATCTCGTGGCCGGTCGCCGACGAGCTTCACATAGGCAACCTCGCGGTCGCTGCTGGATGCTGGGACCAAGGAGTCGGAACGGCGCTTCTCAAGATGGCGCTCGAGGAGGCCATCGCCGGCGGAGCCGCCATTGCGACACTCGAAGTGCGGGCTTCCAATTCCCGGGCGATCTCGCTGTACGAGCGGCACGGATTCAGGTCGGTGGCCGTCCGTCGCGGGTACTACGCCGACAACGGGGAGGATGCGGTGATCATGCTCGCCGACCTCAGAGGGAACGAGGCGACATGACGACTCGACGCGAGATGGGACAGCTCCGAACGACGGCGGCGGACGAGGCGAGGCTCGAACAGGCGGCGACATGGCTCCGTGAGAGCGGCGTCGGACGCCCGCAGCTCGGCATCGTTCTCGGCTCCGGTCTCACGTCGTTCACCGACGGCGTGGACGCGCTCGACTCGTGGGGATACGACGAGATCCCCGGGTTCCCGCGCTCCACGGTCTCTGGTCACAGCGGGACGCTCCTTGTCGGGAAGGTGGGCGGCCGCCGGGCCGCCGTGTTCGCGGGACGCGTGCATCTCTACGAAGGTTATCGCCCGTTCGAGGTCACATTCACTGTCCGGCTCATGGCGAAGCTCGGTGTGAGCACGTTCGTCGTGACCAATGCCTCCGGTGGTCTCGACCCGGCGTTCAGCGCCGGCGAACTCATGCTCATCGTCGACCAGCTGGCGCTCGTCTCAGGTCCCCGCCGTCTCCCGGCGCTCTCGTTCCGGATGGCCGACGCCTACACACCGAAGCTCCGCGAACTCGCGACGGAGGCCGCGCGTGAGCGATGCATCCGGCTTCGCCGCGGCACGTACGCCGGGGCGCTCGGTCCAACGTACGAGACGCCGGCCGAGATTCGCATGCTCCGCCGCATCGGGGCGTCGGCGATCGGGATGTCGACGGTCGTCGAGGTCCAGACGGCGATCGCTCTCGGGCTCGATGTCCTGGGCGTCGCCCTGATCACGAACGTCCCCGGAGGCCCAGGGCCGACCACACATCACGAGGTCCTCGAGGCAGGCAGGCTCGGCGGGAAGTCGCTTCTGAGCCTGGTCTCAGGGGTTGCCGAGAGGCTCTAATCGTGCCATCATGAGCGTGTGTACGCGGCCCCTGCGGGGATCCGTGTACGCACCCGTCGGGGAGGTTGCTGCACGAGCCCGCCCGGGGGATGACACCGAACCGCACCGGGAGACCCGGCATGAACCAGACTTCGTGGCTCAAGCGACACAAGCAGGGCATCAAGGAGTCCTCCAAGCGCGAAGTGCCGGACGGGCTCTGGCAGAAGTGCGATGATTGCGGCGAGATCATCTATCACAAGGAACTCGAGAAGCATCTGTGGACCTGTCCGTCCTGCGGTCACCACTTCCGGATCACGGCGGACCAGTACATCGGCATCCTCATCGACGAGGGGAGCTTCGTCGAACTGCTCTCCGGGATCGAGTCGGTCGACCCGCTCGGTTTCGTCGATTCCAAGCGCTACACGGATCGCATCACCGACGCCAAAAAGAAGACGGGGCACAGCTCGGCCGTGATAACGGGCAGCGGTCGTCTCGACGGACACCTTGCCATGGTCGCAATCCTCGACTTCTCGTTTCTCGGCGGCAGTATGGGATCGGTGATGGGTGAGAAGATCGCTCGTCTGACCCGCATGGCGATCGAGGAGCGTGTGCCGCTCATCACGCTCGCGAGCTCCGGGGGCGCCAGGATGCAGGAAGGTATCCTCTCGCTCATGCAGATGGCGAAAACGAGCGCGATGCTCGCCAAGCTTCGCGATGAAGGACTGCCGCATATCGCTATTCAGGCGCACCCGACGACCGGCGGCGTGACTGCCAGCTTCGCGTCTCTCGGCGACATCATCCTGGCCGAACCGGGCGCCCTGATCGGATTCGCGGGACCGCGCGTCATTCAGCAGACTATCAATCAGGATCTTCCGGAGGGCTTCCAGCGCTCCGAGTTCCTTCTCGAACATGGCATGGTCGACCGCGTCGTCCACCGCAGGGAGCTGAAGAGCGCGCTCGCGAAGCTCCTCGATTTCTTCACCGACAACGGGCGCGACAGAGCGGAGGACACGCTTGGACAGGCGCGCCGGCAGGGCCTTTAGGGACTACCGCGATTGCCTGGACTGGCTCTTCGCACGCCACCGGTTCGTCATGAAGCCCGGCCTCGAGCGTGTCGAGTACCTTCTCGGCTCGGTAGGCAACCCCCACCACGAGTTCCGCGTCGTCCACGTCGCCGGTACCAACGGCAAGGGTTCCACCTCGAACATGATCGCTTCGATCCTCTCGGAGCACCGTCTTCGGACGGGCCTCTTCACGTCGCCGCACGTCATCGACTTCACGGAACGGTACGTCATCGATGGGGAGCGGATTCCCCGTGCCCGCGCGCTCGACTACGTCGAACGCCTCAAGCCGGCCGCCGACGACATCGAGGCGAGCTTCTTCGAGATCGCGACGACGATCGCGGCCATGTATTTTGCCGAGGAGAAGGTCGACGTGGCGGTCGCGGAGGTCGGGCTCGGCGGGCGTCTCGACGCCACGAACGCGCTCGACTCGATGCTCTCCGTGATCACGGGCATCGCGCTCGATCACGTGGAGGTGCTCGGCAGCGACACGCGTCGTATCGCCTCGGAGAAGGCGGGCATCATCCGCCCGGCGGGGACAGTCGTGTGCGGAGCGACGGGCGATGCGCTCGAGATCATTCGCGGGGTCGCCTCCGCGCTTGGGGCGCGATTCGTCGCGGTGCGGGAGGAGTCGAGCCTCCAGCGCGTCTCGATCGTCTCGACCGGCAGCATCTTCAATTTCGAGTACGCGGAGTTCGCGTACCGGAACCTGAGCACGTCGATGCTGGGCAGGCACCAGGTCGCCAACGCCGTCAACGCCATCGTCGCCGTGCACGAGCTGTCGCGCGGTGGACTCTTCACGCTGGCGGAGCCGGCGCTTCGGAGCGGGCTCTCAGAAGCGATGTCGATGGGGCGGCTCCAGATCCTCGACCGGCGCCCGACCGTGGTCGCAGACGTCGCCCACAACACCGAGGCCGCCCAGACGCTCGCCGTGGCTCTGGACGAGGTATTCGAGTACGACCGCCTCATCGTCGTGCTGGGACTCATGAGCGACAAGGACTCTGACGGCTTCATCGGCGCACTCGCCGACATGACCGATCTGTTCATCCTGACCGAGCCAGGGACTCCCCGGGCCGCACGCGCGGAGGACCTCGCGCTCGTCGCCCGGGAGTACAACGTCGAAGCTGTGGCGGTCCCGTCGCCCGGAGCCGCCTTCGCCACGGCCGTCTCGGGCGCCGGCGAAGGAGACCTTGTCTTGATCACGGGTTCCCACTACACTGTAGGCGATGTTATGAAGAGCCTCGGCTTCGGAGAGGCTTCCGAAGGTTGAAAAGGGTCCGGGGAGGCGTAGATGGCCAACGTCGTCATCAAGGACGTGAAGAAGGTATTCGACGGCAGCATCGTCGCCGTGAGCGACATGAACCTGACCGTGGAGGACCGCGAGTTCGTCGTGTTGGTGGGACCGTCCGGCTGCGGGAAGTCCACGCTGCTCAGGATGATCGCCGGGCTTGAGGACGTCACGGAGGGCGAGATCTACATCGACGGCCGCCTCGTCAACGACGTCCCGCCGAAGGACAGAGACATTGCGATGGTCTTCCAAAACTACGCCCTCTACCCGCACATGTCGGTCTACGACAACATGGCGTTCGGCCTGAGGCTTCGGAAGTACCCGAAAGACGAGATCGACGCCAGGGTGCGCGAAGCGGCCGATATCCTCGGCATCGACAAGCTCCTGGACAGGCGCCCGAAGGCGCTGTCCGGCGGCCAGCGTCAGCGCGTCGCGGTCGGCCGGGCCATCGTCAGGAAGCCGAAGGTCTTCCTGTTCGATGAGCCGCTGTCGAATCTCGACGCCAAGCTCCGCGTCCAGACGCGCACCGAGATCAGCAAGCTCCACGAGCGCCTCAAGGCGACGATGATCTACGTGACGCACGACCAGACCGAAGCCATGACCATGGGCACGCGAATCGTGGTCATGAAGGACGGCTTCTCACAGCAGGTCGCGGATCCTCTCAGCATATACAGGAATCCCGTCAACCAGTTCGTCGCGGGTTTCATAGGCAGCCCCGCGATGAACTTCATCGATGGACGGCTCGTCGAGGCCGGCGAATCGATCATCTTCGAGACGGACAGCTTCAAGTCCCCGCTCGTCGGTGAACTCGCCAAGCGGGCGCGCAGTGCGGGTGGCCGCGAGGTCGTTCTGGGGATCAGACCTGAGGACATCTACGAGGTCGCGGACGCGGGGAAGATCAAGACGCCGGCGTCGATCACGGCTCACATCGAGGTCGTCGAGCCGATGGGGAACGAGATATTCCTCTACTTCTCGCTCGCAGGGAAGGACATGGTGGCCCGTATCGATGCGAGGACACCTCCGGCCGTCAACGCGGACATCGACCTCGTCCTCGACATCGCCAACGCACACCTCTTCGACAAGGAGACGGGCGCCTCACTTCTTCACAGCGACAAGGGGTAGCGCGCGTGTCCACCTGTCTCGGCATCGACATCGGCGGTACGAACATCAAGGCGGCGGTCGTCCACGAGGACGGCCGCGTCGCCGCATTCGAGGCGAGCGGCTGGTCGGGTGGCGCCCCTGAGGATGCCTTCACGACCGTCGAGCGTCTCGCCGTCTCGGTCGCCCGGGCATCCGGACTCTCCTTCGAAGCCTGCGGCTGTGGGTGCGCCGGACTCGTCGACCACGAGGCTGGTATTGTCCGCAGGTCCCCGAATCTTCCAGAGTGGCGCGACGTCAGACTCGCCCGGGAACTGGGCCGCCGGCTTGGCGTTCCGGTCATACTCGAGAACGACGCGAACGCGGCCGCGTACGGGGAGTACGCCGCGGGCGCTGCCCGCGGAGCCGCGAACGCGGTCATGGTCACGATCGGCACCGGTATCGGCGGCGGGATCATCATCGACGGTTCCGTCTACCGTGGGAGTCATGGATTCGCCGCGGAGATCGGACACACGGTCGTCGACCTCACCGGAGGGGTGCGGTGCGCCTGCGGTTCGACGGGATGCGTCGAGCCGCTCGTGAACGCGGCGGCGCTCGTCTCTCGCGCTCGATCGCGCATGGACGCGGGTGAGGATTCCGTACTGCTCGGGACCGGTGAGCGTCTCACGGCGCGGGCGGTCGGCGAGGCTGCGGCCGCGGGGGATGCGCTCGCCCGGAGCGTGACCGCCGATGTCGGCCGTACGCTCGGCGTGCTCTTCGCGAACATCGTCGCGTACCTCGATCCTGATGTCATCGTCGTCGGCGGCGGGGTCGCCGCGGCGGGGTCGAGCCTGATGGATGTCGCCGCCGCCGAGTTCGCCGCGAGGACCGCCATCTACCAGGGCATGTCGACACGCCTCGCGATCGCGGAACTCGGGGACACCGCCGGTGTCGTTGGTGCGGCCCTCCTCGCCGCCGGCGCGCACGCGCGCTAGCGCCCCGGCCGGTCACTCCTGAAACATTGCGAGGACCCACGGTCCACATGCATATCACACGTCCGACAATCCTGTTTGCGCTTCTTCTGCTCGTTGTGGCGTCTGTCGCTTCGGGGCAGATCCCGGACATTCCGCCCGATCCACCCGACGCGAATGCCACGAACTCTGCTGCTGGTTCCGGTGGCCATCCCGTCATCACCGATCCCGCCATGCTGACGGCAGCGAAATCCGGCGACGGTTTCCTCATCACGGCCGATGAGGTCGAGTCCGGGGAGGGCAGCCGCGGTCGCTGGATCCGTCTCGAGCGGTCCGTCACGATCACGCGTGGCGCCGCCACGCTGATCGGCGATCATGGTGTCTACTGGGAGCGGGAACGGCTCGCGATTATCCGGGGAAATGTGCATGGAGAGGACAGCGGCGCGCGCGTCGTCTGCGATACCCTCAAGTACATGCGCGACGATGACCTCGCGATCCTCATCGGGAACGCCTCGTATGCGGACTCGGCAGGTGTGCTCACAGCCGACCGTATCGAGATGCACCGCGCGGCCGACTTCGCCGTTGCAAGCGGGAACGCGCGGGCCGTTGATGACGAGAACGGCACGGAGCTCACGGCGGGGCTGATCGTCTACGACTTCGTGAGGCGCGAGGCTCGCGCCTCACAGAAGCCCGTATTGCGTACGCGGATCGCTGAGGACGGGGAGGAGCCCCCGCTCACCGGCGTGACCGGCGGCGAGTCTCCTGCGGCTGCGGCTTCTCGTACCGCGACTGCAGCGCCCGACACGACCGCGGCTGCAGCATCCGATACGATCGCCGCCGCCGATCCCCAGGTCGCGACCCTGACGGCACAGCTCATCGAACTCAGACCACGCGAGGACACGGTCACCGCGCTCGGCGACGCCGTCATCACTCGCGGCGAGGTGCACGGCAGCGCCCGCATCATCCACATCTCCGGGGCCGACGAGAGCATGCGTCTCATCGGGGACCCGGTCGTCGACCGCGTCACGGAGCGGCTCTCCGGTGATGAGATCGTGATCTTCGCTGAGAACGACAAGATCTCCAGACTCCTCTCGGCCGGGAACGCGAGGCTGGCCTACGAACTCGAGGCCAGGCGGGGGAATCCTCCCGAGACCGGCTACGTAGCCGGGGACACGCTAACCCTGTTCTTTGTCGATGAAGAGCCGTCCCTTCTGACGGTCCGCGGCAGTGTGGAGAGCGGGCACGTTATCGGGACGGAGGGTGAGAGGAACACGGTGGTCGCGCCTGCGGTGGACGTCCGGTTCACCGACGGTCGCATCAGCAGGGCGACCTTCCGGCAGGGAGCGTCCGGAACGTACTGGACGCTGCCCGAGGAGGAGCGCTCGCGGGGAGGCGGTGGCGACGACGGCGGTGGCGACGACGGCGGCGGTGACGGTGGCAGTGATGGCGACGACGGCGGCGCTGTGCTCGATTCTCTGGAACTCGTTCCGTCGCTCTCCGATAGCGCTTTCGCCGGGGCGGAGCAGACCCCTACGGTACCGGGCGTCAGCGACTCCGTGAGGCTCGAGCGCGTCGCGTATTCGGCCGACCAGCTCGACTACTACGTCGCTAGAAACCGGATGCTCCTGAGCGGCTCGGCGCGCGCCGAGTACAAAGAGACCGTCCTCACGGCGGACCGCGTCGAGTTCGACCCCGAACGTGACCTCCTGACGGCCGAGGGGAGTCCCGATCTTCAGGAGAAGGGCGACCGGCTCGTCGGGGACGCGCTCGGCTACGACATGGATGCCAGGGCCGGCTCCGTCACGGACGGCGTGACGACGTTCGAGGACGGTATCTACTACGGGGACCAGATCATCCGTGAGGAGGACGGAACGCTCCGTGCCTGGGGCGGCATCTATACCACGTGCTGGGCGCCGACGCCGCACTACCGTCTCGAGGCCGGCCGGATGAAGGTCTATCTCGACGACAAGGTCGTCGCGAAACCGGTGGTCCTCTACATCGGTGAGATCCCCGTCTTCGCGCTCCCGTTCTACGTATTTCCTATCCGGAAGGACCGGCACTCCGGATTCCTTATCCCGCAGATCGAGGTCGGATTCTCCGGAAACCGCGGCCGGTTCGTCAGGAACTTCGGCTACTACTGGGCCCCGAGCGACTACTGGGACCTCGCTGGCTGGTTCGACTACTACGAGCAGACCCAGTGGATCGCCAACCTCGAGGCCCGCTACAAGGTGAGATACGCGCTGTCCGGATCCGTGGAGACCTCCTTCATGGAGGAACTCCTCTACAGCAAGCGGCGCTGGGACCTCAAGGTCGACCACCGCCAGGAGTTCGGGCGGACCTGGACCGCCGGGATCTCAGGCGACTTCAGGAGCGATGAGGCGTACGCGAGCGATTCGAACCAGTCGATCCAGGAGAGCCTCAACCGGAGCCTGCACTCGCAGCTCTGGTTCCGCGGCCGGTGGAGCGACTTCACGACCGGCGTGACGCTCGACAGGCAGGAGCAGCTCGACGAGGGTTCCATCTCGGAGCTTCTGCCGAAGGTGGAGGTCTCGGCTTCCCAGAAGCCGGTCGTCGAGGCCGGGGACGCGACTGAGGGGATGAGGTCCTGGCTCTCGAAGGTCTCGTACAGCTGGAGCGCGCGGGCGGTCAACGACCGCGAGCGTTCCGGCAGCGGGAGCGAGGTGCATCAGGGTATCGGCGCAAAGGGCGCGGTCCGCTACTCGCAGAAGCTCTTCGGGTGGCTCAATCTCTCGCCGCGCGTGAACCTCCAGCAGAACTGGTATGACCGGGACAAGGAAGGCCGGGAGTTCCCATCACGTTTCACCCACGACACGAGCGTCTCGACGGGCACCACCATCTACGGCACGTTCTACCCGGAGGTCGCGGGTCTCGAGGGCGTGCGGCATATCATTGAGCCGCAGGTCTCCTACAGCTGGACACCGGAGTTCGGCGATTACTTCGACGCCGACGGTGCGGACCGCTTCTACACGTTCTCCGGTTTCGGCGGGACGCCGCGCGAGAGACAGTCGGTCTCCTTCTCGCTCGTCAACAAGCTCCAGCTCAAGCTCAGAAGCGGGGAGTCGGTCGTGAAGAAGGATGATTTCCTGAGGCTTTCCATGTCGTCGTCGCACGACTTCACGGAGAGTGACAGACCCTGGTCGAGTCTGATCTCGCGCCTCGACATCAAGCCGTTCCAGAGCTCCTCCGTCCGCATCAACACGACGCACGACCCGTACGACGGAGACCTCGAGCGCACCGACCTCACGCTGAGCCTCAATCTCAAGGGGAGCCCGGCGCTCGTGTCCGACCAGAGCTGGGAGGACAGGATCGTCGGCAGCGGTGATTCGCCGGCGGACCAGCTCAGGGCGGAACTCGCGGAGCACTCGATCGCCGACCGCGTCGGTTCACGACCCTGGAGCGGCTCGGGCACGTTCCGCTACTCGCGCGGGGAGGACCCGGGAGAGGCCAGATACTGGCTCGACGGGAGGCTGGCGTTCTCACTGACCGACAACTGGCGGGTCAACTACAGCCTCCACTACGACCTGTCGGAGCAGGAGGTCGCGAGCCAGGAATACGCCCTCTACCGCGACATGCACTGCTGGGAGGCCCGCTTCGTCGGGCGCTATTACGACGAAGAATGGCAGTACTACTTCCGCATTAACATCAAGGCCCTGCCGGAGATACAGGCGGAGTCGGGCGCGAAGAGTCTCAGCCGTTCCATCCAGTAGAGCCCGCTCCGCCGGCTTTCCGAGGCCTCTCCACGACACCAGCCCATGCTGGCCAAAACATCCTATAGATAACACGCCCACACTGCGGGACCCCCTGCTCAGAAAGCCCCACTTTTTAGGGGCTTTGCTATTGACAGGATTTGGGGGGGTGGTGTAGCTTGTCCGCACGTTCGATGTGTCGCGAAATCGTTGTTCGTGGGAGTGTGAAGCCGAGGTCGGATCGGAGTACCCGGTCCGCAGCCGAAGGGGGAGTGGCAGATGAACAAGGCTGAGCTGATCGAGAAGCTGGCTGACAAGACCGGTCTGTCCAACCGTGCCGCGAAGGACGTCATCGACGCTCTGTTCGGCATCGGTGGTGGTGTGCTGTCCACGGAGCTCAAGGCTCATGGCAAGATCCAGGTCACCGGATTCGGCACGTTCAGCGCGGATCATCGTCCGGCCCGTGACTGGCGGATCCCGGGCACCGACAAGACCAAGCACGTCGGCGCTCACTACTACC
>CAZNHF010000096.1:0-9924 GCA_964572375.1 uncultured bacterium | reverse complement strand
AACCTCCGCCGGCGGATCCAGAGTCCGCTGTCCTGCCACTAGACGACTCCCCTGCATGCTCAGCTATCGGTGCCCTGCCGCTCGGAAGCGATCTCGCGTGCGTCAGCCAGACGCTTCAGGACCGTCTCGCGCCCGAGTAGAGACAGCGTCTCGAAGATTCCCGGGCTGGCGGTCCCGCCGGTCACCGCGACACGGACGGGCTGCACGACCTTGCCGATTCCCAACTCCTGCTCCTCAGCGTATCCGCGGATGAGAGCCTCGAGCGTCTCCGTTTCGAAGTCCGGAGCATCGGTGAAGCGTGCATATAGACCCTCTATTATAGTTACGGCCTCCGGCTTCGTCAACACCTTGTTGACCGCCTTCTCATCATACGTGATGTCGTCCGTGAGGAAGTACCCCGCCTGAGGGACGATGTCCGCGAGCGTCTTCACCCGGTCGTCCACGAGTTCCACGATGGCCTCCAGGCGAGCGCGTTCAGCGCCCTGCGGACTGCCTTCGAGAAGACCGGCTTCCCTCAGGAACGGGAGCATCCTCACGGTCCGCTCGGGCACCGACATCCGCTTGAGCCACTGGGCGTTCATCCAGAGCAGTTTCTCAGGATCGAAGGCGGCGGCCTTCCCGCTCACCCGGGTGAGGTCGAAGCGATCCACAAGCTCCTCAAGCGTGAAGAACTCCTGCTCTCCATCACACGACCATCCGAGAAGCGCCATGTAGTTGACAAGCGCCTCGGGCAGATACCCCTGTCTGCGATACTCCCCGATGGCGCACGCCCCGCGGCGCTTGGAGAGCACTTGCTTGTCCGGCCCGAGAACCAGCGGGAGGTGAGCGAACATCGGCGGAGTGCCGCCGAGCGCCGTTGCTATGAGAATCTGCTTCGGCGTGTTCGATGTGTGGTCGCTGCCTCTGACGACGTGGGTGATTCCCATCGAGAGGTCGTCGACGACCACGACGAAATTGTACGTCGGCGTACCGTCCGACCGCGCCAGCACGAGGTCATCGAGTTCTGAATGGTCGACCTCGATCGGGCCGAGGACCATGTCTTCGAACCGGGTCGTGCCATCGGGGACACGGAAACGTACGACCGATGGACGTCCCTCAGACTCGAGAGCGGACCGTTCGTCGTCCGTGAGCCCCCGGCAGCGGCGGTCGTAGCGCCACTCGCGGCCGCTGTTCGAACCCGCGTTGCGTCTCGAGTCGAGTTCCTCGGGACTGCAGTAGCAGCGATATGCGGTGCCCTCCGCGAGCATCTTCTCGAGCAGCGGGGCATAGGTCTCGGTGCGCTCCGTCTGGAAGTAAGGACCTGCGTCCCCGCCCACCTCCGGTCCCTCATCCCAGACGAGCCCCAGCCAGCGGTGAGCCTCCAGTATGGCCTGCAGATACTCCTCGGTCGACCGCTCACGGTCGGTGTCCTCGATCCTGAGGACATATGTGCCGGCTGTGGCGCGGGCGAACAGCCAGTTGAAGAGCGCCGTGCGGGCGCCGCCGAGATGCAGGAAGCCCGTCGGGCTCGGTGCGAATCGCACCCTCGTATCGCTCATGTGTGTTCTCTCGTCAAGTAGGTGTCCGGCGCGGGGAGTCCCCGGTCCGGTGGAGGAAGGCGGCCTCTGTGCGAGGCCGCCACGGGTGACGGATACTGTACCGTCCTGCGCCGGGGGTGTCAAGGGGGGGGCCAGCGGGGTGGTCTGGCACGGGACTTGCCGGTTCAGGTATTGATTCTACCGTGCCCGGAGCATCCGGGCGATGGGAGGGGTGATGTTCGATCTCATCAGAGCGGCTCTCGCGCGCGATCCTGCGGCGCGTGGCTGGGCCGGTGCGCTCGAGGTGTTTCTCACGTACCCGGGCGTGCACGCGGTCGCTGCGCACAGGGTGGCCCATGCTCTCTGGAGAGCGCGGATACCATTCATTCCTGGCATGCTGTCTCATATCTCACGCTTCTTCACGGGCGTCGAGATCCACCCGGGCGCCGTGATCGGCCGGGGCTTCTTCATCGATCACGGCATGGGCGTCGTGATTGGCGAGACGACCATCATCGGTGACAACGTGACGCTCTATCAGGGGGTTACGCTCGGCGGAGCCGGGAAGGAGATGGGGAGGCGCCATCCGACACTCGGAAACGACGTTGTCGTCGGATGCGGGGCCCGCGTGTTGGGGAATATCACGATCGGAAATGATGTCCGCATCGGTGCCGGTTCCGTGGTCGTCCGGTCGGTGCCCGACGACTGCACCGTTGTCGGTGTTCCGGGACGGGTAGTCCGCGAAGGGGACCGCAGAGTCGTCGACGCTCCTCTGGCGCACGACGCCATCCCGGATCCGGTCCTCAGGCAGCTGGTTTCTCTGGAGGCGCGTCTGGCTCGGCTTGAGCAGACCGGCGCTTGACAGGCTCTCAACCGAGGAATACGCTGATGTTGCCGCAACACCGCACTGCGCCGGTCGGCCTCCTCGATCAGGGGCCTGCGATCTCCGACATCTTCAGTTCTCGCAGATCGTCCTGGACGGAGCGAATCGATGCAGGCACGCGGCACGTCGGCGGAGCGTGTGTCGACAACGGCGGGCGACGTGCTGTCCGCGGCGCACGGAAGTGCTCATCGAACGGAGGGAGTGACATGCCCAGGACGTCACTGGTCCTCACAGGAGTCATCCTCATCATTGGCGCGCTGCTTCTCGGCGGCTGTGGGGCGGACGAGTCCGCCCAGGGCGAGACCTCGGCGGGAACGGCTGGGGCTATCCCCGCAGTCGACCAGCACGTGAACGAGGCGTTGTCGGAGGCGGCTGCGGGTGTGGTATCCGATCCGGTAGTCGAACCGATAACGGAGGCCCCCGGATCAGCGGACGTGGCCGGCGAGTTGCAGACCGACGGCTCCGGCGGCGCAGGGAGCACTCATGTGTCGCAGGATTCGCCTCTCGCCGGGGCGCGGGACGATACAGGCGCCTCCACCAGCGCGAAGTCTCCCACGTCGTACGAAGAGCGGCTCGATGAGCCGGAGCATGCGTACGGCGACGCTCCGTGGGCGCAGACGTCACCCGAGGGGCTCAGCGTTACGCGGGCGTACATATGCCGTGGCATCGAGGAGAGCGAACCCACGGATGCAGGGCGGAGCTTCCTCCCGAAGGAGGACGGACTCAATCGCCTCTGCTGCTTCAGTGAGATCGCCGGCGCCGCAAGACCGGACAGCATCTGGCACGTCTGGTATTGGGGTGAGCGCCAGATGGGCAGGGTCGGCCTCGAGGTCAAGAACGCGCGCTGGCGGACCTGGAGCCGGAAACAGGTGCTCGACGAGTGGAAGGGCGAGTGGCACGTTGACATCGTCGACGCCGCCGGCTTCATCCTCTATCGACTTGAGTTCTCAATCGAGTAGTTCCTGCATTGACGGCTCAGACCCTGGTCCCCGAATCCGACACGTATCTGACCCGGTACCGCCGTGTCCCTGGCCACCTCGGCCGGTCGCACGGCGTTTTCTGCTTGACAGTCTCGCTCATTCTGACTATATAGTATCATAATATTTGCACATATGAGACGACAAGGAGTCAAGTGATGCCCTCATCGGGCAGCCGTGCAAGCAAAGAGACATTCGGCCGTGCAGCCGACGTGCTCAAAGCGCTCTCCCATCCGACGAGGCTCAAGATCGTTCACCTCCTTGGAGAGGGGGAGCTGTGTGTGAGCAGTCTCGAGGAACTCCTCGGGGTGCCACAGCCGTCGGTCTCCCAACATCTTCAGAGGCTTCGCTACGCGGGGCTGATCGAGTCCGAGAGGAAGGGGCACCTCGTGTGCTACCGTCTGCGTGATGAGTCCGCGGGCAAGGTGCTCAGGGTGCTCGTGCCATGCTCGTTCAAGGGGGCGCGAGGAGACCGGAACTCGCCGGGCTCGCCCGGCGGCGGATGAGCGTCATCCGTTGCGGGATGACCGCGGCGGGTGGAGCGAATCCACCGGAGATGGAACGCATCTATCGCAAAAGGCACGTTCACTGGCAGCGCAACACAACATCCGAGACTCCTGTGTGAGAGCAGCAGAGCAAACAAGGGGGAGACAGATGGCAGTCGAAGGCGTCATCACAGCAACAGCGGAGAATTTCAACAACGAAGTGGTCGGGTACGCCGGTGTGGTCCTCGTGGACTTCTGGGCGCCCTGGTGTGCGCCGTGCAGAATCGTCGGGCCGGTCGTCGATGAGATCGCGACCGACAACGCCGGCAAGATGAAGGTCGCGAAGGTCAATGTCGACGAGAACCCGACGCTCGCGCAGGACTACGGGATCCGCGGCATTCCCGCTCTTCTCTTTTTCAAGAACGGCGAGCAGGTCGACATGATCGTCGGCGCCGCTTCCAAACAGAGCATCCAGGAGCGTATCGACGAGCACCTCGCGTAGGTTGGCGCACGGCCTCCGCCCGGCGCTCGGCGCCAGGTGGAAGGCACAGTCCAAGGAGTGACGCAATGAAGCTGAGACACATGATGGCCTTCGCGCTGGTCGCTCTTCTCGCCGCCGGGATTCTCGGCGGCTGCGGTGGCACGACGGAAGAGGCAGCGACGGCGAACGAGCAGGGTGCGGCGGGCGCCGCCGAAGGTGGCGTGGTGATGTCCGAGGACACCGGCGTCAACGTCGGCGATCTTCCGCCGGACTTCACGCTTCCGGATCTCGATGGGAACAACGTTTCGCTGAGCGACTTCGAGGGCAAGGTGGTCGTCGTCGATCTGTGGGCGACGTGGTGTCCGCCGTGCCGCGAGGAGATCCCGTTCCTCATCGAACTCTATGACGAGTTCGAGGGTCAGGGCCTCGTCATTCTCGGCGTCGGCCTCGACCAGGGCGGCGCCGCCGACCTGGCTCCCTTCGTGGAGCAAAATGCCATCGACTACACGATCGTCGTCGGGAACCGTTCCGTGGGCGAGGCGTATCAGGTTACCGGCATCCCCACGACGTTCATCATCGGGCGCGACGGCCGCATCGCGGCGAAGCACATCGGGTTCTCGAACGAAGTCCGTCCCGAGATGAGGTCTGAGATCGAGAAGCTGCTGGGCGGCGCCGAGAACGTCTAGGCGAGGCATGGCTCGAGGAAAGAGTGGGTGGATGATGAGGTTGGGAGAACTGGCGCTGCCGATCGCGTTCGTGGCGATCTGGCTTCTGCTCCAGCTCGTGGTTCTGCCGCGCATGGGAGTCTCCACGTGACTGCGTGGATCGTGCGAGCCCGCGGAGCGGGCTCAGGATGGGACGAGCCAGGGAAGCAGTGGCGGGAACACTGAGGAGTCTGACAGGTGAGCTCGGCCCGCATCATCGTGAAGAAGTCGGAGTGTGTGCTCGAACTCATCACCGGGGCGGGAACCGAGCGGTTCCCGATCGGCATCGGTTCGAATGTAGACGGCGCCGACAAGCGGGCCGTCGGCGACTGCCGGACTCCCGAGGGGACATTTCGGATCGTGTCCATAGAGGACTCCAGCGATTGGGAACACGAGGGGCGGCTCTCGTACGGTCCTCTCTTCCTGAGGCTGGACTGCCCGCCGTGGGAGGGGATCGGCATTCACGGAACCGACGAGCCCGACTCGGTCGGGCAGAGGTCGAGCCGCGGGTGTATCAGAATGAGGAACGCGGAACTGATGCGGCTCGTCGGCGCGATCGACGTCGGTACCGAGGTGACCATCCTCGCATGACAACGCTCCACGGTCCCTCTCGTTGGCGTCGGAGAACATCGAGCGAATTCGGATCGGGGTCGTCCTCTGGACGGCCCCGATTGCAGTTGACACTCTCACGCCCCGCACCCTATACTGCCACCGCCTCGAGTCGGCGGTCCTCCGTCGGCGACCACCCGCTAATCCTTGGAGTCGCTCATGAAGCCTGGACACTTCGTCGCGGTTGCGGGAAACATCGGTGTCGGCAAGACTCACCTCACGACGCTCCTCGCAAACCAACTTGGTTGGCGCGCGTACTACGAGCCCGTGATCAACAACCCCTACCTCAACGACTTCTACTCCGACATGGATCGATGGTCGTTTCACCTGCAGGTCTACTTCCTCTCGAAGCGTTTCGAGATCCATCGCGAGATGGTCGGGTCCGGTGAGCCGTGTATCCAGGACAGGACCATCTACGAGGACAAGGAGATCTTCGCGACCACGCTCTATCGCCAGGGATCGATGCCGGAGCGCGACTATCAGAATTACACTGCACTCTTCGATGCGATGACGAGCTTCCTCAGGACGCCGGATCTCATCGTGTATCTCCGGGCGCGCGTCGACACGTTGCTCGACAGGATAGGATGCCGCGGCCGCGACTGCGAGCGTGGCATCAACCCGGTGTACCTCGAGGCGCTCAACGACGCGTACGAGGACTGGAGTGAGCGCGCGAAAGACGTGACCACCGTTCTGACCCTGGAGACCGATGCGATGAACCTCGTCACTGATGAGGATGCCATCCATGAGGCGCTCGGCCGTATCGTCCGGCACCTGGGTCATGACCGCGAGCTGGTCCATCTTCCGGGTGCCGAAGTGGGTGCGCTCGCAGGGTAGGCGGGGCGCCGGCGGTGTGAGCGTCCAACCCGATTGCCGGCTATGCTGTTGTGGCACAGGAGTTTGCACCGGTCGCGAGTCAAGGCCGATCTGAGACCGTAGAATCCCCCCGGCTGACGCCTGCATCCAAGCAGACGGACGTCGGGGTCGTGTATGTTGGGGACGGTCGAGATGCGGGGCGTTTGGGACACCTCTGCGAGGGGTGGGGAACGGTGCAGGCGACTCCGCCGGGACGCGGTCGGGAACGCAGGCTTGACCATTGGTAGTGTTGGTGATATAATAAGTTAGACCCATTATTGGGGGGCTCATGACCGGCAGGAGACTCACCGGCTTCGCACTTCTGTGCGCTGCTGTCCTCGTGCTGACGGGGACGACTGTGTCATCTGGCGCCGATGCGAAGGCGCCCGAGTTCACGCTCACGAACCTCAATGGTGAGGACGTGACGCTGTCTGAACTCTTGAAGGACGGTCCGGTCATCGTCGACTTCTGGGCGACGTGGTGCAAGCCGTGCATCAAGGCCTTTCCGGATCTGCAGGAGATCTTTGACAAATACAAAGGCTGTGGTCTCTCGGTTCTCGCGATCTCGATCGACGGGCCGCGCTCCACGTCCAAGGTCGGGGCGCTCATCGCTTCGAAGGGGAACACCTTCGAGGTGCTGCTCGATCCCAGCCAGGATGTCGCCCGCAAGTTCCACGTGACGTCCGTTCCCCGCACCGTTCTCGTGCGGCAGGACGGCACGGTCGCGTGGGCCGTGACCGGCTATCGACCGGGCAACCACGAGGAACTGGACAGCGCCGTGTTGACCCTGATTCCCGGCGGCGGATGCCCTGAGGAAGACGAAGAGGGCGCTGCGGGTGGTGAGGCGGTCGAGACGACTACCGGCGTCGGGGAGGGGGCTGTTGATTAGGCGAGTCCTCCTGAGCGCGGCAGTGCTGGCGCTCTGCTGCGTCCTGCCGGCGAGCGCCCTGGGTGATGACGAAGTGTGGTCGAGCGGCGCAGTGTCCGGCGAGTACCTCTACGACACGGGTGCGGAGGCTTCCGCCTTCGACGCCCGGCTGGACGTGGACGCCGGCATCGGCCCGCTGACCATCGGCGGCGTCTTCCGCGCGTATCAGCTCTCTTCGCCGACCTACAACCCGGCGGAGATCGATGTCCCGCTCGCGGAGGTGAGGCAACGCTACGCGTCGCTGGAGCGCGAGCAGCTCCATCTCAGAGCCGGCCATTTCTACTCCACGTTCGGTCACGGGCTGGCGCTCCGGAGCTTTGAGGACATCGATCTCGAGCATGACACCGTGCTCGACGGTCTTCTGGCCGAGTACAGTTTCAGCGGCGCTGACATCACCGCGCTCGCTGGAACCGTGGATGAGCCGCTCTCCGAGACCCGATATCGCCGGCACGAGGTTCGCGCCGTTCGCGCCAGCCGCTCCATAGCAGACTGGCTCAATGTCGCCGGCAGTGTCGTTGAGCGCGCGTCGAACAAGGAAGACGACGATCCGCTTGTCACCGGCACGCTCGGCAGGTCCGAGGATCTGCTTCTCGGCGGTGAGCTTGAGGCGTGGATGGGCCCCGTGACGGTTGCGGCCGAGTACGTGGGGCGTGAGGGCGACGACGGCGAGATCGGGATTGAGGACATCGAAGGGCATGCTGCGTATGCGGCGGCGACGGTCGCGCTTCCATGGGCGACGCTCTTCGGCGAGTACAAGGACTACGATCGCTTCCATCACTTCCTTGTGAATCCGCCGACGGCCGTCCGCGAGCATCTGTGGACGCTGATGAACCGGGCGACCTACGAGCCGAAGCTCGACGACGAGCGCGGATACCTCATCGAGGCCATCGTTCCGCTTGGAGAGAGCATCACGGTGCTCGGCGGTGCGTCCGAAGCGCGGAATCACGATGCCGACCTCTCGCACTGGGAGATGTTCGCGCAGGCCGACACATGGATCGGCGAAACCTCGCTATCCGGCGGAGCCGCCTGGTCGCGCGAGTATGAGCTCGGCAAGTTCGTCGAGCACAAGACGGCCGGCGCAGAGGTGATCATGCCGCTCCCATCGGGTCAGCCGTTGGAGCTTCAGGTTCAGGTCGGCGAGACGACCGATATCGTCGAGACGACATCGATGGACTATCTCGTGTCGATGACGGTCTACACGGTATCGGGCATCACGCTGGCGACGGTCGTGGAGGGAACCGACGACGAGTCCGAGGCGAAGGATGTCTGGGCGATGGTGGAGGTGAAGAGTCTCCTGGCCGATGATGTCGAACTCGGGCTTTCGTTCGGCAGTGAGCGCGGCGGGCTCAAGTGCTCGGGTGGCGTGTGCCGCGTCGAACCGGAATTCGCGGGCGCGCGTGTGAGGCTGACGACCTACTTCTAGGAGGACGGTTTCGTGAAGAACGGAACTCATCGTACGAACAGCGCCGGTCGGCCGCGTGCCGCACGGCTTCTGTTCGCGCTCGTCCTCCTGGTTGTCTGGATCGCGGCACAGGGAGGATGCGACTGGTTCAGTGACCCCGTCGCGGTGAATTTTCTGCCGAGCGTGACGATCGTCAATTGTCCGCAGGCGGGTGAGGTGCTCGCAGGGGGCGACGTCGTGATCAGGTGGATTGGCGCGGACATTGACGGAGACGTCGTGAGCTACGAGTGGACGTACGACGACACCGTCACCGGATCGACGGTGACTGATACACTCCTCATCGAGGACGTTGCCGAGGGCGCTCACACCTTCACCGTTGCCGCCGTCGATGATGACGGTGATGAGGGAGACGCCGCGAGCTGCTCGTTCTCGGCCGGACCGGCCGGCGGGCTGGTCGACCGGAACGTCCTGGTCGAGTTCTTGACCGACTTCGCGTGCGTCAACTGCCCGAACGGCGAAGCGGCGCTCGAGAACCTGATGGACGCATACGGCCGCGACAGGCTCTGCGTTGTGGCTTGGCACACGCTCCCACCGGTCGGAACCACAGAGACGGCGGCTCGGGAGACCTGGTATCTGAATCACCCCGAGTTCCCGGGGGGCAGCGGGCATCCGATGACCATCTTCGATGGAGGGCGTCTGATCATCGGCGCCACGTCCGTGCCGTCGGCGGAGGACGACTACGAGTTCGAGATCGAACTCAGGCGTGCGGTTGGTTCGCCGCTGACGATGGAGCTGACGGGTGACCTCTCGGCGAGGGCTTCGCTGACGGCGAAGGTCCGGGTCGAGGATGCCCTGCCCGCGGGCGACTACAGATTGAGAACGGTCGTAATGGAGGAGGGCGTCGCGTTCGCGGGCCACCTGTTCCCGTTCGTCGCGCGCGACATCCTTGTCGATCAGCCGTTCACACTGGCCGCAGTCGGAGAATCCACCGAGGTCAACTACGATGTCACCATCGATTCCGGATGGAACACGGCGAACCTGGACGCCATCACGTTCGTGCAGAACGACGACACACTGGAGATCATCCAG
>CAZNHF010000095.1:0-10028 GCA_964572375.1 uncultured bacterium | reverse complement strand
GGACTCAGCTACTGGTTGTTGACCGCGTAGTACTCTCCGAGGAAGCCCTCGTTTTCAGCGGGCCAGATCTCGGTTCGTGGATCCGTCGGTGATGCCCATCCCCAGGATGTGTCGTCCGGCGAGGTCCTGCTTCCCAGTACAGTGGCAGCCATCGCTCTCAGTTTGCGCTTCTTCTCCGCGTCCGGGTCGAACCCGATCATATCGGGTATGTAGCGCATAGTGACGCCGCCGCAGGAGAGGTGCCGCCACACGACCGGTGGCGTGCCGGGTGGATAGGACTCGTACTGGAGGAACGCAGACCGTCCCGGCAGATGCTCGGGAACGCGGACACGTCGGATACCGTGATGCCCAAGGAGATACGGCAGACCTGCCGAAGCAACGACATCTGCCCTGCTCTCGACAAGCTGTTGCGCTGCGGCTGCCATGCGGAAGAGGTTCTCGAGCTGTTCGTAGATGGGGCGTCGGTCTGCGATCTCCCGGTAATGTCTCACAAACTGCTTGCAGAACTCCTCAGCCAGAGGATCCGCGCTCCCGCTGCCGACGAATTGGCGCTTGGACGAATCGAGCAGTTCATGCTCAGTCATGAGGTGCACGGGCGCTTCCATGAGCATAGCCGTCGAAAACACGGCGGCCGAGTCGGCCTGAGTCCAGATCGTCCGGCCCGGCGTGAACCAGAAGCGGTTCGTGGAGCTGCTGGGGAGACGCTTGCCTGCCTGCTGGAGCTGCACGTGCATGTCACGGAGCGTCTTGAAGCCCTCAATGTCGAGCGAGTCGTCGGTGCCGTCCACGAGGAGCTTCATCTCGTAGTCGGCGTCCACCATCACCTGCGCGAAGTGCGAGTAGAATGGAACGCCCATGACTCTGACCTTCTGCGGGCGACCGCACACCCATTCCCATTCTTCGACCACGCGGTCGATCTGCGACTCAGTCTCGGCGGCCCGGAGGTCACGGTCGACAGCATCGAGTCTCTGAGCCACCGCTGGATCGAGGTCAATCGAACACCCCGGATCCTCGCGGGGCCCGGCGCAATTCCCTGTTCGAACGCACCACGCGCTCCTGAGCGCCGCGATGAAGTCGTCGGTCTGAAGCGGCGTGTCGGTGGGGAGGCTCTCGCCGAAGAGCACGATGTCGTTGTGCTCGGTATCAATGATGAAACCGTCGAGCCTCGTGATGTTTCCGAGCGTGGTGGCATCGGCGGGAAGCGCGTGTCCCTCTCTCGCCCGGGCCAATCGCTCCTCGAGCGCGCGAAGCGACAGCGCCCGTCCGGTTGACACGATCTCGTCGGCGAAGGCGGGACTGACAGCCGTCGTCACCAGGATGAGCGCAACTGCCAGCACGACCATGGCTGCTGAACGGAACGTGCTTCGTGGGTTCATGGATTGATCCCCTTTCCTTCGCGGGATGGCAGTGCTGCCTCTCGTCAGTGTACCGTATCGTCCCCGTCCTCGCCCTCATCCGAGCTCTCGGGCGGCAGTATCTCATGGAGGCTCAAGAGCACATTCCGCAGGTCGTCCTCGCGCGCGATAAGACGTGCGCGTACCGCGAGTCGGAGTGCCTCGTCGTGGCGCCCCATGCTCTCGAGGAGATTGGCCAACGCAGCCGTTGCCCTCGCATACCAATCGCGCCGCTCGAGATGTGATGCACACTCCTGCATCTGTCGCAGCGCGGACTCGGCCTTATCCCATGCTTCGATCTCCATCAGAACGGCCGCTTTCCTGTGCAGGCACTCCACGCGAGCGATCGTGTCCCCGGCGCGGCGGGTGATCTCATCCTCCTCGTCGAGCAGACGAAGGGCTGCATGTGGATCACCTTCGCTGAGTCTGATCATCGCGAGATTCGCCAGCGACTCATGCTGATGCCGCCAGCATCCGAGTGTGCGCGCCAGCAGGAGGCGCTCGAGGGTCAGCGCCTCGGCCTCTTTGCGGTCGCCCTCCCGCCCCGCGAGCAGCGAGCGGTGCGCAAGGAGGCGGAGGTGGGCGAGGGGACTTCCAGACATCCTGCATGTCTCCTCAAGTCCTGCGAGGACGGTGTGGGCCTCATCGAGTCGGTTGAGCCGAGTGAGAATCGTGATCTGGCTGCCGAGTGCGATCGCCAGGCGGTCCAGGTTCGCGGAGTCGCGGCAGACCGCTTGTTCACGTGCGTGACACTGTAGGGCCTCTTGAAGTCGCCCCATATCCTGGAGCACGAGCCCTTGGTTGCCGATGCTCCGGTGGAGCTCGTCGAGTTCGCCGGCAGCGCGGTAGAGCGCCTCGGCTTCCCGGTAGTAGCGAAGGGCCGCCGAGAGTCTTCCTTCTGCGCGGCGCACCGTCCCGAGATTGGTGAGCGCCCGGGCCTGGACGGTGGCGGGCACACTCGACGCGTCCGAGGCCAGATGTCTCCAGACGGGCTCGGCGGACATGAGTTGACCGCAGTTGTCGCAGACGAGAGCCAGCGTGACGGCGGCGTGGGGGTTCTCAATGGAAGCGGGAGATCGCAGCGCTTCGGCGTAGGCCGTGTCGGGTGTGACGCCGGCGCCGCTCTCGAGCTCCGTCCAGTAGTGTCGGACGTCGTATTCGTTTCGCTGCCAGCCAGCGTGCATGAAGCCGATGTCCGAGAGCAGTTCAGAGAGATGCTTCCAGGATCCGCTGAGCCGCGCGGATGCCTTGAGCTGCCACGGAAGCTCATCGAGGACCCTCGGACCGAGATCGCCCTCATCTCGGAGTGTCGAGAAATAGCCGGCGGTACTGGCGTGTGTGCGCGCCACGAAAGTTGGCTTCCTCATGAACTCCTGCGCGACCGTGCTTCCGAACTCCGTGTGCGCGAAGTCGATGACCCCTGCCTTCTCGACAAGGAAGCTCTCGGCGGCAAGGAGGAGAGGTGCAAGGGTAGCATGAGGAATCGGCTGCCCTCGACTCCCGAGAAGCTCACGGAGCTCCTCCTCCTCAAGCCCGTTCCTTGCGCAGCAGAGGTAGGACATCGTGTCGCGTACCAAATTGGCGCGGTCTCGATCGTAGTCGTCCTGATACCGTGTCAGGATAGCCCGGAGGAGTCCGGCAACCGTTCGCTCGTCAAGATATCGATCCAGATGCTGCTCCAACTCCTCATGGCTTCCGAAGACGCGCAGCTCATCCAGAAGCACCTTGAGATGTCGTGGATTCGAACACTGATCTGCCTCGCAGACCTTACGGAGGCACTCGGCTGGAAGCGATTTCCCGAAGTGTCTCAGATAAGGGATGGAGAACTCCTCTCTGAGCGACTTGTCGAAGGGGACGAGCGAAATGGTTGGATCCCAGCCTCTTCGTTCGATCTCTGTGAATGAGCGTCCGGGACTTGAAGAGAGGATGAGGCGGGCCATTGGCGGAAGGTGTGTTGGCAGCCAGGCGAGCTCCAATGCTCCGTCTCGGTCCTCCAGGTAGTCCACGCCGTCGATGAGTATAATGATGGGACCTGTTGACGCGGCTCTGTGCAGCGAATCTGCGAAGGCGAGCTTGAGGGCGTCAGTGGACAGCGAGATCTCCGGAGCCCCACTGTTCGGAGCATCGAGCAGCCTGATGAGTCGCCGCAGCATAGAATCCCAGCTGGCGCTCTCGCCCCCGGCCTGCACGAAGTGGCGGATGAACCGGCATGGTTGCTCACAGTCCTTGAGTGTCTCGAGCCAGTTCGCGAGCAGCGCGGACTTGCCAGTCCCCGGCGGGCCGGTCACAACGAGTGGCGTTTCGCATGTGCCGCGGGCGAACTCGTCGAGCTTCTCGAAACAGTCCTCGCGTGGGAAGTAGACGCCCCACCGCTCGCCGTAATCGGTCACGATCGGAACCAGGGTTCGCTCGAATCCTCGCTGGGTGATCTCGCTTGCCTCGAACCAGTCTACTGCCGCCGCCGGAGCGAAGCGCTCGCGCATCAGCTCAGTGAAATCGTCGAATACCCACTGACCGAGTTCCTTTGGATCCGCGTACGACCCCTGGTGTAGATGGCACAGACCGGCGCGGTCAGCGTCTCGGATTTCCTGCTTGAGCCCGCTCAGAAGCCGGCGTCGCTTCTCCAGCTCACGCTCAGCAGCTGGTCGACCGATCTCACGGACTCGATTCTCAGAGAGCGTCTCGATGAAGTTCGACCGCCGTGTCTCCGGCTGGCCTAGCGCATACTCAGGATCGCGGAAGTAGAAGAAAGAGCGTCCAGCCATCTCCGGACGTCGCAATACGCCGTGGATGATCTCGAGTTCGGTGATTGAGCGGTCGCGGTAGTCGTCGAGCCATGGATGGGTGTCTCGTAGCCAGTTCGGCATCGAGTCAGGGATGTATCCGTATCGTTCTCCGAGCAGTGCGATGAAGTAGGGGCGACACCGCGCGATTTCCTCGAGGCATAGCGGAAGGACTCTGCCCTCAGCAACCTCTTCGTCAGTGATGCCCCATCGCAGGTCGACCTCGCTCCAGACCACACCACGCTTGGCGAATTCCTTGCGGAGCCGCGGAAATACGCGGAGGACGAGTTCGTCGCGGTCCTCAACCATGTCGCGGAATGTCGATGAGACGAACACTCGGACCGACCGGACATGTGCTGCGTCGGACGGCGTGTTTGATGTTGGAATCGTCATGAGGAGCAGGCCTGGTTGGGTATGCACAGCGGGCGGGCGAGGCTGCGTGCGGTAGCGTATTGGTCCTGCATCTTGGTGAGAACTCGTGACGGCGTGTGATGGTCAGTCAACTGCATACTCGCCATTCTTTGCTCCGCACCGACGGCATTGGTAGAAGGACCGGTTCTTCTGGGTCCATGCCAGAGACTGCACGGCGCTCAGTCCAAGTAAAGCTTTGAACAGTATCCCGCATGTGCTAGCATTATGGGTGTTGACGCTGCGCGGACTCAAGGGAAATCGGAACAGGCTTCGGTTCAGAACTGCACTCGGGATGCTGCGCAAGCAGCGTCCGGCTTTCTTGTGCTCATGATCTTGTGAGGTTGACTACGATGGACCCTGCGATCGCTGAGATCGATGTCGTTCAGGAACAGACCAAGAGGCCACTCGCAAGCGGTAGCGCGGCGTGCGCATGCGGGCGGCGCGTCCGACATGACGACACCTTCTGCAGCAGCTGCGGGAGAACGCTGAAGTGGTTGAGGGTCACTCCCAGTGCAGTGACGGTCGTCACGATCGTCGGCGAAGGCCACGCGACACTTGTGCTGGCCAACAACGAAGGACAGGACGGTGGCGATCTTCCCGTCAACCCCGTACTCACGAAGCTCTCACTCTCAGGGGATGCTGCGGAGCACATCACGATATCTCAGGAGAACGGCGAGTTCCTGCGTGACAACGCGAGCGTGATCGTGCCGGCCGGCGGTACTATTACGCTCAGGTTAGTAGCGGACGTGCCGGACGACACAGAGTTCGATTTCCTCTGCGAGGCCTCCGTCGATTCGGACGATCCGAAGAGGCTGCCCATCAGGGTTCCGATCGCGGTCACTGAGGAGCCGCCGCAGTGCGAGTGGATCGGCGAGGACCAGCAGCCGATCACAGGTAGAACCGTCAAGGAGGCGAGGTTCAGGGCATCCCAGGGGGGTGGATCACAGCCCGTACCGATCGGGGTTCGCGTCCGAAACGGCGGCGGCGGGTATCTGGTCATTGGGGCCATCGAAGTTGATGAGCCATATCGTTCGGCTGTTGAGATCGTCACGCCGACCAGACACATCGCCCGCCACGGGGAGGCGGAACTCACTGTGAAGGTGAGACCGGCGGCGCTGCCCGATGGAACGAGTCACAGCATTCCTCTACATGTGGAATTCCCCGGCGTCGGCAGCCAGTCGGTCATCGTCGACTTCTCACTCACTCAGCCGGGAATCCTGACCGCGTGGTTCCCTTCATTCAAGCAGCGTGGCGACGGCCGCTGGCACCTTGACTGCACGCCGTACGGCAGGCGGGACTTCGTCATCGAACTCAGGAACGTTGGTGGCGAGCCGACGACCCTCACGGCAGTGACGTTCGATCGAACAGACATTGCTCGCATCTTCAAGGGAGGGTACGAGCAGCTGAGTTCCGGCACGCTCACGCCACCGCTGGTTGTGAACCCGAAAGAAAAGCTGACGGCGATCAAGCTGTCGGTGGACCTTCAGCGACTCACGTTCGATCCGGCGTGGGGCGGGGTCGAGTCACACGAGGTGCTCATCCGATTCGAGACGCAGCCCGGGGGGGTGGTTCTGGAAGAGGCCCTGGTGTTCGACGTCAAGCGAAAGGAACTCGGCCATGAGTTGCCGAGCTACATCGGCCTGGACTTCGGGACGAGCAATTCGACGGTGGCGATCGGCGAATTCGGAGCAGGCGGAGGCGAGCGGATACACCAAGTGCTCAGAATGGATGATGGCGGATCGGGCGCGCCGGGTGAGGACGCGTTCTGCCTGAAGTCAGTTCTGTTCTTCAGGGGTCTCGATGATCCCCTTATCGGCGAAGCGGCGCTCTCGGTCGGCCAGTCCAAGCCAGAAAACTACCTTCGCTCATTCAAGCGACTCATCGGGCTCAAGTGTCCGCGGTGCATCCAAGATCATGAGCTGACGCCGGAGGACCTCGCCGAGATCATCTTCGCTCGCCTCATACAACGTGCAAGCAACAGCAGCAGGGTCAAGCGCTTTTCTCCCTTCGTTGTCGCAACCTGCCCCGCGAACTTCTCGAACAACCAGATGACTTCAGTGCGCCGCGCCTGTCGACGCGCCCTCCTGAAGATGATGCTGCATGTGTACGCTGACAAACTGCAAGCCCGGTTGCGAACGAAGTACCAAGCAATCGCCGAGGATGTCAGCGCAACCCTAGACACTATCAAGGGCGGGCGCAACACGCTTGACCTCATCGCGAGGGCCATGAAGCGCGAACAGCCGGTATTCGGGTGGGATGTGAACGAGCCAGCGCACTGTCTGCTTCTTCTCGCGTATCTTGCAGTGAACGGTGGGCTCCTCGAGCCGAACGGTGGGGAGCCTTTGGACCTCCGCCGCGAGGAAGGCCTCGTGTCCAGGCTAGCCAGCGCACTGCTCGTTCCGTTCGAGACGACTACCATTCCGGGGACGTCGCAGCCGCTGGTCGGGTTCTCCGGCTCTCCAACGGCGGCACTCGTGGCCTGGGAAGATCAGGCCATGGGAGCTCTGCGAGGCGACCTCTACGGCTACTGCGTCGATTGGGTGAGTGATGTTCTCCAGTCAGCATCCATGATGGACGTACGCATGCTTGATGAACCGACGGCAGCGGCTCACGCGTACCTCCTCGTCAACCGTCCCCGCCTTGAAGAGGAAGATATCGACCGCGAGTACATAGCGGTATTCGACTTCGGTGGCGGAACGTTCGATGTCTCGGTCGTGGCGGTCGAGAGAGCCGTTGCAGAACCCGGTGGTGGATCCGATGAGAAAGCCGCCGAGGAGGCAGCGGAGCCGAGAGACGAGGCGTTTCCCGGTGAAGTCGTCGAGGAGGCACTTGAAGACGAGGAGCGTGGTTTCAGTCTGCGTGTGGTGCATACAGACGGCATCAGCGAGCTCGGTGGCGACGAATTGGATGTTGCGCTTGTGAAGCACTTCCTTGAGTCAGCTCAGGTCTCCAGTGCCTCCCGAGAGCTGCTGATGTGCAGTGTACATGATCTTCCTGAACTCGTGAGGAGTCGATTCGCAGTCGAGGATAATCCACACGACGTCATGCAGAAGACGCTGGTCGCGAAGCGGCTCCTGAAGGAGACGGCGGAGTCCGCAAAGATCCGCATCTCCATCGCTCAGCGCGCGGCGCTGGATCAGGGGAAATCGGAGGATGAGATCTCGATTGCTTTGGGATCCAATCTCAGTGCATTCGAGGAACCGGCACTACCAGGCGAGATGAGGACGATCGAGGGGAGCCTGACATGGTCTGACCTCGAGGGCATTTTCTCCCCCGTCGTCGAGAGAACCGTCCGCAAGTTCCGAGATGTTCTCGAGGTTGCCCGACAGCGGGAGCGGGATGAAGGTCGGACGCTCGTTCTGAACCGTGTGTTGCTTGCTGGCATGTCCTCAAGACTGCCCCTCGTTACTTCCATGCTGCTCTCAGAGCCAAAGCTCGAACTGACAGAGGCGATGCTCGACATGTCGCTACGTGGTGAAGAGAAGGCGTGCGTGGCAATCGGAGCGTCGTACTATGGAACGATCGATGCTGGCGGTTCGGAGCGAGTCACAAGCAGCACTCGGATTCTCACGCGATCCATCGGCGTGGCGCGACCGCTGCATGGTGTCGAGATCTTCGACGCGTTGCCCGGGTTGGAGCGCGGCAGGGTCTTCGATTCAACATCGAAGCATCTGGCTGCCAGACTGAGAGTCCCTTACAAGCAGTTCGACCATCGCTGCGTGGCGGAGAACGTTGGCTCGAGCAGGCAGCTTGTCATCGGCGGCGTTGTGAATCCAGAGATCACACGAATCGGCATGTTCGTGTGGGGTTGCGGTGAGATTGGAAGTAGGGGAGACCAGATCAACATCGACTTCAAGCTCGATGCGAACGGGATTCTCGCCGTGTCCGGTAGCTACAAGGGGCGGCCCATCGGCCAGTACAAGCCTCTGGCGCTGACTTTGGCGGAACGGCCCGTGTATGTCTTCATCTGAATCGCAGCGCAGGGCAGGAGACTCGCATGCAGCTCGGGTTTGACCTTGGCGTCTCTAGTATGAAGACCGCCTGGGTCTCGGCAGCTCTTGGTGCCGGCCCCGGTGCCTGGAGGCGACACAACCACCGCATAAGTACGGCTCCCTCCTGGATTGCTATGGACGGGTCCAATTCGACCCGCGCATTTGACGTGGGGATTCAGGTGTACTGCGGAGAGGATGCGCTGAGCGTGTGCTCGGATGCGCACTTCAGGCAGAGGGTCGCCGACGGGGAAGCAGTGGCATGGCCTCGGTTTCCTCTGTCCGGGACGAAGCACGCAGATAACCTCCGTGAAGGGCTGCACATCTGTTGGCGGCATGCGCTCGAGGGACAGCTTCAGACTGGGGGAGCGGTCGAGCGTTGTTGTATGACCGCATCTCTGAAGCTCGAGCGGTCGCTGTCTGAGATTCTATCGGATACGGATCTGCTTGGATCTCCATCCACGTTGCCCGATTTCTTCGCAAGCTATCTCGCCAACGAACTCGAGGAGAGTGAGACGCGCGTGGCCTTTGTCGACTTCGGCTGCGAGGCGTTGCGTGTCACGCTCTTTCGCACGTGGTTCAAGGATGGGGAGCACTGGGTGATCGTCGAAGAGGCGCACGAGCAGGAGTCACTGGGCGAGCAGGCCGTTCACGCGAGAGTCCTCGCGCGGAGTTCGTTGGCGATGCCGCATGCTCTCGAGTTCTGGCTAGCGTTGGAGCAATTTGGGGCGACCATTCGAACGAACACGCTGACGGTTTCACAATTCGAGCAGCTCAGCGAAGAGACCGATACTTCCGTTCGGTGGGTCGAGGGAGTCCTTGCTGGTGCCTCAGAGAGACGGGGGCGGATCGACCTCCTCCTGCTCCGCGCGCCGCCTGCCGTGGCTGCAGAGGATTTCACAGTGGGTCGTGTGCGCACGGTCGATGGACACGACGCGGCGCGTGGAGCGGGCCTGTTCGGCGCGCGGAGCGAGACGCCGGCGCACTTCGTTATTGAGCCATGTCTGTATCTCTCCGTCAACGGGAGTGATCCCGTCGAACTCGCGTCGTCCAACTCACTGCTGTCGCTCGACGTCAATGGGCAGACGTTCTCCATGCCCTACACGCACTCTTCAGGTGGCCCGATCGAGCTCTCGCTCCTTTGGGGTCCGGCCGGTGCTTCGGGACCACTCAGGACGCTTTCCTGGCAGAGCATCGACCCCGATTCGCCGGTCATCTCGACGGCGTTGATCTGTCGCGCGCACAGGCAGGGCGCGACTCTCTTCGGGGATATCGGGGTGCTTCTTCCTGCAGAGGGTCGAACCGAGTCCCAGCCATGGCGCCTTGACATGAACCGTCACGCTTTCTGGTCAACCGTGTGAGGCGAAGATGAAACGTACAGCCGTTGTGTTCGTGTGCTTCATCGTGCTCTGCTTGAGCTGCTGTGGCATGGGATGTCGCGACTCGTACGA
>CAZNHF010000094.1:0-10042 GCA_964572375.1 uncultured bacterium | reverse complement strand
ATGATGAGGCGACGAAGAAGCGAGAGCAGCCGGCGGCGGATCTGCGGGACGGCGAGGCAGAAGAACAGGACGAGAGCGATCGACCCGGTCACGAACACCCAGAGCGGGAGCGGCGACTTCTGGAAGTCGATGAAGAGGAAGCCGCGGTCGAACCCGATGCCCACAGCGGCGCCGCGACTGCCCGTCGGGTATGTCATGGGCAAAATGGACGCGTGGCAGTCATGGATCTCGTCGGTCTTAAGGAGAGCCAGAGGCTCGAGGTCGGTATCGAGCGCGAACACGGTCCCCTCTGCTGTCATGCCGATAAGGACCGGCACAAGGATCGGGTCCACGTCGGCGAGCCCGATACCCATCGGCATTTCGACGCAGTCGATCTCCCGGTCACAGACGAGGGCCTGCCCATCCCACGTGATCCTGCGGATGAAGCCGTCCTCGCCGCAGAGGAACACCGAACGCGGCGCCGCGGCGCCTCCAAGCTCCACGGCGTTGATGCTGCCCCTGTTCGGCCACCGCGCCACTCGCTGTCCCGTCTCGCCATCCCACAGGGTGAGCCACACGGTGTCCGGGTGCGCCGAGCGCCCGTATGACTGCCACGTCACGACCTCCAGACGCCCATCTCCGGTCACATCGCTGCAGCAGGGCCACCCCCCCGCAGACAGGCCGCCCAGGCGGTGGCGCCAGACGACGGAGCCATCGCCGTCGACCGCCGCGACCCAAGCCTCAGAATCCGTCATGTCCCCGACGCGGACGCCGTTGCCTGGCGAGTTGAAGTCCGCCACATACTCGTTCTCGCTGTCGCCGTCGAGATCGGCCACGCACACGATCTCTTCCGGCGCGCCGGCGAACGGCGTATACCACATGATCTCTCCGGTGCTGATGTCGGCCCGCCCGATCCCTCTTGGACCCTTCGCGAGTCCGGCCCGGGAGGCGAACGTCACAAGCTCCGACCAGCCGTCGCCATCGCCGTCCAGAACATCGATCGCGAGGATGCGCCCGTCCCACGTCAGGCCGTCGATGAGCGTGTCCGGGAGACGCAGGCGCACCGGCGTCGCCTCATCGAACTCCTCAACATCGAAGCCGTCGCCGTCGATGAGCACGTCGAGCACCGCGAGCTCCGCCCATTCGGTGTCGACCTGCCGGCAGACGAAGACCTCCGGCGTGCCGTCACCGTCAATGTCCAGAGCCCCGGAGAACTGGAACAGCCATGGCTTGTTGAACTGGTAGGCGAGCATGATGCTGTCGCCGACCTGCTTGCGGACCGCGAGGTAGTGATACGCGCCGTTCGGAGCACGGCTGAAGGTCAGGAACTCTTCCACGCCGTCCCCGTCGAGGTCCGCCATGTCCGCGCTCAGGACACCCTTGAGCGGCGCTCCATGCTTCTCGATGCGATACGGAAGCCCGCCCGGTCCATCCGGCAGTGTGTTCTTGCACCCCGCGAGCAGCGCCAACACGAGAACACCGAGCGCAAGCCCGAGGAGTCGCCGGAGAGACGTATTCGGTCTACTCGTCATCCGTCACGACCTTCATCTTCACCTCGAAGACAGCACCCTCACCAGGAGCGGACCGCGCGAGCTTGAGCGCCCCGCCGCGCCGCTCAAGAATCTCGCGGCTCCGCGGGAGCCCGTGCCCTCCACTCTTCTCGCTCACGCTCCTTGCGAACACGCGCTCGTGCTCCGACGGGGCGATCCCCTTCCCGGTGTCCTCGATCGTGACCGTGACCCTGTCGTCTGATCGCACGACCGCCACGCGGATCACGGCCTCATCCTCGCCCCGCACGGCACGCAGGGCATTGCCAAGGAGATTGTCGAACACGAACGTGAGTTCGGCCGGCGTGCCGAGGACCCGAACGCCGGCCAGCACATCAAACCCTTCCCGCTCGAACCGCAGCCCCGGCTGTCTGAACTCAGCTCCGCGCGATGAGATGACCCTCTCGAGCTCGTTCACGGGCGCAGAGGATCTCTCCCGCTCCGCCTGACCGCGCGCGACGGAGAGCCCGTGCTGCACCGTGGCGAGCGAACGATCGAGCTGGACGCGGACCCTTTCAGCGCCATCCCGATTCGCCGGTTTCCCTGGAAGACCGGCGATGACACCATGGAGCTCCGTGATCGCGCGCCGGACGTCTGTCGCCTCAAGCGGAGCGAGACCGAGCTGCGCGGTGCTTGCCACGAGCCCTTCCACCGCGGGGAGCCCGACCTCCCGCGCGTTGCGCAGAGCCTCTGCGTACCGCTCGGAGAACTGCGCCGGCGCCTCTCCCTCATACTGGGAGAGCATCGTGAACTGCCCGGCGAGTCTGCGAAGCGTCTTCGTCGCGGAGAGAAGTCCGTGGTCTCCCGTCTTCAGCTGCTCGATGAACTCGTCGAGTTCGGCCTCGCGTCTCTTGCGTGGCAGCAGCCGCCTCCTGAGCGAACCGATGGCCTGACGCCTGTAGCGCGGAAGCACGGCCGCGGCGACGAGCAGTGTCACAATCGCCACGATGAGGAACGACGCAATACTCCGGAGCCAGTCGATCGCGCGACGGAGCCACGGCGGAAGCGGGATGCGCTCCGCATATGTGTAGTACAGGTGTTTGCTCGTCTGGAAGATCATCCCCGGCACGGCTCCATCCCTGAGAGCGAAGTGGGCCGCCATGATCTTTTCGTTGTGGTCGATCACCTCGTTCGTCCGCCAGGCCGCCAGCGGCCGCAGCTCATCATCCGTCATCACGACCGTCCCGTTCACGGTCGTAATAATGAGGGTCTGTCCCAGAGACGGTACGCCGAAATCGAACGCGTTGATGGCGCGCATACCCTCGCGGTCACGAAACTCCGCATCCTGCGTCAGCGTACGGCTTGCATACTGATACCGCAGAACCCGGCCATCAGCCAGTCCGACACAAATCCTCTCACCGTCGCGAGTCAGGAGGTCTCTTACATCGTTGACCGGACCGCCGAACGACATCGATGCCATGGGCTCACCCGTCGCCGCGCTCCAGATTCGAAGTACGAAGTCGCTCTCAAGATTGCGATTGCTCCCCCCCACTCCCGTCGCGATCTCCATCGTGCCATCCCCATCCAGGTCCGCAACGACGTACGAGACCAGAGCGGAGTACCCGGCAAGTTCGCGCCACCACTTGAGCGAGAGATCCTTCTCGAACACGGCGATGTACGCATGACCGTCGTCGAACGGATCGCTGATTGCCCCGTTCCCGGGTGACTCGAGACCGATGACGATCTCATCATCACCATCGCCATCGATGTCGATCACGACGCCGTCTGCAATGGTCGCCGCCGTCTCGCGGGTTCCGGTGATCGTGCCCGACTCCCAGTTCATCAGCCAGAGCCCTCGCGGCGTACGAAGAATACCCGTGCTCACCCCTGCGAGCAGCGTCTCGCGCGTACCGTTGCCGTCAAGGTCGAACGCGGAGATGACGTAGCCTCCCCCGCCCCAGACTCCGTCCTCCATCAGACTGCCTGTCGCATCCCAGAGAACCGACCCAATCTGATGTCGTCCGGAATCAACGGCGATGGTATCGAACGCGGTGACGGCGAACTCCACAACGCCCTCGGGACGCTGCTCCGACCACACGAGCTCGTGCTGTCCATCGCCGGTCAGATCCAAGACGCCCATCAGCTCACACGCGGAGCTCATGTTCATCTGCGTGATGGTGTACCTCTGGGACTCCTCTATGAAGGCGACACCGATGAACCGTTCGTCGTGGCGTCGGTTCTTGGAGAGCGCGATCACCTCGTCGATGCTATCCCTGTCGAGGTCCGCCGCGTGAACCTGCAATCTTGCTGAGTCGAACGGCGACGCCTGCGCGAATCGATATGGAAGGTAGTCGAATTTCTCAGGGAGTGTGTGGACGGTCTGACGGGAGCGGATGGTCGCGACGAGGATGATCGCCACAGCGACGACCATCACGAGTGTCGCGCCGCGTAAGAGCGTGTGTCTGCCTCGGGCGTGCCGATGGTCGGACATCGTCGGGTCTCCCCCCTCGGAAGGCCGCACGGACGCACGGATGCGGCAACGCGCAGGGCAAAGCGTGTGCCGCAGGAACTGAGCTTCAGTCCCCATTGTACAGGTATTGTCGCGAGCAGGCCACTATCGTCGGTACAACATCCAGACGACCGCACAGACTCCCGCACACGGGAATTCGCCCGCTGCGGGGGGCGCAGGCGACTGCGGCGGACCGCGGGGGCGCAGGCGACTGCGGCATACCGCGGGGGCGCAGGCGACTGCGGCATGCGTGGCAGATGAGCATCGGGTATCGGGCGGATGTGGAGAGCTACGAGGTGAGCGTGATGAACTGCGCGATCCCCGTCATGAGCATCTGGATGGCGATGGCGACGAGCACCATGCCCATCAGACGTTCAACGGCCACGAGCGCGCTCTTGCCGAGCCGCCGGAGCAGCGCGCCAGACATCGCGATGATGACGCCGGTCACGAACCACGAGATCGTCAGAGCCGCCAGCCACTCCGGCCAGCGACCGGGGTCGCGGTTCATGATGAGGAGGATCGACGCCATCGCCGACGGCCCGGCAACGTAGGGAACGGCGAGCGGGACGATGAACGGTTCACCCTCCGTTTCCTCCATCAGTCCGCCCGGACGCGGGAAGATCATCTTGATGGCGATCAGAAGGAGCACGGTGCCGCCGGCCGCCGTCAACGCAGGCTCGCTGATATCGAGCATCCGGATGAGCGACTGGCCCGCGAAGAGGAAGACCACGAGGATGCCGAGCGCGATGAGGAGCTCTCGGACGATGACGCGCATGTGCCGCTCCCGGTCCACGCCCGAGAGCGCCGAGACGAAGAGCGGGATGTTCCCGAACGGGTCCATGACCAGGAACAGAAGCACGGCCGCTGAGAGAATGGTCATCGTCAGACCTCCTCAAGAAGATCGACGTACGCTCTATCTATGAGATCTTGTTCGTCGATACCAAGCGTGCTCATCAGTTCTCGGCAGCGCGCGACGCCTTCCTCATGTGACGCCGCACCGGCGCCGGTCCCAAGAACCACCTCAAGCTCGAGGAATGTCCCGAGACCGTCCACCTCGTCGATGTGGATGCGCGTCTCCCCCGCAAGATAGAGCGTGCGGCGCTTTGACACAACACCTCGAACACCGATCGCCGCCGTGAGCGCCGCCTTGAGTGCGGCGGGGTCCGGCACGGCAACGAGCGAGTAGGACGACGCTGTCGGTTCCTCGGTGTCGGGGCGCTCGTAGAAGATGAGTTCCGCGGCGCCGGCACCGGGTGCGTCCGCACCAACACCGGCTTCGCTCGTGTCCTCGCCGAACTCCCGGAGCTTCAACCGTCCGTGCCGGACATTGAAGAATGTGTCCTTCTGCTCGATCGACACCGGTCGGGTGGCTGACACGGCGGCCGCCAGTGCGTGTACGCTGCACGCACGGTAGCCGAGACTCGCCTTGATCTCGATGTTCGAAGCCAGCGTCCGTCCCTCCGTGGCAGGACCTTGCATTGATGCGGCGCGCCCCGCATTCGAGCCGCGCGCCAGTCACTCCACCGTGGTGCTCCAGCATCCAGATGAACGAGGGGGCGCAATCGCGCCCCCTCAGAGTACTTCATCTGTCCGGGTGCGCCTACTTCCCCTCGGCCTTGTTCTTGAGCGGCTCAAAATTGACGAAGTCGGCGTGGTGGATGATGAACGCCTCGGTCGTGTGACGGTGACCATTGCCCTCGCCGGCGTGCACGGCGATCATGTGGCAGACATCGCTCGGAAGCCCACGCTGGAACGCCAGTGCGGTCCCCGAGAACGGATGCCTGAGGTCCTTGCCGCGCTCGCTCTTGACGATCTTCTTCCCCTTCTTCTCGTACTCGAGACACTTGCCGACGTCGTGGAGAAGTCCGCCCGCGATCAGGTGATCGCGATCGATCGGCAGCTGGTCGCCGTACTCGGCCGTGAGCACGGTACCGATGGCTATGGCCGTCTTCGTGACGGCCCGAGTGTGATCGATGAGACTCAGCTTGCCCGTCTCGATGAGGAGCGTGAACGGGATCTTCGTCAGGTCCTTCGCCGTCCAGCCGCCCTGTTCAGCCGCATCGACCCACACGTCGAGCGTCTGCTTCCTGAGCGTCTTGTCCTTGATGAGATCCAGCTCCGGGAAGAGCTTCTTGATGTCATCAGAGAGCGCCTTGTTCTTCTTGATTGCCATGCTCGTCTAGCTCCTCTTCGAAAGCTTGGCCCTGGCATACGCCAGAAGCCCGCCCGCATCACGAATGGCCAGGATCTCCGCCGGCAGCGGCGGAAATTCGTATGTGACACCTCCGACCGTGACCTTCCCGCCCTCGACATCGAGCGAGACCTCGTCACCATCCTTGTACGCCCGCACCGCCTCGGGGCACTCGATGAGCACGAGTCCCTGATTGATCGCGGCGCGATAGAATATGCGCGCGAAGCTCTCCGCGATGACCGCGACCACGCCGACCGACTTCAGGCCGAGCACCGGCTGCTCGCGCGAGCTGCCGCACCCGAAATTCTTCCCCGCCATGACGATGTCACCCGGCTGCACGCTTCCCGAGAACTCAGGATCGAGATCCTCGAGCAGGTGCGGCCTGATCTCGTCCGGTGTCGCGCACGTGTATGTGTACTTGCCGGGGAAGAGCATATCGGTGTTGATGTCGTCTCCGTACTTCCAGACTCTCAACGTTCACCTCCTTGCAGCGCGCCTCAGCCCGTCTCGACCGGCGCGCGCGGCTCCGACCTACGTGAGCTTGCGCGGGTCGGCGATCTTCCCGGCTATCGCCGAGGCTGCGACCGTCTCCGGACTTGCGAGCGCGATCTCCGCCTCCTTGCATCCCATTCTTCCCTTGAAGTTCCTGTTCGCCGTCGACAGGCAGAACTCGCCCGGCGCCAGCACGCCCTGATGCGCGCCGAGACACGGTCCGCACCCGGTCGGCATGAGCACTCCTCCGGCCCTTATGAGCTTCAGCATCGTCCCGTCGTCGATCGCCGCCTCGAGCACTTCGCGCGACGCCGGCAGGAGCAGAAGCCTAACGCCCGGATCGACCTTCTTCCCGTCGAGGATCTTCGCCGCTGCGCGGAAATCCGACAGCCGCCCGTTCGTGCAGGTCCCGATGAGCGCCTGCTGGATCGGCGTGCCCTCGACCTCGGAGACCGGCTTGACGTTGTCGACCTTGTGCGGCATCGCAACGACCGGCCCGATCGCGCTGAGGTCGTACTCAAGCTCGCGGATGTACTCCGCGTCCGGATCAGCCCAGACCGGCTCGTAGCTTCCGCGGTCGACGCCGATCGAGGCCAGATACGCCTCGGTCACCGCATCGTACGGGAAGACGGCGATCTTGCCGCCCATCTCGATACCCATGTTCGCGATCGTGAACCGCGCCTCGATGTCGTGCGACGAGAGGTCACCGTGAAACTCGACCGCCTGATAAGTCGCCCCACCCGCGGAGATATCACCGATGAGCGTCAGAATGAAGTCCTTCGCGGAGACCGGGGATCTCAGCGCGCCCCTGAGCGTCACCTTGATGGTCGGCGGCACACGGAGCCACGTCTCACCGACGAGCATGAGCGCGGCGGCCTCGGTCCGATCGATGCCCGTCGAGAACGCGTTGACCGCGCCATACGAACAGGTGTGCGAATCGCTCCCGACGAGGATCTTGCCCGGGAGCGCGTGTCCTTTCTCTACGACGACCTGATGGCAGACGCCGACGCCTACATCGTAGAAGTTCTTGATCCCGAACTTCCTGACGAACTCCCGAACCGCGAAGTGACCGGTCGCGGTCTTCTCGTCCGCCGCCGGCGTGACGTGGTCGAGCACAATGACCGAGAGATCGTCACGGACGATGCCGTACTTGTCGAGGTCGTCCTTGATCTTCCCAATGATCGCAGCCGTGTTGTCGTGCGTCAGAAGATGGTCCGGCTTCACAGCGACGATCTGCCCGGGTACGACAGAGTCCAGCCCCGCCGCGCCGGCCAGGATCTTCTGCGCGAATGTCTGTCCCATGCTCGCTCCTCGCATCGTGCTTCGCTCGTTGGTCCGGAGCAACCTCCGTCCCCGATGGCGGGGCATCAGCTCGAAGAAGAGAAAGGGACCCCGGGCGTCGTGCCCGGAGCCCCCGCTCGAATGACTACAGCTGCGCGATGATCGCGTCCGTCATCTGCCGCGTCGTTGCCGCGCCCTTCGCGATGGCGTCAGCGCCACCGGTGAGCTTCATCATGTCGTAGGTCCGAATCTTGCCCTCCGCGATGACGACCGCGATCGCGTCGCGGATCTTTGTCGCCTTCTCCTGCTCGCCGATGTGATCGAGCATCATGCACGCGGAGAGGATCATCGCCATCGGGTTGACGATCGACGGGTCGAGTTCCTGATACTTCGGCGCCGAACCGTGGGTCGGCTCGAATACCGCGACCTCGTCGCCGATGTTGGCGCTGCACGCGAATCCGAGACCGCCGACCAGTCCGGCGAAGCCGTCGGACACGATGTCGCCGAACATGTTGCCGGAGACAATCACGCCGTAGGTCTCCGGGTTCTTCGTCAGCCACATCATTTGCGCGTCGATGTTGGTGTTCCAGAGCTCAATGCCCGGGTAGTCCTTGGCGATCTTCTTCGCTTCGAACATCATCATGCCCGACGTCTCGCGGATGACGTTCGGCTTCTCGCAGACTGTCACGGACTTGTATCCGAACTTCTTCGCGTGCTCGAACGCGGCCTTGCAGATACGGTAGCAGGCCTTCCGCGTGAAGATCCTGGTCGAGATCGCGAGGTCCTCGCTCGGGGTGTCCTTGAAGTTCTTCATCTTCGGATGCGTCTCGAGCGCCTTGCGAACCTCATCCGGAGGATTCGTCCACTCGACACCACCGTAGAGCCCCTCGGTGTTCTGGCGGAAGATGACCACATCGACCATCGGCTCGTCGAAACCGTCGCCCTGGCGGCGGATGAAGTTGAGCGGGTTGCCCGCGAAAGAGCGGCACGGCCTGATGCAGATGTCGAGGTCGAAATGCTGGCGCATGCCGACGATCGGGCTGTAGTAGACATAGCCCTTGTCCTGAAGCGCGGGCGCCAGCTCGGAGGCCGCCTTGTCCTTCGGCTTCGACGTGATGGCGCCGAAGAGACCGATCTTGTGCTGCTCGAGCGCCTTGAGCGTGCGCTCCGGAAGCGCGTTGCCCTCGGTCTGCCAGAACTCCCAACCGATATCGGCGTGCACGTAGTCGGCCTCGAAGCCGAGCGCGTCGAGGACCCTCATGGCCTCTGGCAGCACGGTCTTGCCGATGCCGTCTCCCGGCATGGTGACGATCGTTCTCTTCGCCATTGCTTCCTCCTGCGGGTGTGACCAGTCGTCACAGTGGTGAAGGGTGTTGCCTCTCATTCGCACACAGGCCCCGCCACGGAGGGCGACGCGCAGCCTCCAGATGGCGAACGCGCCCTGCGGACGGAGCGAACACCTAGTATAACCTGTCCCCAGATAGGGGTCAATCAGCGGTCGGTGTGTGCGGCCCGGCTGCCGCGCCGACACGAGATGGTTAACATCGGTGCTCTGCACGAGGTGGCCACATGGCGCTGGACGCCAGTGCGCACTGTGTGGTATCATATCGTCGTACGTGATTTAGCGCGTTCGCCTCCCCCAGGCCGATTCCCACCAACGGGAGCTATCTGTGAACCGTCGCACGTCACTCATTCTTGCCCTCCTTGCAGCAGCCACGCTCCTCTCATTTGATGCCCGTGCCGCGACCCACCGCGTCGGCTCACCCGGCGAGGCGGACTACCCGACGATCCGGGAAGCACTCTGCGAGTGCGCCGACGGAGACACGATCCTGATCTTCCCGGGCACCTATTCGGGCATCGAGAACACGAACATCGATCCTGGCACGCGCAATCTCGTGGTTCGCTCCGTGTCCGGCCCGGCCTCGACCGTGATATCGTGCGGCCGCTCCTACCGTGGATTCCACATCCACGGGAACCAGGATACGACGATGGTGATTCAGGATCTCGGGTTCATCGGTGGCGGGCGGGACTATGGGACCGCCATCCTGGTCGAGGACGGCAGCGACATCAAGATCGTGGACTGCATATTCTCCGCCATCGGCG
>CAZNHF010000093.1:0-10181 GCA_964572375.1 uncultured bacterium | reverse complement strand
AGATCCGTCGAGGTGAGACGATCGAGCAGATTCGGAACGAGTTCCTTGAAGCATACTCCGCGTGGATGAAACCTGAGACCGAAGCTCAGAAGCCGCGTGACGAACTGCGCACCGAGCTCCTTCGTCAGGCCGAGCGGTTGAGCGAGATCGACCCGTCCTTCGACTTCAGGCTTCCTGCCTAGTCGCCGTCGGACTCCGTCCCGTCGCGCACGCTGCGAGACCGGACCGCACAGAGGACCGTACATTGAAGAGCTCCTGCCCGCGCCCCGGCATCACCGGAGACACAGGCAGGAGCTTCTTTAGTTCCGCGGGATGAAGAGCTTCTGTCCGACGGTGATGACATCGGGGTTAGTGAGATTGTTCTCGCGAACGATGGCGCTCACGGTGACGCCGTACTGCGCCGCGATCGTCGCCAGACTCTCTCCGCGCTTCACCTCGTGTTCGTAACCTGTGACGATCTGGTCACGGATGGCATCGATATCGGCCCGGAGCTGCGCGTTCTCACGGGTGACCTCCTCGAGGACGATCTGCATCCTCGCCAGAATGTCCTCCCGGTCGCCCTCGCGCCCCGTGTCGACGTCCCGGATCCTACCCTCGAGCTCGATACCGAGCTGCTCCTGCCCGCTCCGCACGGCCTCGAGTCCGCGCCCGAACTCAGATTCGAGCCCGGCGATCCGCGTCGACAGCCCCTCGCTGACTGCTCGAAGCGCTGCCAGATCATCCTCGGCCGCGGTCAGCCGACCGTCGATCTGGAGCATCTTCTCCGAGAGTCCGGCCTGCCGCTGCGCGAAGTTATCCTCGGCCTCCCAGACGTCCCTCTTCACGGCGAGTCCGCCGGTCCCGCAACCGGACAGCATCACCCCCACCGCCAGGCAGAGGGCCGTCCCGAGCAGAACACGAAGTCCGGCGCGCGCGCCTCTGCGGGTGCCGCATGAAACGGTTCTCGTCATGACGACCTCCGCGCTACTGGGAGACGACGAAGTGCGCCCTGCGGTTCTTGGACCAGGCGTCCTCGGTGCTCCGCGGATCCATCGGCTGCTCCTCACCGTAGCTGATGGTGCCGAGCCTCTCCGAACCGATGCCGAGACCGATCAGGTAACGCCGCGCCGCGAGTGCGCGCTGCTCTCCGAGCGCCATATTGTACTCGTTCGTACCGCGCTCGTCGCAGTGCCCCTCGATCATCACTCGCACCATGTCGTTGTCCCGGAGCCACTCGGCGATGCGCTGAAGTGTTGCCTCGTCTTCCGAGAGGATATTGTAGCGGTCGAACGCGAAGTGAACGTCCGAGAACACATGCGAGCCTGGCTCGACGTAGATCGTGTCGTCGGGCTGCTCGGCGAGCGGGATGTCGTCACCGGTCAGAGAGCCGATGATCTCGGCGTCGGACGGCTCCATGATCGGCTCTTCCATCACGTCTTCTTTGCTGCCGCAGCCGGAGAGCGCCAACATCGCGACTGCTGCGAACAGACACACTGCCGGAACGAGCTTCTTCCTCATGACTCCTCCTCGCGAACGCTGAGCGTTCGCTAGTCGGACCACGCAGGGCTCAGATAGTCTCCGGCCCCGCTGGTCAGCCTCACAGGTTCCAGTTCGTATATATCTATCATATACAGGTCGGCTTTGCCTCCCTGCTTCACACTATAGACGACATGGCGGCCGTCTCTCGCCCACGACGGGTCCTCCTTCTGGTCCGACCCCGTCGTCAGTCTCGTCACCTCTCCACTCTCCACATCCACACCGCAGATTTGGAAAACTCCACTGATACGCGAAGTGTATACGATCATGTCGCCCTTCGGCGACCAGTCCGGCGACGTGTTGTAGTTCCCCTCGAGCGTGATCCGCCGCGCCGTCCCGCCGGTCGCGCTCATGACGTAGATCTGCGGCACTCCGGCCCGATCCGACACGAAGGCGACTCTTCTGCCGTCCGGCGACCAGCACGGGGACGACTCCGTGCTCCTCCCGAACGTGAGCCGTCTCGGGTCGCTTCCATCAGCCCGAAGACGATAGATTTCAGGGTTGCCGTCCTTCGAGAGAGTCATGAGTATCTCATCGCCCCTCGGCGACGGCGATGCGAACGCGTTCAGCCCCGGGAACGACGTCAGTCGCGTCCCGCTTCCGGCGATCGTCGTGCGTCGGCATTCCTGCCGGCCTCCAAGGATAACCGTGTAGACGATATCTTCGGCGCCGGGGAACCAGTCGGGGGACACGGCGATGGCGTCCTGTCTCGTGACGCGCCGGCGGCTCTCGCCGTCGTAGTCCATCACGTAGACCTCTTTGGACCCCGTCACACCGGAAACGAACGCGATCTTCGTCTTCGCGATCCCGGTCTCACCGGTCAGTCTAAAGACGATGTCGTCGGAGATGCTGTGAACCGCATCCCGCCACTCCTCGCGCACGCCGACGTAGCGTCGTCCGAAGATCGCCTTCCCCTGAGCCAAATCGTAGACGGTCGCCTCGATGTAGACCTCCGAGAGGTCGCCTCCGATCTTGCCCTTCACAAGTATCTCCGCGCCAAGCGCCGACCACTCCTGGAACGCGATGCGGCCGGAGATCCGATCATCGATCTCAGTTTCGTCCACAAACGTCGTGTTATCGACGACACTGAAGAACCCGGAGTGGCCGAGATCGAAGTTGAGCACGTCGCGAACGGCCGCAGGATCGACGATCGTGCCGCCCTCCAGCTCGAAGAGCGGGACCGCGACGATTACCTTCTGACCGAAGGCTTTCGATACGTTGATATGTACCTGCGCCCCTGCGGTCCCGACGAGCAGGATGAGAACGAGAGGTGTGAGAAGAAGCGCGAGGATAACTCGCCCGTGTCCGTGTCTTTGCATCGTGACTACTCCTGCTTCACTGTGAAATCGATGGTCACATCCAGATGGTCCTCCTGATAGTCGTCAGGCAGCGGAGGAAAAGGGGTCGAACTCCTGACCGCCTTGACCGCCGACTGGTCGACGTTGGGAAGCCCCGACGAACGCCGAACCGTCACGAGTTCCGTCGCTCCGTCGCGTCTGATGCGGAACGACACCTGGGTGCTCAACTGGTCCTGTGTGATGAGGCGCGAGCTCGGCTGCTTCCAGTTCGAGCTTACCTTACCCTGAATGATAGAAAGGTACCACGCATATGGGAACCGCGAGGCGGTCACCGTCGCGCTCGCCGACGCGGTCTGCTCCGGCTGCGGCCGCTCCGGCTCGGACTCCGGACGCTCTTCGTCCTGTGAGCGCAACCGGTCCGCGAGGCGGTCAGCCAGGCTCTCGCGTTCTTCGACCGGCTGCCGTTTCACCGCCACACGGCGCTGCTGAGGCGCCGGCTCCTCCGGGATCCTCTCCTCGACGACCTCCTCAACCGGCTCGGGAGGTGTCTCCACCGCCTCCTCGACCGCCTCCTCGACCGCCGGCTCGGGCTCCGGCGTCTCGACGCGGACTGGACGGCTCTGGATATCGACCAGCTGCACGCTGTAGACGTCGAGCCCCATTTCCTCGTCCGCAAACAGACCCGGAACGAACGGGAGGATGAGGATCAGAACCACGTGGGCAGATGCCGATATAAGAAGGAAACGATTCATCGGACAGATTCCGTCCTCGCGCGTCTCCATCACCCGACGCGCATGCGTGCCCGCTCGCTCGTGCTCTCCGCTCCGTCGGCTACTCCGTCGGCTACTCCGTCGGCTTCGTCGCCATCGCGAGTCGCGAGAGACCAGCGTTCCTTGCCGCATCGAGCACCTCGACGACACGACCGTATCGGATGTCCTCGTCCGCCTTGATGAGGACGGCGGCATCCGAGTTCGCGGTATGGATGTTCGACAGCCGTTCCTTGAGGTCATCCATCGTGACCCGTTGGTTCTCGAAGTAGATGCGGTCGTTTCCCGACACGGTGACCGTGACGACGTCGGACACGTCGATCTTCGCAGGCTCGGCCGTCGGCAGGTTCACCTCGATACCCTGTTCAATCATAGGCGCGACAATGATGAAGATGACGAGGAGCGCCATCATTATGTCAACGAGGGACGTGACATTGATGTCCCCGATCGGATCCATGTTCTGTTCGTCATGTCTGCGACGCACTGGGTCTCCCCCCCCGCTCTACCGCTCTCCCATGTTTCGTTCGACGGTCGAGACGAACTCCGATGAGAAGTTCTCCATCATGACCGTCGTGGTCCGAACCCGGTTCATGAGGTAGTTGTAGCCCGCGAGCGCTGGGATAGCGACTGCCAGCCCGGCGACGGTCGTGGTCAGCGCCGCCGAGATGCCGGGCGCCACGCTGGAGATGCTGGCGCTGCCGGTCACGTACATCGCCGTGAACGCCTTCATGATGCCCCACACCGTGCCGAAGAGCCCGATGAACGGCGCCGCTCCGACGATGGTCGCGAGCGTGACGAGATACTTGCGAAGCTCGAGCACCTGCTCGGAGATCGCGCGTCCGAGCGAGCGGTCCAGCCCGTCGATTTGAACGAGCGAAAGCCCCCGCGCGCCGGTCCGCCCCTGCATGACGAGCGCCAGATGCGAAAGCCCCGCTTCGAGCACCGCCGCCACGGGTGACGCATCGAATCGCGGGCGATCGTTGTAGTGGTTCACCAGGGCGTCCGGGCTCTCCTGGAACTTTCCGAGAAGCCGCCGGGACCGCGCCTCAGCCCGTCTGAGCGTGATGTACTTGTAGAGGATGATGGCCCACGCATAGACGGATACGAAGAACAGGAAGAACACGATCGTCTTCCCGACAACGCCCGACTGCCCGACCGTAGCTAGAAACCCAGTGCCCACACATTCCTCCTGTCGTTCCTATAGTTGTCCGGCGTCCTCGACCGAACCAGCGCGGAGATAGTCCTTCCACTGCTCTTCGATCACGACAAGCGGCAGACCGAACGCCGCTTCGACGGCGTCAACGGCCGGGCCCGACTCCGTGCCCTGCAGCCGGTGGAGTTCTGCGAGCGTCTCGGGCCCGCGCGTCGCGATGATGAACTCGACGAACGAGCCGGCCAGTGGTTCCGTCGTCTGCCGCCCCAGTCTGGCGTAGTCGACGGGGTCCAGCAAAGCGCTGAGGCTCACGGCCTCGCTCGACACTATCTCATCTGCTACCGCCCGGAGCGGCTCGCCGCCCCAGGTCCCCGACGCCGCGATGGCAAGGCCATCCCGAATGCACGGATTATACATCTTCCCGAGGGAAGCAACAGCGGACACCTTCGCCGCCTCGCGCGTGAACGCGCGCTCTCCCCCCTCCACCCAGGCAACATGAACGGCGCTCGCCCATTCGACCGCATGAGCGACCTCCCCGTTGTCCGTCGCGAGGAGCTTTGCTTCAACAGACGGGTAAAGATAGACGTCTATTAGCGGAACGCGAGCCAGACCAAGGGCTTTCTGCGCGCGCTCGACCGAGATCGGAAGCCTGGCCTTCGCGTCGGCGAGCTGCGCCGCCGCGGCGTTCGTCGCCAGCTCAGGCCCGTGGTGGATGACCACCGTTGTCGCGACGCCCCCCGCTGCACGGCTCTCGCCCATCGCCACCCCGCCATCGAGCTCCACCGTGGTCCAGTTCGCGTACGGGTCCTCGAACTGTCCGGCGTTGCCGACGCCCGAGATGCTCATGATAAAGAGATAGAATACGGCGAAAAGGAGCCCGACCTGTCGCGCGCGGGCTCGCGGAAGCTCGAAGATGTGCTCGGCAGCGATCCCGAGCAGGATGAAGAACCAGATGGAGAAGAGGTCTATCTGTCTGGCGATGCTCCAGAGGGCCGGATGCTGCGCTGCGTCGACCAGGAACGAGAGGTTTGCCCCGACCGAGTGCGAGCCCGTCAACCACATGAGTCCCGCGATAACGAGCGCGCCCAGCCCCACCGGGACCGATGCGTACGCGACGGTGCTGAGGACGAGCCCGAATGAGGCCCGCCCCCCACGGAGCATCCCTGAGAGCTTGTAGAAGAGCGATTCCAGGAGAAGCACAAGCGGGACGCCGACGATGGCTGAGAGGACCGTCGAAGCCAGAAACGCCGAGCGCGTCAGCGCTGGGTCCTGCCCGGTCCGGAGGGCCATGCTCTCAAGAAACCCGTCCAGATGGCCACCGACGACCGCGTAGGCGCCGCTGACCATCGAGCAGAGCACAACGAAAAGGAGCGGCAGGATCCATTGCGGGTCGTCTTTGAGGCGCATGAACGTTCGCCCGGGGAACACGAGCACGAGCGTGAATGCGGCAAGGGGATTGAGCGATGCGGACGCACCTGTCTCGCGCTGAACCGGCATGAGCCCACCTGAGCAGGACGCCGACCCTCTCACGAAGGTCTCGTTGACATGGGACTCCGGCCCGCGGGTAAGGATGCAGACGAAGACGGGTCCGCGGGTACGCATGGGGCAGATACGGCCGACGGTACGGCCGGATACGGTAGGCAACACACTAGACCGCTTGTCGCGGTCTGTCAAGGAGGGAAGCCTTACAACGGGTTGCTGCCCGCTCACGCCTCACGGCGGAACGGGCTATCGCGGCAGGGGACGCATCGTGCGCTTCCGTCCCTCGAACGAGGCGATCTCTGTGATGCCCGCCCGTCGAAGGTGCTTGAGCGAGAGGTCGAAGTCCATCCCGACCTGGATGGGGCTGTGGGCGTCCGACCCGAGCGTCACGGCGACACCGTGCAAGGCGCAGATCGAGAGGAAGTCAAGCGTCGGGTAGAGTTCGACCACGCGCTTTCTCAGACCCGACGAGTTGATCTCGATGGCGACGTCAGCCCGGGCGAGCGTCTCGGCCGCCGTCTCGTACATCCGCTCCACGGGGAGGCTCGTCCTCGCCCCGTGCTTCTTGACGAGGTCCGGGTGCGCCATGATGTCGAATCCGCCGTTCTCCACCGCATCACAGAAGAGTTCAAAGTAGCGTTCGTACATCCCGTCGGGGTCTGCCCCGTGGTAGGTCGTGAGGTCCCGGCTGTCGCTGAACCCCCAGCCGTCCAGGTAGTGGACGGCCCCGTAGACGTAGTCGAATGCGTACGGCTCGGCCGCTCTCCAGATCTCATCCATCTGGTCCGGGAAGTAGTCCATCTCGACGCCCATGCGGATCGTCAGCTCGTCGACCGACTCCTGAAGGTCCCGGACGAGATCGACGTAGACCGGCAGCTCGCCGGGCTTCATCGTCAGATGCTCGTCACGGATGTGGAGCATCGGCATGTGATCGGCGAACCCGATCTCGCGAAACCCCTTCCGGATCGCCTCGCGGACGTACTGCTCCGGCTCGCCGCACGCGTGGCCGCAGAGCCGGGTGTGGATGTGATAGTCGACGAGACCGGAATAGGCCTCGCGGCCGAGTTCACGTCCCGGCCGCGTCCAGCGGAGCATCCGTCTCCGGACGCCGCGTCTCGCTCGTGCGAGCGAAGGCAAAGGCTACCCCTCCTCCTCGGTGTCGGTCGGCGGCGCGTACCCCATGCTGCGAGCCATCCTCTCGCCGGCCTCGGTCATGCGACGATAGAGAAAGGCCGGAGGCACGTTGTAGTCCACCACGGTCACCGGTCGCTTCGTCACCGAGTGGATCATCTCTCCGTGGATGTGAAGTCCGTACTCATCCTTCTCCTCATCATGGGTGCGCTCGAGCGTGAAGTACGCAAGGGCATCGTATCCCGCGTCCTCCGCGAGCGCGGCGGGAACCGCGTCCGCCTTCACCATATCCACCGCGATACCAGACTCGCGCGCGAACGACCGCGTGAACCACTTTGCGGCGACCACGGCCACCGAATCGCTCGGCTGCGGGAAGAACCCCTCCGGTGCTTCCACGCGCACCGGCATCACCGCGACGCTCGAGACCGAGCCTGCCACCGGCGCCGTCGATTCGACGGAACACCGCACGATCCCAACAACCACGGCCCCGACGCTCACGACGAGCAGCAGCTTCAGCCACAGCGACTGCGCCGCGAAGCCGGTCTGTTTCACTGTTGAGCCATCACGAGACTTCACATCTTCGTGGGACATGGTCTAGCTCTCCCCCTCTCCCCACGCCCGGCGCACGAGTTCCGGCGCGGGAGGTTTCGTCGCGAGACTCACGACGACGAAAACGATAAGCGAAACGGTGACGCCGGGGATGAAGCCGTGTATCCCCAGTGGGTTGCCGCCCATGACGCGCGCGGCGATCAGCCACCCGAGCGCGACGAGCGTGCCTGCGATCATCGAAGTGATCGCGCCGGCGCGGTTCCCCCGCTTCCAGTAGACGCCGAGCACCACGGGCCACAGACAGGCCGATGCGATGACCGCCCAGGCGAATGCCGTGATGACGAGCACGAGCGCGGGCGGGCGGTACGCGATCAGAAGGGAGACAAGCCCGGCGCCGATGCTCGCCGCGCGCCCCAGCATGACCTCGCGCTTCGCCGACGCCTCCGTGGTCGTGTCTCCGCCTCGAATCTTCTTTCCGCCTCCGAGGTCCTCGACAAGTGCGCTCGACACAATGATGAGCACCGAAGCGAAGGTCGACATCCCGGCCGCCATCACACCGGCGAGGAAGATGGCGCCGCCCCACGGGTTCAGGACGGCTTTCGTAACCATCGGAATGGCAAGATCGACGTCGGCGCCTGAGAGCGGCGGCAGGATGAGCCTCGAGAGCGCCCCCGTCATGTACGGCAAGAGCGCCATGGCGCCTCCGAGGGTGGCGAGCACAACGCCGAGCTTGAGCACCTTCGTGCTCTTCATGGAGTAGAACCGCACCAGCAGCTGGGGCATCCCCCACACCCCGAGGCTCACGATGAGAGCGAACGATATGAGCCCGCCCCAACCCCAGACGCCCGGGGTCGTCACGAGCCCGGGGTCGATCGCGGCCAGCTTCATGTTGGCGGCCGTGAGACCGCCGACCTTCGCGAGCGTCGCGAACGCGAGCAGCAGCAGCCCGAAGATCATGATCCACGCCTGGACGAAGCTCGTCCAGACAACGGCGAGATAGCCTCCGATCGAGACGTAGACGAGGATGATGAGTCCCGCGACGAGCACGCCGGTCGTGTACGGGATGCCCATCAGACCCTCCATGATCTTACCCATCCCGACCAGCACGCTCACGTTGTAGACGATCATGAACACGAAGATGATAACCGCAGCGAAGACCTTCGCGTCCTGCGCGCCGTAGCGCTTCCCGATGAATCCGGGGATGGTCATCGTATCGAGCCGTTTCGTGAACTGCCAGATCCGACGCCCCAAAACGATCCAGGCGAGCGTGCAGCCGATGAGGACATTCGATGCGCCGACCCACAGCGTCGACATCCCGTACCGATAGCCGAACGCGCCGCCGCCGACGATCAAGACGGAACTGAAGTACGCGGCAACGAACGAGAACGCCGTGACCCACGGTCCGACCTGTCGACCCCCGATATAGAAGTCCTCCGCGCTCCGCGTGCGGCGCCCCATCGAAACGCCCATCACCACGAGCAGGACGAGATAGGCTGTGAGAACGGTGGAGTAGACGGCCATGTCACTCATCGTCGTCCCCCTCTCCGTCGTCGTGCCGTGACGCAAGCGCCGACCAGATGATGGCGAGCGCGATCGTCCCCGCGACGACCAGGAGCGACGCGAACGTTCCCCACGAGAAACCGAACGGTGCTGTCATGCGCTCTCACCTCCGCGCCAGGGCGGCCACGGGAGAACCCGTTAGAAGAACCGGTAGTACGCGCGAATATACGGCGCCCAATCATAGTCGAGCCAGCTGATCCCGCCGCCGCCGGTGCCCGTCACACCGACCATCGCCGACAGGCCGATACTGAAGTGCTCGCCGTTGTCCCACGCAAGTCCGGGGCAGACGTAGAGACGCTGGTACTCGCCCGGCGTTTCACCAACATAGGCCTTGGCCTCCCAGAGCATCGTCCAGTATGTGTCGAGCGGACTTTCGATGCTCAGACTCGCAACCCACATGTCCTTGATGTCGGCTCCGCTCTCGGCCTCGCCGTTCCAGCAGTAGGTCAAGCAGACGTGCGCCTGCGCATCGTCCATCCGCTGTGTGACCGCGACTCCGCCGATGAGGTCGATCGAGCCATCGGAGAGCGCGGGGTTGCTCTTCGCGTCGCCGGTCGGGAGCTGGACGCCGGCCAGGAGCGCCACGCGAGGATAGCCACCCTCCCCGCGATAGATCTGCATCTTGGGATCGATAACGATGTCGCCGATGCCGGCCGCGCTCTCGCCGCTTGCGTCCGGGTCGAAGTCGACCTCGCGGAACGCCAGCGGCACACCGGCGCGGATCGT
>CAZNHF010000092.1:0-10367 GCA_964572375.1 uncultured bacterium | reverse complement strand
AAAGCTCCGGAAGTTCCCAATTCAAGGGCGTTTTCCGGATTCTAGACAATGTGTCGGGTTGCGGTGCGGAGTGCGCCGCGCGGCTGGTTCGGTGTGTCCGGAGGGCGTATGTCAGCAGATTCCAGGCTTCTTGTCAGTGGGGGCACGCTCTTCACCGGAGGTGAGGGCGGACGTGTCATCGCGGACGGAGCCGTCCTCGTCGAGGACAACCGGATCGTGGCCGTCGGCGCGGCCCGTGATGTCGAGGCAGCGGCGTCGGGGCATGAGCTCCGGAGGCTTGATGCGGGCGGCGGTCTGATCATGCCCGGCCTCATCAATGCGCACACGCACCTCTACAGCGCGCTCGCCCGGGGTCTTATCGCCGACATCGAACCCTCCTGCAACTTCGTCGAGATACTCGAGCATCTCTGGTGGCGCCTGGACCGGGCGCTCACGAACGAACACAACTGGTACTCGGCCGCCGCGGGGGCGCTTGACCTCATCGCGAACGGCACGACGACCATCATCGACCATCACGCCAGCCAGGTTCACGTCACCGACAGTCTGGACAATGTCGCAGAGGCGCTCACCGACGTTGGCATCCGCGCGAACCTGTGTTTCGAGATCACCGACCGCGATGGTCCCGTCAAACGGGACGAGGGTCTCGCCGAGAACGAGTCGTTCGGTAGGCGCGTGGCAGACGAGCGCGCGGCGGGCGACGGGGATCAACTGCTCACCTCGAGCGTTGGCCTCCATGCGAGCTTCACGCTCGACGATGAAACGCTTGACCGGGCCGCGGCGCTCGCACGCGAACTGGGTGTTGGATGTCACATCCATGTGGCGGAGGACCGGGCCGACGTCGATGACAGTCTGAAGCGTTCGGGGATGCGTGTGGTAGAGCGGCTCCACGAGCATGGCATCCTCGGTGACCGCAGCATTGCGGTGCACTCGATCCACCTGAGCGACGAGGAATTTGGGCTCCTCAGGGATTCGAACACGATCGTCGTGCACAATCCGCAGTCGAATATGAACAACGCGGTCGGACGCTCGAACGTCCTTCGCATGCTCGAAGAGGGCATACTTGTGGGGCTCGGAACGGACGGTTTCACAGCGAGCATGTTCGACGAAATGAAGGTTGCCAATCTCATCCACCGTCACGACGCCGGCGACCCTCGGGTCGGTCACGATGTGGCGATGCGGCTCGGCGTTCAGAACAATCCGAGCATAGCGAGCCGTCTCGTCGGCGACCGCATCGGCGTGCTCGAGACCGGCGCGCTGGCTGACGTGATCATTCTGGACTATGACCCGCCGACGCCACTGGTCGACGGGAATTTCGGGGGGCATCTCATATTCGGTCTCACGGGCGGCATGGTGAACACGGTCGTCGTGAACGGCCGGGTCGTGATGCGCGACCGCGAATTCCTCACGGTCGATGCGAAGGCGACACGCGCGCGGGCGCGCGAACTCGCTGCCGATCTGTGGGAGAGGATGTAAGGATGCGGGGAGCGAGGGTCGTCGGGCTTCAGTGCGCGAAGTGCGGCGCGGAGCACAGCTCCGAAGATGCGCGTTTCACCTGTCCGGATTGCGGGCCGGATGGGATCCTCGATGTGCTCTACGACTATGACGAGATCGGGAAGAACATCAGCCGTGAGTCGATCGCGGCTTCTCAGGAGCACTCGCACTGGCGGTATCTGCCGCTTCTGCCTGTCGAGTCGATGAAGTCGGTTCCGAGACCGCGCACCGGATGGACGCCGCTCTACCATCTGCCGGGGCATCTTGGTCTCTCGGGGCTCCACGTGAAGGACGACAGCGGCAACCCGACGGCTTCGTTGAAGGACCGGGCGACCTCCGTAGCTCTTGCGCGCGCCCGGGACGAGGGCGTGACCGCGGTCGCCGCGGCATCGACGGGCAACGCCGGGTGTTCGCTCGCAGGCTTCTCGGCGGCTGAGGGTCTGCCATGCTACATCTTCGTCCCGAAGACCGCGCCGCGTCCCAAGGTCGCGCAGCTTCTCGTATATGGCGCGACGGTGTTCGCGGTCGACGGAAGCTACGACGATGCGTTCGACCTGGCCATGCAGGCCATCGAGAAGTTCGGATGGTACAACCGCTGCTGTGCCGTGAACCCGTACCTTGTCGAAGGCAAGAAGACCGTCGCCTTCGAGATCAGCGAGCAGCTCGGGTACAAGACCCCGGACCGCGTGTTCGTGCCGGTCGGTGACGGCTGCATCATGAGCGGGACCTACAAGGGATTCGCGGAGTTCGCCAGACTTGGACTCATCGACCGAGTGCCCGAGCTCGTTGGCGTCCAGGCGGAGGGCGCAAGCCCCGTCAGGGATGCATTCGAGTGCGGAGGCGACGTCGTTCCGTGTAGCGCCTGCACGATCGCCGACAGCATCGCCGTCGGACATCCGCGGAACTGGCGGAAGGCCATCAAGGGTGTGGGCGCGAGCAACGGCCGCATGATGGCGGTTACCGATGATGAGATCACCGGCGCCATCGCGTCTCTCGCGAGGAGCACCGGCATCTTCGGAGAGCCCGCGGGCGTGACGGCATACGCAGGACTTGTGAAGGCCGTGGCCGAAGGATGGATCGGGGCGGACGAGACGATCGTCGTGCTCATGACTGGAAGTGGTCTTAAGGATACCGAGAGCGCCATGCGGTCCGTCGGCGAGCCGGTGTCGGTCGGCTGTTCGCTTGCTGAAGTGGAGCGCGAGCTGGCCCTACGATAGTGGCGGGCGTGATGACCGTGCGAACGCGAGCTGGCCGGAAGACGACGGTCCGGCGGGCGAGCGGGGGAGCTGTGACGTGCGCGTGACGCTGACCGTCAATGGGAGACCCAGGAGCGCTGATGTCGATTCGGCAGCGCCGCTCCTGGAACTTCTCCGCACCGGTCTCGGTCTGACCGGGACGAAGCAGGGATGCGGCAACGGTGAATGTGGCGCGTGTACGGTGCTCCTGGACGGCGAGCCGGTCAACGCGTGCCTCGTCTTCGCGGCGCAGTGCGAAGGCCGTGAGGTGCTCACGATCGAAGGCCTGTCCGACTCCGGAGAGCTCGACCGGATTCAGAGCGCGTTTGCTGACGCGGGAGCCGTTCAGTGCGGGTTCTGCACGCCTGGAATGATCATGTCCGGGAAGGCGCTGCTCACGAAGAACCGGCATCCCACGCGTGGTGAGATCGCTGTGGCGATCTCCGGCAACCTCTGCCGGTGCACCGGGTACGTCAAGATCGTCGACGCGCTCGAGCTGGCGGCGAAACGAGACGAAACGACAGGAGGATGACGCGCCGATGGAATATGCACAGAAGGACAATCTGATTTTCATTCGATTGCACCAGGGCGACGACCTGTTCGAGAAGCTCACCGAGATCTGTGCGGCATGCGATGTGAAGACGGGTGTTGTGCTATCGGGGATCGGCATGCTCAAGCAGTCCGAGCTCAAGTTCTACAAGAAGTACGGCGAGTATTCGGAGGTGCTGTTCCCCGAGCCGCTCGAGCTCGTGTCGCTCACGGGCAACATCGTCTACCAGGAGGGCGAGCACCAGTTCCATCTGCACGCGGTGCTCGCAAAGCCCGACAAGTCGTCGGTCGCAGGTCATCTGGGCAAGGGCAAGGTCAACGTCACCAACGAGATCGTGATCATGACGACGGACCTGGCGGCGCGCCGCGAGCTCGATCCTTCAACGGGCCTCATGGCTCTGACATTCAAGTAGGAGGAATCGATGAGCCCTACTCCCGTTGAGCTCAAAGAGGTCGCGACGGTCCTCAGAAGAGACATACTGACGATGCTCCTGGAGGCCGGTTCCGGGCACCCGGGAGGGTCGCTCTCGTGCGTGGACATCCTGACCGTTCTCTACTGGCAGACCATGAGGGTGAATCCGGAGCGCCCGTTGTGGGAGGATAGGGACAGGTTCGTTCTCTCGAAGGCGCATGCGGCGCCGGCGCTCTACGCCGCGCTCGCGCGCCGCGGGTACTTCGACGTCCGCGAACTCCTGACGTTCCGGAAGCTCAAGTCGAAGCTGCAGGGGTTCCCGGACATGCAGAAGACGCCGGGCATCGATGCGTCGGTCGGCTCACCCGGCCAGGGGCTCTCCATCGCCAACGGTCTGGCCATCGCGGCCCGCCGCGACCGGAAGAACTTCCGCATCTACTGCCTGATGGGAGACGGCGAGGCGCAGGAGGGACAGACGTGGGAGGCGGCCATGACGGGCGCGCACCACGGCATCGACAACGTCTGCGCGGTCATCGATCGGAATCACATGATGGGTGACGGCCCGACGGAGGATATCGCATCGCTCGCCCCGCTTGGCGACAAGTGGAGGACATTCAACTGGCACGTCATCGATGCGGACGGGCACGATGTTGAAAGCCTCACCGCCGCATTCAACGAGGCCGCTTCCGTGAAAGGGAAGCCGACCGTGGTCGTGGCCAGGACCGTGAAGGGCAAGGGCGTTCCGTTCATGGAGAATCGCCCGGAGTGGCACGACCGGAAGCTCACTGAGGACCTCTACGAAGAGGCCATGCGGGCGCTCGCGTAACCGCCAGGGGATACTACATGGCAGAGATGGGATTGGTGGACGTACACCACAGCGCCGTGAAGCTCGAGGCGACGAACCGCGGATACGAGCGCGGTCTCATCGAGCTGGCCGAGCGAGGAACGGACATCATCGTGATGGACGCGGACCTCGCCGGATCGAGCGGCACGGGCGAGTTCCGGAAGCGTTTTCCGGACCGCTTCATGGATATCGGGCTGTGCGAGCAGGACATGCTCGGCACGGCGGCAGGTCTCGCGCTCGCGGGGAAGTGCATCTATGTGACGACGCACGGGATGCTGGCGGCGGGGAAGGCGTGGGACATCATCCGTTCGACCATCTGCTACGGCGCGCTCAATGTGAACATCTGCGGCGCCGACGCGGGTCTCTCCGCCGGTGGGGCCGGCGGGTCGCGGCAGTCCCTCGAGGACGTCGCCGTGATGCGGACCCTTCCCGGGATGACGGTCGTCGTTCCAGCGGATTCGGTCGAGGCGAAGAAGGCGACGATCGCAGCGTCACGCATCCCCGGGCCGGTCTATCTCAGGTTCGCGGCCGCTCGCGTTCCGATCATCACGACCGACATAACGCCGTTCACCGTTGGGAAGGCGGAGGTCTATCGCCGCGGCGACGATGTCTCGATCCTCGCGTGCGGCGTCGTCGTCTATGAGGCGATGAAAGCGTCGAGGATGCTCGAGGACCACGGCATCGGTGCGAGAGTGATCAACTGCCACACGATCAAGCCGCTCGATCGTGCCATCATCAGCAGAGCGTCGGTAGAGACCGGCGCGCTGGTCACGGTGGAGGAGGGCGCGTCGATCGGCGGGCTCGGCGGCGCGTGCGCGGAAGCGCTTGCGCAGACGGGGCGCGCGACGCCTCTGAAGATCGTGGCTATTGATGACCGCTTCGGGGAGTCGGGCGAGCACGAAGAGCTCCTCAATATGTTCGGTCTCACGGCGCGGGGCATCTCGGCGGCCGTGCGAGAGGTGATATCACGCAAGAAGGATGAGCAACCACAGGTGTAGCCGCGGGTATGCCGGGGCAGTGAAAAGGAGACACAGATGTTCGCGGAGAGAATGAACAGGCTTGGAACGGAGACAGCGTTCGAGGTTCTTGCGAAGGCGCGCGCGCTCGAGGCGCAGGGCAAGGAGATCGTTCACCTCGAGATCGGCGAGCCGGACTTCGACACGCCGGACAACATCCGCAAGGCAGCCGTCGACGCTATCTGGGCGGGTGAGACGCACTACGGTCCGTCGGCCGGTCTGATGAAGACACGCGAGGCCGTCTGCCGCTACTTCGAGAAGGACCGTGGGCTCAAGTATACGCCGGACCAGATCGTCATCGCTCCGGGCGGCAAGCCCATCATCTTCCTGCCGATCCTCGCGCTCGTCGACCACGGTGACGAGGTCATCTACCCGAATCCGGGCTACCCGATCTACGAGTCCGCGATCAACTTCGCCGGTGGCAAGGCAGTTCCGCTCAAGTACTCCGAGGAGCGCGACTTCCGGTTCGACATCACCGAACTCGAGCAGAAGATCAACAAGAACACCAAGATGATGATCATCAACTCACCGCAGAACCCGACCGGCGGCATTCTCGAAGACAGCGACCTCAAGCGCATCGCCGAGCTCGCGGTCGAGAACGACGTCATCGTGCTCTCGGATGAGGTCTACAGCAAGATGGTCTACGAGGGCAAGCATCGCACTATCGCCAGCTACCCGGGCATGCAGGAGCGCACGATCCTCATGGATGCGCATTCCAAGACGTATGCGATGACTGGATGGCGGCTCGGCTACGCTGCGATGCCCAAGCCGATCGCGGAGAAGTTCACGAAGCTCAACACGAACACGTACTCGCACGCGACGACGTTCGTGCAGCTCGCTGGCATTGAGGCCCTCGAGGGTCCGCAGGACGAGGTCGAGAAGATGGTTGCCATCTTCAAAGAGCGTCGCGACGTGATCGTCGACGGGATGAACTCGATCAACGGGTTCAGCTGTCTCAAGCCGAAGGGCGCGTTCTACGTGTTCCCGAACATCACGGGCACGGGCATTGGTTCGCAGGTGCTCGCCGACAGGGTTCTCAATGAGGCCGGCGTCGCGTGTCTGTCGGGGACGTGCTTTGGCGCGATGGGCGAGGGCTACCTCAGGTTCAGCTACGCCAACTCGCTCGAGAACATCGAGAAGGCCGTCGACAAAATCGCAAAGTTGATGGGTTAGGAAGCGCACGACTCACGTGTCCGAGTGCGGTGCAGCACGCGGCGTGTACGGAGCACGGCGCGGCATGGAGTACGGCGCGGCATGGAGTACGGAAGGGGACCTATGGTTTCCGCAGTGGTACTGGCGGCAGGGCAGTCGCGCAGGATGGGCAGGAAGAAGGAACTCCTGGCTGTTCAGGGCACGCCCATCATCCGCATGGTCGTCGAGAAGCTCCTCGGTTCGAGCAGGGTCGATGATGTCATCGTGGTCCTGGGTGAGCAGGCCGATGCTGTCGGCGCCGCGCTCGCGGGTATCATCGATGAGCGTATTGAACTCGTAGGGAACAGACGCTACATGGAAGGGATGGGGACGTCGCTCTCGCAGGGCGTGAGCGCGTGTTCGTGGGGAACCGACGCGATCCTCATCGCACACGGTGACTCGCCCTTCTTCCGCACCGAGGATGTCGACCGACTGATCGACGCGCACGTGCGCGGCGCCGCGGTCGCCGTCCCGGTCAACGGGGGCAGGCGGGGTCATCCTGTGATCGTGGACGGCTCGTTCCGCGACGAACTCGAAGATCTGAATGGCGACACCGGCGCCCGCGATATTATCGAGCGGGCGGCGGCGCGCATCGTCGAGGTTGAACTCGACGACGAAGGCTTCCTCGTCGATATCGATACGCCCGAAGATTACGAGGCGGTGAAGGACGGGATCGCCGGCGCTTAGGCGGCGGTTCGCAACCTGAGCTATGACCCCGCGCATGCCGCGACCAGTGGTCACGCGCGCGGGGGTTCGTCGCTTGGCCCGACGAGGTCTTCGGCTCTCGGCCGGGTCTCCTTGCGGCCGGCGCAGTACCGCGGAGTGTGAAAGTTGGCGCTTAAGCTTGCCGACATCTATCAGGAGATCGCGCGCATGCACCGGGACGGCGTCCCGGGCGTCGTGGCGACGGTCGTCCGCGCCGAGGGTTCCACACCGAGGAGCGCGGGCGCCAGAATGATCGTCTACGCGGACGGCCGGATCCTCGGCTCGGTGGGTGGGGGCGCGATCGAAGGGACCGTGATCGATGAGTCGCGTGCGCTGATCGCCGCGGACGACGCGGGGTGCAAGCTCGTCGCCTACGATCTCGGCGACGACGCCGGGATGACGTGCGGCGGCAGCATCGAGGTCTTCCTCGAGCCAATCGCCGGCGCTCCGACAGTGACCGTCATCGGTGGCGGCCACGTCGGCCACGCGGTCGCGAGGATCGCGCGGCAGTCCGGATTCCGGGTGACCGTGGTCGACGACCGCGAGGACATGGTGACCGCCGAGCGGTTCCCGTTCGCAGACGAGCTGTTTGCCGGCGGGGTGGAGCTGCTGGACGGAGACCTCCGCGTGAATGCCGACTCGATGGTCGTCATCGTCACGCGCGGCCACAAGTACGACAAGGACTGGGTCAAGGCGCTGGCGTCCCTGAGTCCTCGCTACATGGGGATGATCGGGAGCGAGCAGAAGGTCGACGCGGCCTTCGCCGATCTTGAGGCGGACGGCATGTCCCGCGAGGAGCTCGCGGGCATCCACGCGCCGATCGGGCTCGACATCGGCGCGGAGACCCCGGACGAGATAGCCGTGAGCGTCGTGGCGGAGATCATAGCGGTCCGCCACGGCATCAGCGACACGGCGAAGCTGAGAGACAAGATCGGATTCAAGAACAGGAACAGACCGGAGAAGGCGTGAGCGAGCATGCCACACTCGTCATCGTCCGCGGAGGCGGTGATCTTGGGAGCGGCGTTGCCGCCCGACTCGCAAGGTCGGGGTACCGCGTCGTCGTCCTTGAGACCGTGGCCCCCGCCGTCGTACGGCGGAAGGTCGCCTTTGCGCAGGCCGTCTTCGGCGGCTCGGTTCGGGTCGAGGAACTTACCGGCACGCTCGTGAGTCCGGAGGAGACCGCTGCCTGGCTCGGTGCGAATCCGGAGCCGCGGATGCTGCCGGTCGTCATCGACCCCGACGGCGAGCTCATTGATCTGCTCGCCCCGGGCGCAGTTGTCGACGCTCGGATGGCGAAGAGGAACCTCGGAACGAAGCGGGACGACGCGCGTGTCACCATCGGACTGGGTCCCGGATTCGAGGCGGGCGTCGACGTTGACGCCGTCATCGAGACGAACCGCGGGCACTCGCTCGGACGCGTGCTCGGAATCGGGAGCGCTGAAGCGGACACCGGCGTCCCCGCCCCGGTCGACGGGGTGGCGGAGGAACGACTGATCCGCGCCTCGGCGTCGGGCCGCTTCGAGGGCACGGCCAGGATCGGTGATGTCGTCTCGGCCGGTGATGTGGTCGGAACGGTCGATGGTGTCCCGGTCGAGGCGCGGGCCTCGGGGCTCGTCAGAGGCCTCGTCGCCGACGGGCTCGTGGTTCGGGAAGCACAGAAGATCGGCGATGTCGATCCTCGAGGTTCGGCCGTTGATCCGGCGGCCATCTCCGACAAGGCGCTCGCCATCGGGGGAGGTGTGCTGGAGGCGCTCATGTCGAGGGGCGTCCTGCCGACATTGCCTGAGTGATGACGCCGCCGCACGGGAGCGCAGCACGGAAGCTCCCCGCGGACGTCGGAGCAGCGGAGGAGCGGTGTACGAGCCGAAGTGGGTCTTTCCGAAGACGATCAAGGCTGCAGCGGCGGCGCTTGCCGAAGAGCCGGGTCGCGCGCGTCCTGTGGCCGGGGCGACCGACCTCGCGGTGAGGATCAGGGCCGATCACGACGGTCCCGGCACGCTCGTCGATCTGACCGGCGTCGCGGAGCTCTCGTTCGTTCGCGTCGACGGTGACACGCTCACGATCGGCGCGGCTGCCTCGCACGCATCGGTGGCCGAACATCAGGTCGTGCGGGAACGGGCAGCCGTCCTTGCGCAAGCGTGCGGCACGGTTGGTTCGCCGCAGATCCGTGCGAGGGGCACCGTCGGCGGCAATCTGGCGAACGCATCGCCGGCGGCGGATGCGACGGTGGCACTCACGGCGCTCGACGCTGTCGCGCACGCCGTTTCGACGCGTGGCGAACGGGAAATACCGGTGACGCGTCTCTTCACGGGGCCCGGCGCGACCGTGCTCGAGCCTGATGAGCTTCTCACGCACGTCACGCTCGAACTCCCGCCGGCCGACGCCGTCAGTGTCTACACGAAGCTCGGGCAGCGCAAAGCGCTGGCCATCGCGATCGCATCGGCGGGCATCACGTTCGATCCGAGAACCTGCGCCGTGAGGATCGCGCTTGGCTCGGTGGCGTCGACGGTGGTCCGAGCGACCCGCGCGGAGGAGCTGTTCGCGAAGCGGTGGAGCGCGAAGGCTTGGAGCGCCTCGCAGGACCGTCCTGGCGTGGAGTGTGCAGGCACGGCCGGTACCGGCATGACAGAGCTCATCGAGGCGGTCGCGGCCGAGGCCGTCAACGCCTCGAGTCCGATAGATGATGTGAGGGCGTCCGCCGAGTACAGGACGATCCTCGTCAGGGAGCTGACGCGCACGGCGCTCGAGGAGCTGTGTCTCGCCGAACCCCGCGCGTCAGAATAGACAGACCGGCCTCAGGCCGGGACCCCCGCGCGTTGTGCACGGGGGGAGTTCATGACAGGAGGAACACGTGTTCAGTAATAAGGATTTCAGGGGCAGGGATTTCATCACCATCCTCGACTACACGCGTGAAGAGGTCGAGT
>CAZNHF010000091.1:6707-10691 GCA_964572375.1 uncultured bacterium | reverse complement strand
CTCCAGTTTGCCCGTGCGCGACGCGCATCCCATCCCGACGTTCTTGAGCGCCCCCCCGAAACCGGAGAGCTCGTGCCCCTTGAAGTGCGCGACGCTGAGAATGCTGTCAGCCTTCAGAAACTCGTGACCGAACGACGCTTCGGACAGGAGCTTCCCATCGAACTGTATCCGCGTCTCCGTCGTACCGCGAATCCCGTCCGCGATGATGACGGGCGCTCCCACGGCGGACAGCGAGAAGCCGTGCTCGACTGCCGTCCTGATATGATCCACCGAGTCAGAGCGCGACCCGCGATAGAGCGTGTTCGTGTCGGTCAGAAAGGGCCTCGCACCACGGTGCTGATACCAGGAAACGATCCGTCGAATGAATCGCGGCTTCACGTGGCCGGTCTCCGCGCTCTCACCGAAGTGCATCTTGACCGCGACCGTCTCTCCGCTCGTCGCGATCGCTCCGATGCCGCTCCGCTCGAGCAGAAGCTCGATACGTGCCGCGATCTCATCCGTGCTCCCGTCATAGAGTCGGAGCAGGTACACCTTGCTCTTCGAAGCGCGGTGCGCGCTCATGGCGAGTCCTTCCTGCTGTGCGCAATCCCGATCCGGGCGTACGATACGGTCGAGATGACGGCCGCCGCGACCCCCGTCCAGAGTGCGACCGGCTCGACGACGCGCCAATCCGCCAGATGGACCAGCACCATGAGCCCAATCGCCGTGAAGGCAACCTTGCCGATCGCATTCGACGCCGGCATGGCGCCGCCCTTCCCGGCCAGAGCGACCGCTCCTGCCACGATACCCACGTCCCGAACCACCAGCAGAACAGCTGCCCAGACCGGTATCTCGCCGCGAACCGCGAGCACGACTGCGACCGCATCCACGACGACCTTGTCGGCCAGCGGGTCGAGAACGCGTCCCGCGTCGGTCACCATGTTGAGACGCCGGGCCAGGTAGCCGTCCAGCCAGTCGGTCAGCATCGCCACACCGAAGAGCGCGACGGCCGCGCTCCTCCCCCGGACCTCGAAGACCCAGAGGATGACGGGCGCCATCAGGAGCCGTGCGAGCGACACCAGATTCGGCGGTGTCGCCAGCGTACGTGGCCACTCCAGGTTCGTCAATCTACCGCTCCCTCACTCCGCCGGCCCAACGCATCTTCGTGCGAAGAATCTCGTAGTACGAGCGCTCCGCGACATCGACGAACATCGCACGTTGCGTAGCACGCTCGACGACGACCCTGTCCCCTTGAGACACTTCGAACGCCTTGATGCCGTCGGCTGTCACTACCGTGAGCTCATCGCACGAGAGCATGTCAATCTCGACCTTCGAAGACGGAGGGATGACGAGCGGACGCATACTGAGCGTGTGTGGACAGATCGGCGTCGCGATGACGGCCTCTACTTTGGGGGCGACGACCGGTCCCCCGGCCGAGATCGAGTGCGCCGTCGACCCGGTCGGCGTGGCAAGGATGAGCCCGTCCGCCGCGTAACGAGTAACGAGTTCTCCGTTCACTCTCGCTTCAAATGAGAGCATGCGCGACGCTCCGCCCTTCACGATGACCACGTCGTTGAGCGCAAGGCACACCTCATCGCGTCCCTCGATCCGCACCGAGAGCATCATCCGCTCGCTCACAGGCAGATTGTCGGGATCCAGGTTCTTGAGCACCTCGGGGAATTCGTCCAGTGCGATCTGCGTGAGGAACCCGAGACTTCCCATGTTCACGCCGATGATGGGCGTCGCCCGCCCCGCGGTCGCCACCCGGCGCGCCGCCGAGAGAAGCGTCCCGTCCCCACCAAATGCGAAGATCATGTCGGCACCGTTGACGAGTTCGTCCTGCGTAACCGTCGGGATTCCATCCGGCATCATGTCCGCTATCGGCTCGTCGGCCATGAGCTCGAGTCCGTGCGCCGTGCACCACTCGACGACCCGTCCGGCGGCGGCCGAAACACTGAGCTTCGTCGGGTTCCCTATGATGCCAACCGTCTTCATCGGTCAGTTCTCCTTCGCCGCATTGAACGCGGCCCCGCGCGAAGCGCGGACATCAGCTACTTCACACCAGGCAGTCTGCGCTGAACCATTGTGAGCTCCGCTGAGGACGCCACGAGCATCCTCGCGCGGTCCGCCACATCCTTGGCCGTCAGATGACAATCGGCGAGAAGCCGGTCGCGAGAACCGTGAGTGACGAATTCATCCGGCAGCCCCAGCACCCGGACACGCACGTCGTCCAGACCTTCGGACTGAAGGAGTTCCATGACCCCGGATCCGAATCCTCCACGAACAACGTTCTCCTCCAGGGTCAGAACCCGCCGTGTGCTCTCGGCCTCCTCGAGGATCAGCTCTCGATCCAGAGGCTTGATGAACCGCGCATTGACGACGGACGCCTCGACGCCGTCGCGCGCCAGGATCTCCGCCGCCTTGAGCGCCACCTGGACCATGGAACCGACGGCGATGAGCGACACATCCGACCCTGAGCGCAACCGCTCTCCCTCGCCGATGGTGAGAGGCTCGGGATGGAAATCCATGCGGACGCCGAGTCCGGCACCGCGCGGATATCGGATGGCCGTTGGTCCATCGTCACGGTCGATCGCAGTGCGTACCATCCTCGTCAACTCGTTCTCGTCCTTCGGCGCCATCAACACGAGATTGGGCACGGCGCGGAGGAACGTCAGATCGAAGACACCATGGTGCGTCGGGCCGTCGTCGCCGACAATGCCGCCGCGATCGATCATCAGCCGCACCGGCAGGTTCTGCAGACACACGTCATGGATGATCTGGTCGTACGCGCGCTGCAGAAACGTCGAGTATATCGCGACAACCGGCTTGAGACCCGCCACCGCGAGTCCGGCCGCGAATGTGACGGCGTGCTGCTCGGCGATGCCGACATCAAAGAAGCGGTCGGGGTGATTCTTCGCGAACGTCGTCAGGCCCGTACCGCCCGGCATGGCCGCCGTAATCGCAACGATACGCTCGTCTTCATCAGCGAGGGTAGCGAGCGTCCGGCCGAAGGCCTCCGTGTAGGAGATGGCCTTCGGCTTGGAGTTCGAGGTTCCGGTCGCCTTGTCGAACGATCCCAGGCCATGAAAACGGGACGCGTCCTCCTCCGCCGGCCGGTATCCCCTGCCCTTCTGGGTCACCACGTGAACGAGGAGCGGACCATCGATGTGCGCCAACCGCTCGAATGCGTCGATGAGAAGCTCGATGTTGTGGCCGTCGAGCGGACCGTAGTACTTGAAACCCATCTCCTCGAAGAGGACGCCGGGCGTGAATACGCCGCGGATGCCCTCGAGCACGCGACTCGTCAGTTCCCTCGCCCGCTCTCCGACCGCGGGGATGCGTCCCATGATCTCCCAGACCTCCGACTCCAGTCTGTGGTACGTCGGAGCGGAGAGCAGACGCGTCAGATACTGCGACAGTGCGCCGACGTTGCGCGAGATCGACATCCTGTTGTCGTTGACGACAACGATCAGGTTCCGCTTGAGGTGCCCCGCCTGGTTCAGTCCTTCGAACGCGAGCCCCGCGGTCAGGGAGCCGTCGCCGATAACGGCGATCGACCGCCCCCCGGCGCCGGTCAGTGCGTCGCCGCACGCCATCCCGAGGGCCGCCGATATCGAGGTGCTCGAGTGCCCGGTATTGAAGCAGTCGTGCGGACTCTCCTCTCGACGCGGAAACCCGGCGAGCCCTCCGTACTGCCGGAGCGTCCCGAAATCGTCTCGTCTTCCTGTGATGAGCTTGTGAACGTAGCTCTGGTGGCCCACGTCCCAGACGATGTGATCGCGCGGCGTCTCGAAAACGCGGTGGAGCGCCAGGGTGAGTTCGACGACGCCGAGGCTCGGGGCCAGATGGCCGCCCGTCCTCGACACGACGCGCACGATCTCATCCCGGAGCTCCGATGCGAGGCTCTCCATCTCCTCGATCGTGAGCGATCTGAGATCGGTCGGCGAATCGATCCTGTCGAGCAGTCTGGCCATGCAGTCCTTTCCCTACGTGCCGGGCTTGTCC
>CAZNHF010000091.1:0-6607 GCA_964572375.1 uncultured bacterium | reverse complement strand
GTGGCGGGCTTGCCAACCCACGGTGGCGGCCCGCAACAGCGGGCCACGGCTCGCGCCTGCGAGACGCTTCAGCTTCGTCGTGCGATGATGTAGCGAGCGATCGCCGCCAGAGACCACGCTCGGTCACCGTACGGTTCGAGCGAGTCGAGCGCGGTCCGTGTGAGCTCACGCGCCCGCTCGGCTGCGGCCTCCGCACCGACGACCGCCGGATACGTCATCTTGCCACGCGCACGGTCCTTCCCGACGGCCTTGCCCATCTCCTCGGTCGTTCCCGTCTCGTCGAGAAGATCGTCGGCGATCTGAAACGCCAGTCCGATACTCTCACCGTAGACCGAAAGCCGCGCCAGGTCCTCCTCCGAACCGCCGGCGGAGAGCGCACCGACGCGAACCGCCGCCCAGAGCGGAAGTCCGGTCTTGTGCGTGTGGATGTACTCGATCGCACCCAGCGCAGGTCTCGAACCCTCGAGCGCGATGTCGGCGGCCTGTCCTCCGACCATTCCGTTCCGCCCGTTGGCACGAGCCAGTTCGGCCGCTATGGCCACTCGACACGCGGGGTCGAGCTCTTCATCCGAGGCCACGAGTTCGAAAGCGGCCGTCAGAAGCCCGTCGCCCGCAAGGATCGCGAGCGGCTCGTCGAACGCCTTGTGACACGTGGGCCGCCCACGACGCAGGTCGTCGTCATCCATCGCCGGAAGGTCATCGTGGATAAGCGAATAGGTGTGGATGAACTCCGTCGCGCACGCCGACGCGAGCGCGTGTTCGGCGGTCCCACCGAGAAGCTCTGCCGCTTCGAGCGCCAGGATCGGACGCAGACGCTTGCCCCCGGAGAAGACGCTGTGGCGCATCGCCTCGGTCAGGCGCGAGAACGGTTCGTCCTCCTCCGGAAGGAATCGCTCGAGCCCCGCCTCAACGAGCCGGCGCTGTTCGGCGAGCCGCTCCCTGAGCCTCTCGTCCAATCTACGCCCCCTCACCCGGGTCGAACGGTTCGAGCACGAACTCCCCCTCGTCGTTCTCCGTGAGCTTCGCCACCCGCCCCTCCGCCTTCTCCAGCACCTTCACCAGACCGCGCGCTATCGCCGTCCCTTCTTCGAACGTCGCCAGCGACTCCTCGAGTCCGAGTTCACCGCTCTCGAGACGTCCGACGAGTTCCTCGAGCCGCGAGAGCTCTTCCTCAAAACTGAGCTTCTTCTTGCTCACGACTTCCTCCCGTTCTGACCCGATGCCCTCAATACGCTGCAATCCAATCGTCCGTCCATAACCGTCAGCCGGATTTCCCCTCCGGGCGCCACGTCTGCTACAGACCGCAGAGGGGCAAGTGCGGGCAGCACCGACACTGCCGCGTACCCCCGCGCCATGATGCCGTGCGGATCCGAGAGCCGAAGCGCCGTTCCGTGCCGGTCTAGATCGGCGTGACGCGCCGTCAGGACTCCGGACACGGCGGACTCAGCCCGCCGGGAGATGTCATCGATGCGCTGCGATGCCCGTTCGATGATCTCGCGTGGTAGCTTGAACGCGTACGCAGCGTGCAGGCGCGTCACCCTCTCGGAGTGTCGCGAGAGCGTCCCGTGGATCGCGCCCGACACACGCCGATCGAGCGACTCGACGCGCCGTGCAACGTCCTCGCGGTCCCGGACCGCAAGCTCCGCGCCGTTCGAAGGCGTCGCCGCCCGCGCATCCGCGACGAAGTCGGCGATCGTCACATCGACCTCGTGACCGACCGCCGATATGATGGGGGTGCTCGCCTCATAGATGGCCCGTGCGACGGTCTCTTCGTTGAACGCCCAGAGATCCTCGAGCGACCCACCGCCCCGACCGACGATCGCGACGTCCGCCCCACCCCACGCGTCGATGGCCCGGATGGCCTCGACGATCGCCGGCGCGGCGTCGGCACCCTGCACCACGGTCGGGACGACAACCACGTCGGTCATCGGCGAGCGCGTGCGGATCACGCGAATCACATCGCGAACGGCCGCGCCCGTCGGAGAGGTCACGACGGCGACTGTTCGGGGAAACTGCGGGAGCGGCCTGCGGTGGGCGGGGTCGAACAGCCCCTCCTCCATCAGTCGCCGCTTGAGCTGTTCGAACGCGAGAGCCAGCGCCCCGATGCCGGACGGCCGCATCCGCTCTACGTAGAGCTGATAGCGCCCCTGCGGCTCGTAGATCTTGATGCGCCCCGAGGCGATGACGCGCATACCGTTCTCGGGCCTGAAGATGAGCTTCTCATTGGCGAAACGGAACATGAGCGACGAGAGCTGGCTCGCGTCGTCCTTGAGCGTGAAGTACATGTGACCGGAGGAGTGGTGCGTGAAGTTCGAGATCTCACCCTCGACCCAGAGGGATGGCAGCGACGATTCGAGGACGTTCTTGACCATCCCCGTGACCTCGCTGACGGTGTGGACCTGGCGCTCCTCTGACTCGTGCGGTTCCTGCGCCACGATAGTATTCCTCACTCGGGGGATGGGATCCCTGCCGCCTCGGCCGCCGCAACGGCGTTGCCGAGGATGATGGTGGTCGTCAGCGTGCCGACGCCTCCCGGGACCGGAGTCAGAGCGGCCGCAACTCCCAGTGCTTCGTCGTAGGCGATGTCACCGGTCACGCGATAGCCCTTGCCCAGGGACGCGTCCTCGACGCGGTTGACGCCGACGTCGATCGCCACAACCCCGCACGGCAGCATGTCGCCCCGGATAGCCTCCGGGACTCCCATCGCGGCCACGAGGATGTCGGCCGTCCGGGTCATCGCCGCGAGGTCGGGCGTTCCCGTGTGACAGACCGTGACCGTCGCGTTTCCGATTTCGGTCTTCCTCAGGAGGAGACACGCGAGCGGCTTCCCGACGACGGTCGAGCGGCCGACGATCACGACGTGACGCCCCGCGACTTCGATCCCTGCGCGGTCGAGCATCTCAATGACGGCCTGCGCCGTCGCCGGCGCGAAGGCCTCTCTGCCTCCCAGCAGACGGCCGAGACTCTCCGCCGTCGCTCCGTCCACGTCCTTGGCGAACGGGACGGCGTCCACCACACTCCCGGGAACACCCTCCGGAAGCGGTTGCTGAACGATGATGCCGTGGACTTCCGGATCGGCTCCAAGCGATGCGAGTACGCTCGCCACTCCCTCGCCGCCGGCGGACGCGTCGAGTTCGACGAGCCTGACATCGACGCCGAGCTTCGCCCCCGCCTTCTGTATACTTGCCGAGTAGATGCGTGATGCGGGGTCGTCTCCGACGAGCACGACCGCCAGCGTCGGGACAACGCCTGCCGCTCGAAGTACGGCCGCGCGTGCGGCCACCTCCTCGCGCATCGCAGACGCCAGCGGCTTTCCCTCCAGAATCCTCGTGTCCACAGACGCTCCCCTCAGATGGCCGCGGCCGACGCACCGACGGACCCTATCGCTGACGGGTCCGATCACTAACGGAACAGGGCGCCGTGTGGCTCTAGCGCCGCTAGTCCGCCGTCGTCATCGAGTTGACCCGTTCGATCCGCGTCGCCGCTCCCGTCTCATCATCGATGACGAGCAGCACAGTGTTCACTATGCACGGCCCACCGGCGACCTCGAAACGATGCGGCAGTTGCGTAAGGAACCGCGCGATCGAGAGCTCCGTCCTCACGCCGATGACCGACCGCTCCGGCCCGGTCATGCCGACGTCCGTGATGTAGGCCGTGTGTCCTTCGAGGATCCGCTCGTCCGCGGTCTGGACGTGCGTGTGTGTTCCGAGCACGGCGGAGGCGCGCCCTGCCAGGTACCACCCCAGCGCCAGCTTCTCGGCCGTGGCCTCGGCGTGTATGTCGATCAGCACGACCGGCGTCGAGGCCAGGAGCTCGTCGACGAGCTTCGCCCCGACGCGGAAGGGACAGTCGACCGCCTGCATGAACACGCGACCCTGCAGGTTCACCAGACCGATCGTGTGACCACGCCGCGTCGTGAAGAGCCCGTGCCCGACACCGGGGGTCCCGGGCGGGTAGTTGGCCGGCCGCACGAGGCGGTCACAGGAATCGATGAACTCGGCACTGCCGCGCTTGTCCCAGATGTGGTTGCCGCCCGTGATGAGGTCAACGCCCAGCCCGTAGAGCTCCGCGGCGGTCGACTCCGTGATGCCGATGCCGTCCGCCGCGTTCTCGCCGTTCGCGATCGTGAGCTCAATGTCGTGTTCTTCGACGAGCCCGGGCAGAACGGTGGCCAACGCCCTCCGTCCCACACGGCCGATGACGTCGCCTACGAACAGGATGCGCACGCGCTTTCCCTCCGTCTACTTGGCGTAGTCGACCGCGCGTGTCTCCCGGAGCACGACGACCTTGATCTGTCCGGGGTACTTGAGCTCGGCCTCGATCTTCCTTGCCACAGCCGAAGCAAGCGCCTCGGCGCGGGCGTCATCGATCTTCTTGTGCTGGACCACGATGCGAATCTCGCGTCCGGCCTGGATGGCGAACGACTTCTCGACACCCTGGAACGAACTCGCGATCGCCTCCAGCTTCTCGAGCCGCTTGATGTATGTCTCGAGCGTCTCGCGCCTGGCACCCGGCCTGGCTCCCGAGACGGCGTCACCGGCCTGAACCAGGACGGCGATGAGACTCTGAGGCTCCACATCCTCATGATGAGACTCGATGGCGTTGACGACAATGTCGTCCTCGCCATAGCGGCGCGCAAGCTCGGCGCCGAGTCCCGCATGGGTGCCCTCCATCGTATGATCGACGGCCTTGCCGATGTCATGCAGGAGTCCGGCCCGCCGCGCCGTGGCGACATCGAACCCCAGCTCGCTCGACATGAGACCACAGAGGAACGCGACCTCCTTGGAGTGCTGGAGCACGTTCTGCCCGTAGCTCGTGCGGTACCTCAGGCGACCGAGCAGTTTGACCATCTCCGGCTTGAGGTCGTGGATGCCTACATCGAGGCTGGCCTCCTCGCCGAACTCGATGATCTGCTGGTCGAGCTCCTTGGCGACCTTTTCGACCACCTCCTCGATGCGACCGGGGTGGATGCGACCGTCGGAGATGAGCTTCTCGAGCGCGATCCTCGCGACCTCGCGACGGACCGGGTCGAACCCGGAGAGGATCACGGCCTCCGGCGTGTCGTCGACGATGACGTCGATGCCGGTCGCCGTCTCGAACGCCCGGATGTTCCGACCCTCGCGGCCGATGATGCGCCCCTTCATCTCGTCGTTCGGGAGATTCACCACCGAGACCGTCGATTCGACGACGTGGTCCGCGGCGCAGCGCTGAATGGCGAGGGTCAGGATCTCCTTCGCCTCCTTGTCGCCCTGGCGCCTGGCGTCGTCCCGGATGTCCTTCACCATGCGGGCAGCCTCGAGACGCGCCTCGCTCTCCATATTCTTGATGAGCAGCTTCTTGGCGTCGTCGCGGTTCATGCCGGCGATGCGCTCCAGCCGCTCGTTCTGTTCGTCGATTAGATGCGACAGCGTCTCACTGCGCTCCTGCAGTGCGCCCTCGCCCGCCTTCACCTCGATCTCCTTCTCGTCGAGTTCCTTTTCCTTCTTGTCGATGAACTCAACCTTCCGACCGAGATTCCCCTCCCGCTTCTCCATCTGACGCTCGCGCTTCTCGATCTCCGACCGCGTCTGCTGCGTCTCATCATCGAACTTCGACTTCGCCTTGTACCACTCGTCCTTTGCTTCGAGAATGGCGGCCTTCTTCTGTGTCTCGGATTCGCGCTGGGCCTCCCGCACGATCTTCTCAGCGAGCTCTTCAGCGCTCATAACCTTGCTGCGATCAACGATCCGACGGGCGAACCAGCCCGCCACGAAGACGATGCCGCCGATCGCGAATGTGAGGGCAACTGTCATCCACTGGTTCATATGTACCTACCCCTCCGCTCTATCGTCATTGCGGTCCGGTTCGCGCCTCACGGGCTCACTCCCAAGGGCGTCACGGTCGGGGGCGGAATCACCGCCCGCGGCCGCATCCCATGCGTCGAGACGCGCCCGAACCTCCCTCTCAAACTCACTGTCTCCGGGCCGGTAGTACACCCGCGCTTCCGGGATGTACTTCTGCCCTCTCCCCTCGGCCTCGGATCCGGGCATCACATACCCGTCGCCGTGGCCGAGCCTTCGAGCTCCCGTGTAGCTTGCATCGCGCAAGTGCTCCGGAACCTCGAAGGCATCCCCCCGCTCGACATCCTCCATCGCCGCCGCGATGGCGTCGGCGCAGCTTCTGCTCTTCGGCGCGGTCGCGAGGTAGACGGCCGCCTCCGCGAGAGCGTAGCGAGCCTCGGGCATCCCCAGCATCTCGGTCGCCCTCGCCGCAGCGACCGCAAGCGGAAGCGCGTGCGGATCGGAGAGCCCGACTTCCTCCGACGCAGAGATCACGAGCCGCCGCGCGATGAACCGCGGATCCTCACCGCCCGATATCATGCGGGCCACCCAGTGAAGCGCCGCGTCCGGCTGGGACCCGCGCACGCTCTTGATGAGCGCCGACGCGACGTCGTAGTGCGTGTCCCCGTCACGGTCGTACCGCACGACTCGCTTCATCAGACACTCAACGGCGACGTCCTCCGTCACGCGGATCGTTCCCGCGCGGTCGGGAGCCGTGCTCAGAACCGCCAGTTCGAGCGCGGAGAGCGCTCTCCTCGCGTCGCCGAGCGAATTGTCGACGAGGTGGT
>CAZNHF010000090.1:0-10852 GCA_964572375.1 uncultured bacterium | reverse complement strand
CCTCTGGACCGTCTGATCGCGGTCACGCGGGAGCGATACCCCGAGTACCCACCGTACGGTGGCGCCGTCGGCGAGCCGGACCCGCATCTGACGATCGCGCACTCGGAGCGTCCCGACGAGCTCCAACGCATATGCGACGAGGTCGAAGCGGCCGTGAGCGGCGAGGTGATCACGGTCGAGGTCCACGACGTGTCGCTCATGACGCACGAGGATGGAAAGTGGCGGCGCAGGCAGGCCTTTCCGCTCGCCGAGTCGCCGCTTCCGCCGGGGACCCTGGACCCGGCCGGCGAGAACGCTGAGGACGAACGCGACGGTCGGGAACCGTGACAGGAGCACGATTGGCGCAGCTTCGGATCGGGACCTGCAGCTGGAACTACCGCTCGTGGACCGGGCTCGTCTACTCGGCGCCGGACGGTATCGATTTCCTTTCAGAGTACGCGGCGAGATACGACACCGTCGAGGTCGACAGGTGGTTCTGGTCGCTGTTCAAGGGCGACCAGGCGAAGATGCCGGACGCATCGGACGTGACCGCCCATCGTTCCGCCGTCCCCGAGACGTTCCGTTTCACGGTCAAGGCTCCGAACAGCATCACGCTGACGCACCACTACCGGAAATCGAAGATGCAGCCGCTCGAGCCGAACCCGCACTTCCTCTCGGGCGAGCTTGTCGAGCGGTTTCTGGAGACGCTCGAGCCGTTGGGAGAGACGCTCGGACCGGTCATGTTCCAGTTCGAGTACCTGAACCGGCAGAAGATGAAGTCCGAGAAGGCGTTCCTTGAGGCGTTCGACACGTTCCTCGCCGGGCTCCCGGACGGCTATCGGTTCGGCGTCGAGCTCCGCAACCCGACGTGGCTCGCCGGTCCGTTCTTCGAGCTCATCGGGAAGCACTCGGTCATTCCTGTGCTCCTTCAGGGGTACTACATGCCGTCGGTCGTCGAACTCTACATCAGGTGGCGTGACGAACTGGCGAAACACGACACCGTCGTCATCCGGCTCCACGGCCCGAACCGGCAGGGGATCGAGAAACACACGGGGAAGGTCTGGGACCGCGTCGTCGCGCCGAAGGATGACGAGCTGTCGGCAATCGCTGGTGTGACGAAGGACCTGCTCGGCCGAGGTGTGAACGTCTACGTCAACGTGAACAACCACTATGAGGGGTCGGCGCCGCTGACCATCGATAGACTCCAGGAGAGACTGCTGTGAAGGAACTGCGATACGTGCCACCACGAGAGACCATCGAGAAGGCAGTCGACTACCTCCGGAAGCGTCAGTGGGTCCGAAGCGACGCGCACTTCAACGACGAGGCGGAGGGCGGGCATCGAAGCGAGATCGGCTATCGTGACTACGATCTTCTCATGATGCTCGGGCACACGCCGGATGAGGAGCTTGTCGTGGCCGGCGCGCTCGAGCTACTCCGCGAGAACGGATTCATCGGCTGGGATGCAGGCGCGTACGCTCCAGCAGAGTTCGAGCAGATGCGGAAGCGCATTGCGAAGTTCGATGGCGCCTGGACGTCGTTCAGCGATGTGATGGAGCGGCTCGTGTACGCTCTCACCGCGGCAAGACAGCCGGAGGTCCTGCTCGAACTGGGGAGCTTCTGGGGACACACGCTGGCGTATTTCGCGGGGCCGGCCATCGGTCCATCGCCCGAGTACCGGGCCAAGCGCATCTATGGCGTCGACGTCAATGCCGGGATGTGCGAGAGGGCGCGCGCGAACCTCACGGGCATCCCGAACTCGGGTGCGGTGACGATCATTACCGGCGACGGACGCGAGGTCATCGACCAGATCGAGGGGCCGATCGACTTCCTCTACCTCGAGGCGAAGCCGGACGACGGCTCCGAGTTTCTCTATCTGAAGCTCCTCGAGCTCTACTACGACAGGCTTTCGCCGGATGCGTGGGTGATCGCGCACGACACGACGGCGCGGGGACATCTCGATGAGATGGAGGACTACCTGCCGTGGGTGCGAGACCCGGCGCACTTCCGCGCGAGCATCTGCTTCGACATCGACCGATACGGACTGGAACTGTCTATTAAGTGAGTCCGACGCCTGCCGGCAAGTGAGTCCGACGCCTGCCGGCAAGTGAGTCCGACGCCTGCCGGCAAGTGAGTCCGACGCCTGCCGGACATCGGGCGAATGCGGAGCACGGGATCTGCCACTGCTTCTTCAAGGATCCGAACGGCTCTCTTCTGGAGATCCAGCGGTTCGAGAACCCGGATTGGGCAAGACCTTGAGCGGCACCATAATGGAGGGGGACTTCCGATGCGTTCCGGATTCGAACTGAGAGAGCCCGTAGTGGCCCTGGGGCTCGTGTTGCTCTCGATGCTGACTCTTGCTCCCGCGCTTGCGAATGCGCAAGGTGCGCCGGTGGTCGATGACCGCGGCTGGCTTGGTGTCTACACCGAGGCGGTCGAGGAGCTTCCTGTCGTGCCTGAGGGTGCGTGGGGAAGGGAGCTCGTCGAGAACGCGCGGTCGGGGCTGCTTGTGACCGTTGTGTTCCCGGATTCCCCGGCGGAGCGCGGCGGGCTTCTGGAAGGTGACATCATCGCAGCCGCCGGCGGTCGGCCGTTCTTCTGTCCGGCGGACAGTGCACGAGTCGTGTTCTCGGCCCGAATGGAGGGGAAGAAGGCTGGCGCGCCGTTCCCGCTCCTCGTGGTTCGCGACTCCGTGACGCGGACCTTCAGTCTGAAGGGTGAGGTTTCTGCCATCGACGGCGCCGATCCGGAGCGCCTGTTCTGGCTGGAGCCCGAGCGCGTGGTCGGCGAACTCGGACCGGGCGAAAGCCTGAGAGCCGGCGCTTCGGCCGAACGCGTCGTGAAGCTCGTTCCCGTTGTGCTCGGACTTCGACCGGAGGCGCTGTGGCCGGCCCCGCGCACGAATCGGGAGATCGAGCAGGGTGCGCACTATCCCGCGGCTGAGCAGACCGCCGCACTCTGGTCGCTCGTCGGTGAGTTCGATGTTCGCCGGCAGACCGAGGACCTTCTCGAGCGGCTGGCGCGCTGTCACGCCGGCTGCGATCCGTATCGCCTCGAACCGATGATCTACGTGCACCGCGACCCTTTCAGGCTTGAGAGCGTCACGCGGCATCTGGTCTCGTCGTACGATGGGGCGCGCGACGCGGCCGGTGTGATCGATGTCTCGACCGGCGTGCTCGTCCCGATGTTCGAACGAGCGAGGGCGCTGCACGACACGCTCGCAGGCAGGATTCCGGCCGCGGCCGGCACGCTCGCAGATGCGTCGAGCGGCGGGCGCCTGGGCGCCCGGGGCAGCGGAGCGGTGGAACTTCTGCTCGACGGCATCGAGGCAGCTCTTGAGCGCGCCTCGGAGTATCACGCCCTGGCATTCGCGGGCGTGTCCGCGGAAGATCGCGCGTTTCTTTCCGAGCACCGGTGGGATCTCTCGGACGCTTTCGCCGGCGAGGTCTACATTCACTTCGATGAAGACCGTGCCCGGTTCAAACGCAACAAGCGCATCCTCGACATCGCGGCCCGCGTCGACTACGGCGCTCTGATGGAGTGCGCGGAGGTCGCAACGGGTCTCGCGACCCCCGCATGGGCGGCCGAGGCCGCTGCCGTCTTCGAGACCGCGTTCCGCGACTCTCTGGGGAAGCCGGTGCTCGCCAAGCGTGAGACACCGTACGGTCGAATCATCGTTGCCGGAGCCGGCGATGACTGGCATCGGGAGGAAGGTGTCGCGTTCCTTCTCGATGTCGGCGGCGACGATTTCTACACGGGGAGCGCCGGCGGAGCGACCGGGTGGGATGTACACGTGTCGGTCCTCATCGACATCGCCGGCGACGATGCGTATGAGTCGACCACGACGAGCTGTCAGGGCGCCGGGTGTCTCGGCGTCGGGGCGCTCGTTGATCTCGACGGCGACGATCAGTACATCGGCGTGCAGTGGGCTCAGGGCACGGGGTATCTCGGCGTCGGCTGGCTGCACGATGTGGCGGGGGACGACGTCTATCGTGGGCGGACCTTCTGTCAGGGAGTCGGCCTGTTCGGTGTCGGGCTTCTGCTCGACGGGTCGGGCAACGACCGTTACGAGGGAGACTGTCACGTCCAGGCGTGCGGCCTGGCCGGTGGTATCGGCCTCATAGCGGACCGCGGTGGCGATGACGAGTACTACGCGAAGGGTCTCTATCCGACAGGGTACGGTGACGATGGGGTCTTCGACGCGTGGTCACAGGGGTGCGGGATGGGGTTCCGCACGCTCGCGTCCGGCGGGCTGGGATTGCTCCTGGACGCCGGCGGGACCGACCGCATGGAGGCCGGGAATTTCTCGCAGGGTGGCGGCTACTACTACGGCATGGGTGTGCTCGCTGCGGGCGGACAGGATGACGACGTCTACATCGGCTCACGGTACAATCAGGGGTTCTGCGCGCACCAGGCCGTCGGCGTGTTCCTGGAGTCCGGCGGGAACGATCGCTACACGACCCGACAGGGCGTGGCGCAAGGGCTCGCGTGGGACGAGTCGGTGGCGCTCTTCCTCGACGAGTCGGGTGACGACGCCTACGACGGCGGCGGCTTCTTCTCGCTTGGCGCATCGGCGCACAACAGCGTCTGCTTCTTTCTCGACCGCGGGGGAGATGACACGTATGACTATCCGCCCGGAGTCGGCCGCGCGGGCGGGAACGACTATCACGGTGGGACGAGTCTCTCGTTCTTCGTCGATGAAAACGGCCGGGAGGGTGGACTGCTGCCGGACGACGCAGCCGGACGCGACTACTCGTACCACCCCGAGCACGGGTTCGTGCTCGATCTGAACGAGAGCATCCAGGCCTTCATGTCAGAGCGATACTGGTAGGTGACTCGTCGTGGGGAAGTGGCCCGGCGGTGATGTGAATTGCAAGTCATGAATTGTACGCGTTATTGTTTCAACCCGCTGAACGGATGCGTTGTCAGATAGTGTGCTGTCCGGCGCTGGGCATGTGCCCGACGCTGCGCGCCCCGAAGGGCCTGGGCTCCCGAAGGGCGCGAGGACAGCAAGCCCCCAGGCGGTACGGTCAGCAGGCCGGAAGGATGGGGGCTTTTCAGGCGGTCCGGGCATAGTGGTGCTCAGGAGTACCACTACCGTAGACAGCACGGAGAGCCACGAGGGGGTCGCGATGAGTCAAACACTGGCGGTCGAAGCGTTCGAGCAGCTCGGCCTCTCAAGGCTCGAGGCGGAGATTTATGTCTATCTGCTCGAGAATCCTCCATCCACCGGCTACCGGATCGCCAAGGCCATCGGGCGCTCGAAGACGAACGTCTACCAGGCGGTCGAAGGTCTCGCGGCGAAGGGGGCCATTCTCGTTTCGGAAGGCGAACTCAGACTGTGCGCCGCCGTCTCGCCTGAGGAACTCCTCGATCAGATGGAGCGCGGGTTCCGGGACAGGAAGAAGCTGGCGCTCAGCGAGGTGCGTTCGCTCATCCGGCCGCAGGCCGGGGGCGGAGGCATCTACCGGCTGAGTTCGCTCGACCAGGTCTACGAGCGGGCGAGGAGGATGCTGCGTGGATGCGAGCAGACGGCCTACATCGACCTCTACCCCGGGCCGCTCGCGCAGCTCAGAGGGGCGATCGAGGAGGCCGTGGGAAGAGGCATCAACGTCTTCGCCGAGGTCTACGAGCCGACCGAGATCGATGGTGCGACCGTCATCGATCGGGCGCAGCTCCCTAGTCTCTGGACCGACTGGCCGGTCGATGTGCTCGTTATCTTCGTTGATGGCAGACAGCACCTGATGGCGTTCCTCGAACGGGGCGGTGGCCGCGTCCACGACGCCTTCTGGAGCGACAGCGTGATGCTGTCGTGGGCGTACGGAATCTACGTCACCTCCGATCTCGCGATTGCCGGGATCACCAAACAGCTGGAGGACAGGGACATCCCGGCGGACGAGCTTCGCGACTATATGAGATCCCTGAGCAGGAAGTTCGGAGCGGACACGCTCCCGGGCTATGGGGACTTGAACGAGACCTTCGGGTGGGGAATCCCGAAGAAGGAGATAGAGACGTAGCGCGCCGAGCGTGATGTGCGAGGAGTCGCGCGCTGCGGATGATTCAAACGGAGGTTGAGTGTCGTGATGACCGGCAGCCGGATCCAGTACGCGCTGGACAAGAAGGCGACGCACATGGGGGGAAGTCCGGTCCTGTCGGGATCTATCGCGGCACCGGCGGCTCTGGAACCGGCCGGGCTCGAACGCGCCAGCAAAGCGGTAGGCGTCTGCAAGGGGGGCGACCCGTCGCACCGGCGCAGTTCGGTCCCGGCCTTCCAGGCCGTCGCAGAACATGAGAAGCCCCCGGCGTCCGGGCGGAGCTCCGGGCCCGCGGAGCGAACGTCGACACGACATTTCCATGGAGCCGGGGGAGCTTCATCGGAGTTTCGGGACGGACGGCTCGTTCACGCGTCCGGGGCGAGCCTGAAACGAAGGGTCGCGCCCCCCGGCGCCAGCGCCCATAGAACACAAAACCGGACGTACCCCCAGGTCGGACAACAAGAGGAGCAGGCGATGAGATACCTTGGGACGGTCTTGACCGCATTTGCGCTGATCGTGACCGCAGCCATCTGTGCTCCGGCTGCGTTCACGGAGCACGGCATCACGGAGAGCTTCGGACAGGCGCTCTTCGCGATGGCCGGTGATGTCGACCAGGATGGATGGGTCGACGTCGTCACGGGCGACACGACCCCCGACAACATCTGCTGGATCAGGAACGGCGGCGGCAGCGCGTTCCTGTCGCCGATCATCATCGACACGCTGGTCGGCGGCGCAATCCAGGGCCGCGCCGCGGACATGGACTTCGACGGCGACATGGACATCATTGGCGCAATGTGGAGCGGCTCCGTCGTCCTCTGGTGGGAGAATGACGGCGCGCTGGTGTTCACGCGGCACACGATCGGGGCACACGGTAACGCTCACACGGCTCTCCCGATCGACATCGATGAGGACGGCGATCTGGACGTCGTCGTCTGCGGGAACACCGGGGGGAGCACGTGGTGGGAGAACGACGGCGCCATGAGCTTCACGCGGCACGTATTGGTCACGGGAATAACCAGCCAGTACGCCGACGCGGGCGACTTCGATGACGACGACGACATCGACCTCGTGACCAACGATTTTGATCAGGGGGTGCGCTGGTGGGAGAACGACGGGAGCGAGGGCTTCACGTCGCATCTGCTTCCGCTCGTGGGCGCCCACAGCGTCCGCGCGTACGACATGGACGGTGACGACGATCTCGACATTCTGTGCGCGGCCTACGACCCCGCGGCCATACGGTGGTGGGAGAACGATGGAGCCGGAGGGTTCACCGGGCACGACGTCCCCACGACGACCGCCGGCACGATCACGGCCGACCCGTGTGACTTCGATTGGGACGGCGACATCGACATCTGCGGGGCAGGCGAGCAGAGCGACGACGTGGTCTGGTGGGAGAACGACGGGGCGATGGGCTTCACCGAGCACATCCTGGCCGACGGCACCCTCAACAGCTCACAGACCTGCTGGGCTTTCGACGTCGACAGCGACGGCGACGTCGACATCCTGGCGGCCGGCCGGTCCGACCCTGACGTCCGCTGGTTCGAGAACGACGCTGTGAGCTGTGCGATCGTTCCCGACCCGCCGGCCGGCGTTGCGCCGCTGACCGTGCAGTTCACGGGTGCGGTCCTGGCGCCGGCTGCCGTAGGCGCGTACACGTGGGACTTCGATGGCGACGGCTTGCCGGACGCGACCGGTCTCGAGCCCGAGTGGACCTTTGACGACCCAGGCGTCTACGATGTGCTGGTGACGTACGACGTCGGGGACACGAACGGGAAGTACCTGATGCACGAGTGCGTCCAGGTGTTCGACGGCTCGAGCGGTCTTGACTTTGAGGGTGCTGGCGAGCATGTGCTGACCCCGCCGGCGGCGGGGCTCGAACTGACCGGCGCGTTCACGCTTGAAGCATGGATCAACCCGTCCGGCTGGGGTGACTTCGCGTTCGGAACGTTCGGATACGGCCACGTTCTGTCAAAGGGGCCGGTCGATCTCTATCTCGTCGGCGAGCACTTCGCGCGCAACGACCACAGCCTCTTCCTCGACATCACTCACGCGGACGCGACGGTGAGCGGTTCCGGCTCGCCGCTGAACTCGCTCGCGCTGGGCGCGTGGCAGCATGTGGCTGTCGTCTACGACGGCGTGAGCGATGTAGCGATGTATGTGGATGGCGATGAGGTTCTCGTGACCCACACGACCGCTCCCTTCGGGGCGGTCGCTCCGAACAGCGGCGACGCTCTCGGACTTGGAAACGTTCTTCCGGAGCTCAACAAGGGGTTCGAAGGAGTCATCGACGAGGTCCGCGTCTGGAACATCGCGCGTGGCGGCGGCGAAATCGCGGATGACATGCTGGTTCGTCTTGACGGTGACGAACCGGGACTCGTCGGGTACTGGCGCCTCGACGAGGGATACGGATCATCGGTCGCCGACGCGACAGGGACATGCGGCGATGGAACGGTAACCGGAGCCGGCTGGGTTCAGGGTGCCGTGCTCTACCCGACCGGCGTGAACGACCAGCCGGATGACGAAACGGGTCGTGTCGCGCGGCTTCTGCCGAACAGCCCGAATCCGTTCAATCCACTGACCAGCATCGCCTTCGAGCTTCCATGTGCCGACGATGTGACGCTCAGCGTCTACGATGCCGCCGGGCGGTTCGTGCGGACGCTTCTGTCCGGCGATCTTGGACCCGGCGCGCACTCGGTCGAGTGGGACGGGCGCGACGACGCCGGCAGGCGTCTGGCGTCCGGCGTCTATCTCTACCGGCTCTCGTCGGCGGAGGGAAGCGAAGCCCGGAAGATGGTGCTTCTCAAGTAGCCGCATTCTGAAGACCGCGCTGTCGGAGGTCTCTCCTCCCGACGGCGCGCCAGGCGCGGGAGGCGGCTCTGGCCGTTCTCCCGCGCCATCCTGTGTGGTAGCATCGTCCGTGGACCGCAAACGGGAGCTTCCGCTGGAACACATCCTCGAGATTCGAGCACTCACGAAGACCTTCCACCGCGGATCCGTGGAGATTCGCGTCCTGAGCGGCGTGGACCTCTCGGTCCGGGCGGGCGAATTCGTCTCGATCGTCGGCCGGTCCGGGTCGGGCAAATCGACGCTTCTGAATCTCATCGGCGGTCTTGATACGCCGGATGACGGGAGCATCATCGTCGCGGGGCGAGACATCGCGACGGCGTCAGCCCGCGACCTCGCGCTCCATCGTCGATGCACGGTCGGCATGGTCTTCCAGTCGTTCAACCTCATCACTTCAAGGACGGCTCTTGAGAATGTCACGCTCGCACTGGCTTTCGGCGAGTTCCCTCGCGCGAAGCGGCGCGAGCGAGCCGGGATGCTTCTGGCGTCCGTCGGTCTTGCAGACCGCGTCGACCACCGCCCCGGTGAGCTCTCGGGTGGAGAGGCGCAGCGCGTGGCAGTCGCCCGCGCGCTCGCCAACGACCCGGTCGTCCTGCTTGCCGATGAGCCGACCGGCAACCTCGACAGCGCGACCTCTCGCGAGATCATCGAGCTGCTCCATCAGCTGAACCGCGAGCACGGCCTGACCGTCCTCATGGTCACACACGACCAGGATGGAGCACGTGCGGTTTCGAATCGCGTACTGACGCTTCTGGACGGGACGGTCGTGGATGAGGAGGTCGTGTCTTCTCACGGGACAGGCGTGGCGGGGTCCGGGCACGACGACGTGCGGCAGGGCGAGAGAGGGGGCGCGCTGTGAGATTCGGCGACGTCAGCAGATTGGCTCTCGAGAACCTGTGGCGCACAAGGCTTCGGACAGTCCTCACGACGCTCGGCGTCATCATCGGGATCGGCGCACTCGTCTCGATGGTGTCGTTCGGCAGCGGCCTTCAGCACAACATCGCCGGCGAGTTCCGTGAGCTCGAGCTCTTCACGAGCATCCAAGTCCTCCCGGGCGACATCGATCTCAGTGACCCCCTGGCGTCCGGCATCCAGGCGCTGGAGGGAGACGTCGTCGCGCTCGACGACGACACGCTGGAATCGCTCCGCGCGATCCCCGGCGTGAGGCTGGCGTATCCGGAGGTATCGTTCCCGGCACGGTTCACGCTCGGCGAGGGTGAGGCGCAGGCGAGCGCCCGCGCGCTTCCGGCCGAGCTCGGGGATTTCAAGCCGTTCTCCGGGCTTCCGTACGGGCGCTTCTTCGAGTCGGACGATGAGGCCGCGATCGTCCTCAGCCAGAATCTGCTCGAGGACATGGGTATCCGCCTCACGGACGTGCCCGAGCCGACGCGCCGCGCGCGAGAGGATACGACGCGGACCTACCGGATGCTTCACTCGGACGAGGTTCTCGGACAGAAGATCATTCTTCACACGTCGGTCGTCGACGCCGGCGCCCTCATGCGTTCGGTAGCGCGCCTCAAGATCCCGACCGGCAACCTGCCGGTCCGCGAGGAGCAGACCGAGCTCACGATCGTCGGCATCCTCGAACGCTCCGGCGGCTTCAGCGGATTCGGGTTCGGCGGGCGTGCCATCGTTCCAGCAGGCACGGCCGAGGGCATACCGCGCCTCGCCATCTCGAGCGTGTGGGACCTCATCGGCGGAGGTGGTGGCGAGTCGGGCTATTCGTCGATCAATGTCAGAGTCGAATCGATGAAGGATCTCGATGCCGTGGGACAGGCGATCGAGGATATGGGTCTGTCGACGGTCACGATCGCCGACCAGCTCGAGGAGGTCAGAAGCGCATTCGTGATCATGGACGCGCTCCTGGGGGCGGTCGGTACGATCGCGCTCTTCGTGGCCGGTCTCGGCATCGCGAATACGATGGTCACTTCCATTCTCGAGCGGACGCGCGAGATCGGCGTCATGAAGGCCATCGGAGGAGGCGAGTGGGATATCCG
>CAZNHF010000089.1:0-10903 GCA_964572375.1 uncultured bacterium | reverse complement strand
GCACCCGTTGAGTAGCCCAGTTCCCGCGAACACGATGGGCTCGCGTACCGAATCCCGAGATCGCTCCCGAGCACCATCATGAGCTCGTGGGAGCTTTCGATCAGCGCTCTGAACCGTGCCGCCGAGTTCTCGATCGAGCCCTCGATGCGCTCCCGCTCCGTGACATCATGCAGGTTGATGATGATACCGGTGATATCCGGATTGCTCAGCTGCAGATTCCCGACCCCCTCGAGCACTCTCCAAGTCCCGTCCTTCCGGTTGAGACGCATTGAGTAGTTGTGGGTCATGTGTTCGCCGGTGTCCGGGGTGCTCATTGCCTCGGCGTAGAGGCCGGCGTCGTCCGGATGGATGAGGTTCGCGGCCTGCATTCCGACCATCTCCTCGGGCGTGTAGCCGAGAGCTCGGGCACCGGACGGGCTGACGTACTTGAAAATGCCCTTGGCGTCGATCACGAATGTGAGGTCAGTCGAGTTCTCGAGAAGCGCACGGTACCATCTCCTGCTTTGCGCCTCACGTCTTTCACTGGCTTCGATGCGTGTCATGTCAACGCCTGCGGCGATGACGGCAGTTACGGTCCCGCGCTCGCCGTGCACGGAGGCTGTCCGCCAACGGAACCGACGTTCCTCTCCGCGAACCGTGAGCACTGGAGCTTCAAAGGAGTCATCGCCGACACCCTTGATTGATGCGGTGACCTTGTCGAGGGCGAACTGCCGCATCGACTCCGGGACGAACGTGTCAATCCAGCTCTTGCCGATGATCTCATCTTCCGGGAGTCCGAGGATCTCGCATCCGACGCTGTTGATCGACTGCACCTTCCCATCGGTTCCCAGGACAAAGAGGAATCCAGGTGCACGTCCCATGTACAAATTCGCGCGGTCGCGCTCCCTGCGCCAATCCTGTTCGGCCTGGACCGTTGCGAGGAGGCTCGCCACCTGGTGTCCTATCGACGTGAGGCGCGCCACGCTGGCCTCCGAGTACTGGTCGCGGCTGGAGATTGCGAGGAGTCCCAGAGCGCGCCCGCGCGCGATGAGCGGGACGTGGATGACGCACTCGTAGCCGAGGAGCTTGACGATCTGGTCGACTGAGGTGCGTTCCGCGGCCGCGGTCTTCTGGGGACCATCCGGGGCTGCTGCGCCAAACTCCTGGAGCACGGCCTCAATATCTTCCTTGTCGCGGTACACCTGTGTCACACCCGACTCCAGAGCGTGCCAGTAGAGGCTCTCGGTGGTCCGCGGGATTCGGACGAGCGGGATCTTCGTTCCCAGCGCGCGCTCGGCTACGCTCGCGAGGCCGGGCTTGAGACCGACGCTCTGCATCTCGAGTTCTGTTCCGTCAGGTGAGGTGGTGTAGAGACTTGTGCCTCGGGCACTGAAGGCGCGCTGGACCTCGCGCATGAGGATGCGGGCTACCTCGCGCGTGTCAAGGTTGTCGGCGGCAGCTTCGGCCAGGGTCCTTGCGAGGCGGAGATCATCCTCGAGCGCGGCCTCGCGTATCTCCTCCGAGGGACGCTTGGTCTCGAGCAGCTCGATGCGCTCTTTGAGCTCGACGAGCTCGGCGACCAATTCCTCGCGTGTCTTCTTCGAGTTGTTCATGATTGCTCGTCACTGCAGGGGCCGCCGCGGTGGCGGATGGCTTTCGTGCGTGGATGGCGCCCCGTCGCGGGAAGGCGCCGCAGGCGACATCCGATTCGAAGAATCATATTCTCACCTTGCGGCTCCATCGTCAAGGCACACGATTGACGGTGCGGTCGCTCATGCGCAACTCATTGACATGCTTGCAGTTATGTGCTATGATGGAGAATCGGAGATGCGTACATCGAAGACCAAGTGGACAACGCCGCAGCACCTTCCTGGAGGGGGAGACCATGAAGCATGCGTTCATCGTTCTGGCCCTGTCGTTCCTGCTCGTCGCGGGGATGGCGTCGGCCGCCGACAGCTGGGTCTCGCTGGACGGTTCGACAGAGACCTCGCCGACGACCCGCGTTCTGCGCTCCGATCAGACAGGGCTGACGCTGGAGCTGACGCTCCACGGCTTCACGGCCGAGACGGTCCAGACCGGCGGTGGCACGTTCACGAGCATCAGCGTTCCCGGATACGGCGTGTCGACCGACATCGGCCGCGCGTCGCTCCCCGTGCTGCGGGAGCTGGTACAGCTACCGGTTGGCGCGCGCGCGGACGTCACGGTGACCGTGCTCGAGACGCGCACCGCCACGCTCGCTGAGCTCGGCATCCAGCACCGCATAGCACCGCTTCAGCCTCCCGTCGAGAAGGTTCCGGGCGCGCTCGAGAACGCCTCGTTCGTGCTGGACGATGCGTACTACGTATCGTCGGGAGCTTCACATGCCTGGGCGGGTACTACTCAGGGCGGGACGCTCCGCGGCATGGAGTTCGCCGAACTCGAGGTGAGCCCGCTCCGCTACAGCCCGGCTGACGGTTCGATCGAGTACGCGACCCGCATCGTCGTCGATGTTGCATTCGTGGGCGGAGACCCGCTCAAGACGGCGGCGCAGATGGAGCGCTACGCCAACCCGTACGTCGGCAAGCTGGCGCGCGACATATTCATCAACCACACCGCCTTCGAAGGGCGCTACGACGTCCCGCTCCCCATCGGCTACCTCATTGTCACACACGACAACTTCGAGAGCGCCATCCAGCCGCTGGCCGACTGGAAGGCCCAGAAGGGATACGACGTCACGGTCGTGGCGACTTCGGATATCCCCGGCGGCAACACCAAGGAGAACATCAAGGCGTACATCGAGGACGCGTACGACAACTGGGCCGTGCCGCCCACGTTCGTGCTTCTGGTGGGCGACACGGGCTACATCAGCCACTGGGTCGGGACGCAGACGAACAGCCCGACGACCGACCTCTACTACGTCACGATGGACGGGAGTACGGACTGGCAGCCCGACATCTGGGTCGGTCGGTTCTCGTGCACGACCGCCGCGCAGGTGACCAACCTCGTGAACAAGACGGTGGAGTACGAGACGTTCGACCTGACGAGCGGCACGGGCTGGATCAAGAAGGCCGTCTTCATGGCCTCCGAGGACAACTACACGGTCTCCGAGGGGACGCACGACTACGTCATCCGTGAGCACCTCGACCCGGCCGGCTACTATTCGCAGAAGCTCTACTCCCATACGTACAATGCGACCACGGCGCAGGTGAGCGCGGCGTTCAACGAGGGCCGCGGGCTCGGTATCTACTCCGGCCATGGTGACGTGACATACTGGGCCGATGGTCCGCAGTTCACGGCGACGAACGTCAACGCACTCTCGAACGGGGACATGCTTCCGCTCGTGCACAGCTACTCGTGTCTGACCGGTCAGTACAGCTCCTCGTGCTTTGGCGAGACGTGGATCAATGCGACCAACAAGGGCGCCCTGGTCTACTGGGGTTCGTCCGTGACATCCTACTGGGACGAGGACGACATCCTCGAGCAGGGGTCGTTCGAGGCGCTCTTCAGTGAGGGCTACACGTGGGCATGCGGCATCAGTCACAGGGCTCTCTACCACCTCTACACGCACTACAGCGGCGGCGGGAGCACGCGCCGCTATTTCGAGATGTACAACATCCTCGGCGACCCGTCGGTCGATATCTGGACCGACGCTCCGGGCGCTTTTGATGCTTCGTACGCCGGCAGCATCCCGGCCGGTTCCACGAGCTTCGATGTCACCGTGAACCGCGTTGGTGGCGGCGCCGTCGACCACGCACTCGTGCACGTCGCGAAGGCCGACGACGGCGTGACGGAGACGTACTATACGAACGCCTCCGGATTCGCATCGATCCCGCTCTCGCCCGCACCGATGACGGCGGGCGCGATGAGCGTCACGGTCACGAGGCATGACTACTACCCACACGAGGGCAGCTCGACGGTCTCGCTTGCCGACGCTCCGTATGTCACCTATGAGAGCCACAGTGTTGACGACTATGCCGGCGGCGGCAGTTCAGGCAACGGCGACGGCATGGTCGACGCGGGTGAGACGATCGAACTCGTGGTCTCCGTCGAGAACGTCGGCAACCAGCCAGCCTACGGCGTCTCGGCGACGCTCGCGACGCTGGACTCGTACGTGACGATGATCGATGCGTACGAGGAGTATGGTGACATCCTCGTCGGCGGCATCTCGCCGTGCATCGAGGACTACGACTTCGCGGTCGACGGTTCATGCCCTGATGGTCACACGATCGGTTTCGATCTCACGGCGACCGATGGCGACAGCACATGGGTGAGCAGTTTCAGCATCATCGTCGGCGCACCGGCTCTGACGGTTGGCAACGTCGTCGTTGACGATGCGACGGGTAACGGCAACGGCTGCGCCGAGCCCGGCGAGACGGTCGACATCACCGTGACCCTCGCGAATGGCGGGACCAAGTCGGCCAGCGGCGTGACGGCCGTGCTTTCGACCAGCGATCCGTACGTTCAGATCACCCAGGACACGGCGACAGCAACGCTCATCGGACCCGGTGGGAGCGGCGACGTGACGCCCGACTACACGGTACTCGTGCTCCCGACATCGCCGGATCCGCACGATGTCGTCCTCTCGCTCTACTGCACGACGGCGCTTGGCTACGAGACGTCGACGGACTTCACGCTCAGCGTGGGCGGCGGCATCGCTGAGGACTTCGAGGGGAGCGGCGAAGACTGGGTCCACTCGAACATCACCACCGGCTTCTCGGACGAGTGGCATGTCGAGACCTACCGCTACCACTCATCCGGACACAGCTGGAAGTTCGGCGGCAGCGGTTCCGCGACGTACGGCACGTCCGACGACGGAGCTCTCTACACGCCGTCGTTCTGCATCGGCGCCGAGGGCGAACTGACGTTCTGGGATTGGCTGGCGGCGGAGGAGGATGTCTCACCTCTGGCGTGGGACTGCGCGCTCGTCGAGATATCGACGGACGGCGGCGCCACGTGGGCCAATCTTGCCCCAGTCGGCGGATACAGCCATCAGAAGAACGACAACACGGCGAACCCGCTGCCCGACGGCACGCCCTGCTGGTCGGGTTCGCACGACTGGCGGCTGGAGACCTTCGACCTCTCGGCATACGAGGGCGAGACCGCGACCGTGCGTTTCCGCTTCGTCTCGGACGGCTACGTGAGCGAGGAGGGCTGGTACGTCGACGACGTCGACGTGACGAGCACGAGCACGGGTGTGAACGACACGGGCGACATCGTGCCGCGCGAGTTCGCGCTTCTCCAGAACGCGCCGAACCCGTTCAACCCGGTCACGACCATCGCCTTCGCGCTGCCTGAGCAGGCCGACGTGACGCTCAAGGTCTACAACATGGCCGGGCGCGTCGTGCGGACGCTCGTGAACGGTCCCGAGGGGCCGGGCACGCACAGCGTCGTCTGGGACGGTCGCGACGAGGCCGGAAGGACGGTTGCCAGCGGTGTCTACTTCTACCGCATGAGCGCCGGTGAATTTACCGAGCGTCGCATGATGGTGCTTCTCAAGTAGGGAAGGGGTCTGTGCGGCAGCGCGGATGAACCCGCGCTGCCAGTAGATGAAACGAGGGCCCCGGCGCGTTGCGTCGGGGCCCTCAGCACATGGTCTCAGACTGGTTCCGGCGGATCGTCGGACTGGTTCGGGCGAATCGCCGGTCTAGCTCGGGCGGACGATGTTCCCAATCTTGTCGAGAAGGTTGGTCAGCTCGTACGGCTTCTGGAGGAACTCGTAGCCTCGTTCCTGAATCTCGCCCCACTGCGACTTCTCGTCGGTGTAGCCACTGCTCAGGAGGATGTCCATCTTCGGGTCGAGCGCCAGGAGCTCCTCGGCGAGTGTCACACCGCTCTTGCCTGGCAGGACGACGTCACTGAAGACGAGATCGAAGCGGCCCCTGTTCTTCTTGAAAAGGGCGAGTGCCTCCTCCGCGCTGGCAGTCGCCGTGACCTCGTATCCGCTGGCCGTGAGAGCTCGTATTGCGAAGGTGCGAACCGCATCCTCGTCCTCGACAAGGAGAATCTGCTCTCCCTGTCCTGAGCGGTCGCGCTCTTCCGGGCGCGCCTCTTCCTCGACGGGGACGAGCGGCTGGTGCGCGGGGAGGTGGATGTGGAAGGCGGTTCCCGCTCCGACCGCCGATTCGACATCGATCCACCCTTCGTGCTGGCAGATGATGCCGTAGGCTCCGGCGAGCCCCAGCCCAGTTCCCTGACCACGTGCTTTCGTCGTAAAGAACGGTTCGAAGATCCGTGCGCGAATGTCGGGCGGGATGCCCTCACCGTTATCCGAGATCGTGAGCCGCACGTACTTCCCTGGTCTCGCGTCCGCACAATCGCCGAGGTCATCGGGCGTGACGGTGACAGAGCTCGCCGTGAGCGTCAGTCTCCCTCCGGATGACATCGCATCGCGCGCGTTGACGGCCATGTTGACGATGACCTGCTCCAGCTGACCGGCATCGGCCTTCACGCCCGGCAGGTCCTTGCTGATCTCGGTGACGAGTTTGACGTCTTCGCCGATGAGGCGGCGGAGCATGGCCTCCATGTTGCCGACGACGTCCCCGAGCGAGAGGATCTGTGGTGCAAGCGGCTGCCTCCGACTGAAGGCGAGAAGCTGGCGTGTGAGTCCGGCCGCCCGCTCGGCGGCCTTCTTGACTTCCAGAACGTGCGGTCTGAGCTGGTGGTCCTTGTCGAGCCCGAGCAGCGTGAGATCGGTGTAGCCCGTGATGGCGGTCAGCAGATTGTTGAAGTCGTGAGCGACGCCGCCGGCGAGTCGGCCGATCGCCTCCATCTTCTGGGCCTGGAGAAGCTGTCCCTGTGCCAGCTTCAGTTCTTTGAGACTCCCCTCCAGCTCCGCGAGGACCGTGGCCCGACGCCACGCGGCGGCGACCTGGTTTGCGATCGCCGTCATTGTAGGGACGTCGGTCCGCCTGAGCTCCGCCGAGTGGATCTCGAAGACGCCGAAGACCTCGCCCTCGTCCATGAGCGGGGCGACGATCGTCTGCGTCATGCCGAGCGCCTCAGAGAGGTCGGCGCCGGTTGCGGTCACACCGTGCGGAAGGAGCTCCGACATCAGTTGTTCGGGATCGTCAACGAAAATTGGATGCCTGTCGGCCACCGCGTATCGATACACCCCGACGTCGCTGTAGGCCACGCGGAACTGCGAAAGCTGCATGCCGAGCAGATGTTCTGATCTGAGGATGAATGCACGATCGATGCCGCTCGCCGTGATGTGCAGCTTCGTGCGCGAATCGTCGAGAAGAAGCACTGTCGCGACCAGTCCGGAGTGGGAGAGGGTGTCGACGGCGCCTCGGAGGACCGCGTCAGGCGACTCGGCACGCGTCATCGAAACCGATGCGGCATTGAGTGCCTGAAGCATCGCCTCGGAGTGCTTGCGGTCGGTGATGTCACGCTGAACCGAGATGTAGGACGCCGGCTTGCCGTCAGGGCCGCAGAGCGGTGACGTCACCATCTCGCAGTAGAACAGGGTCCCGTCCTTCCGCCGGTGCCGCTGTTCGCCCTGCCATGTCTTTCCGCTGGAGACCGCATCACGGAGCTCGCGCTGGATCTCCGAGGTGAGCGAATCCGCATTCAGAATGTCGGGAGACTCGCCGATGAGCTCACCGCGCTCATAGCCGTACATCGTGACGATGGCCTCATTCGCGTAGGCGATCTTGAAATCGAGATCTGTGACGATGATCCCCTCGGAGATCTGGGGCGGTATGGATCCGAGGAATCGGAGCTGCTCTTCCGCCCGCCGCCGGTCGATCGATGCGCCGATCTGTCCGGAGACGAACTTGAGCATTTCGAGGTCGTCCTCGCCAAACTCGTTGGGATTTCGATAACTCTGGAGCACGATGGCGCCGATGACGAGGCCCTGGCTCATGAGCGGCACGCCCATCCATATGTCGCTCTCGGATCCCACGAGATCCACATCGCCCCGTGCGATCATCGCATCGCCTTCCGCCCTGTCGATGAGCAGAGGACAGTTGTTGCGGATAACGTAGGCGGTGAGCGTGCGACCGGCGGGGAACGAGTCGTACCTGCCGCTGTCCTTCTCGTCGACGAAGTAGGGGAGCGATATTGTGTCAGTGCCCCGGTCGTAGAGTGCGATGAAGAAGTTGTCGGTGTTCAGGACGTGTCCGAGCTCGACGTGGATCGTCTCGTAGAGTTCGTCGAGATCCCTCGTGGTGTTGGCGGCGGCGGCAACGGCGTAGGCAACCCGCTGCGCGTCCGCGGCCCGGCGGACATCCGTGACGTCCATCCCGGAACTCAGCGTCCCCGAAGCGTCACCGTCTGCTTCTCGGATCATCGTGTTCTGCCAGGAGATTCGAAGGGTGTTGCCCTTGAGCGTGACGAGTCGGCTCTCTTGGCGCTCGACGGGCTCGACGGTGCCGGTCATGAGAGCATCGAAGACCTCTCGTGTCGCGACGCTCTCGTTGGACGGGATGAAGGTCTTGAACCAGTCCGCTCCGACGATCTCGTCCTCCGTGCCTTCCAGCATCTCGCAACCGCGCCTGTTGATCATGCTCACGCAGCCGTTCTGATCAAGCGCGACGAAGATGGCCGCTGCAAGATTGAGGTAGTTCTCCGCGCGATCACGCTCGGCCTCTGCATCGCTCAGCGCAACGATCCTGGCGAGGTTGGCCGCGAGCATCTCCGTGGCCGCCCTGAGGATCGCCACATCCTCCTCGGTGATGTGTTCCGGTGTGAGCATGCTGTCGAACATGAGGAAGCCGTCAAGCCGGTCATCGGTCATCATCGGGATCATGAGGACGGAGATCACACCCAGGGTATGCAGCGTACTGCGATCGGAATCGGTCCCGGCGGGGAGGTTCCGCGCATCGGTCGAGAATACGGTCTTCCCGGATCGGAGCCGCTCGATGCACCAGGGCAGCAGTGCCGTATCGAACTCATCGATGCTTATCTTCCCGTCGCGGCTTCGAGCGTGCCACTCGTGAGCGACACGGACACGGTCAGCGGCGGAGTCCATACGGAACATCACCGCGCGCCCGGCGGAGACCGAGCGTGCGAGGATGCCGAGAATCGTGTCGAGATCGACGGAGACCTCGCTCACGAGCACGCTGGACACCTGCGCCACGGCACGTTCGAGTGCGCGCCTGCGCTCCAGCGCGTGTGTCGTGTCGCTGTGAGAACGGAGATCGATGGCGGTCATCGAGAGTGCTATCGCTGCTCCCGCGCGGTCCTTGAGCACCGTGCCGGTCTCGAGCATGGGGAACGTCTTGCCCTGTCTGTGCTCATGCTGGACCTCAACCGCGCTGAACGCGCGCCCGTGTTTGAGTCCGCTGTGGGCCCCGAGGGCGAGCGGACGCTGCTCGTCAGCCAGGAGGTCCTTGAGCTGCATGTTGAGCATCTCGTCCGGGTCGTAGCCGTGGGCCTCGGCGAAGTAGGAATTCACGTACGTGATCTTCCCCTCGAGGTCGGTTACGACGAACCCACAGTTCGCCTGGTTCGTGATAGCCTTGACGAAATCGTCGCGGGTCCGCGACTGGGCACGGCTCGTGGTGAAGCCTGAGAGCAACAGGCCGATGCCAAGCGTGAAGACCGTCAGCACGGCCCGGACTGCGAGGTCGAGTGGATGTATGTTCGTGACGAGCAACTCGAGGAACGTGCCCGTCTTGAAGAAGTACGAGAATACGAACGAGTACACGACCCACAGGGTCGCCGACACTCCCAGCGTCAGTGCCGCCAATCTTCGCCGACTGCTCATTGGCCCCCACCGTGCAGAACACCATGAATGATAGTCATGAGTGCAGTATTCGCCCCTGCCTCCGGGCATCCGCCAGTTGGTTCGCCCGGGCACACCACCACATACCGCCCTGTGGCCGCACCGCGCCCCCAACATGTCTCAGGACCCTCAGCAATGCAGGAGTCATACCAGTTCGCTGCCGATTCGGATGCATTCCCGCGCCGGATGAGGACTTTCAGCTTCCATCAAACCGTGGTGCGTGCTAGACTGCGTGCAAACGGCGTCGTGTGCGGCACGCCGGCCCGGAAGCGAGCGCTGTTCACCGGGCACTGGCGCGCGTTGGGTCCCATGCGGGAGGTGTGGATTGAAGGTCAAGACCGATATGGAGGGGGAGATCGCTATCATCCGTCTTTCGGGGAATCTCACCGGGGGACCGGAGAGCGACGAGGTGCGGGGTGCGATCAGGCGTCTGCTCGACAGCGGTGCGCGGAAGTTCATCATCGACCTGAAGGGTGTGCCCTGGGTCAACAGCACCGGTCTCGGTACGCTGATGGCCATCTACACGAGCGTCCAGCGCGAGGAGGGCGTTCTCAAGCTTGCTCACGTGTCGGACCGCATCCAGAGCCTGTTCATGATCACGAAGCTCCTGACCATCTTCGACACGCACCCGACGACGGAGGAGGCCCTCGGGGCCTTCTAGTCCGGCGGCGCACGCTGGAGGACGATGAGTCAGCCCGGTGGTTCAGAGGAACTGGTCCTGGCGAGTGACTTCGACGTTCTGGATCATGTCGACGCGTTGGCCGTCAAGTACGGCCGACTGGCGGGATTCGAGGACGGGCCGTTGATGGAACTTGCCATCGCGGTCGTCGAGGCTGTGACCAACGCCATCGTACACGGCAATGACTGTGACAAGACGAAGAAGGTCCTGATGCGCATCGACTGGTCCCCGGGCGAATTCGGGATCACGGTGCACGACGAGGGCGGGGGATTCGACCTCGCTTGCGTGATGGACCCGACCGACCCTGAGAGGTGCATGGAAACGTCCGGTCGAGGCATCTACATCATGCGTCAGGTCATGGACACCATGGACTACGAGATGGGTGATGGGGAGGGGACGACGCTCAAGCTGACAAAATCGGTCTAGCGCGGTCGACACTTCGAATGAGAAAGAAGGGGGCTTCCTCGCGGGAGTCCCCTTCTCATTGCGCTTCTCAAACCGAAAGCCGTGCTGAGCCGCACTGCGAACCCTAGCCGGCA
>CAZNHF010000088.1:0-11031 GCA_964572375.1 uncultured bacterium | reverse complement strand
TCGACATGTACGCGCTCGAGGAGGGCCTCCGCATGCGCGAGGCCGCCGGCGAGGGCACGGTCACGGTGATGTCGATGGGTCCGCCGCAGGTGGAGGGCGCGCTCCGCGAGGCGCTGGCTATCGGCGTCGACGAGGCCATCCTGCTGTCCGACAGAGCCTTCGCGGGCTCCGATACGTGGTCGACGTCGTACACGCTGGCGGCCGGCATCAGGAAGTTCGGGAGTGTCGACGTCATTCTCTGCGGCAAGCAGGCCATCGACGGCGACACGGCGCGGGTCGGCCCGGGCGTCTCGCGGCTCCTGGGGATCCCGCAGGTCGCCTACGTCAAGGCGATCGCCCTCGAAGGCATGAGCTGCACGGTCGAGAGGATGATGGAGGACGGCCATGACGTGCTTCGCGTGCCGCTTCCCGCGCTCTTCACGGTCGTCAAGGACATCAATGAGCCTCGTCTGCCGTCCCTCAAGGGCAAGATGAGGGCGAAGAAGGCAGAGATAACGGTCTGGGGCGCCGCCGACCTCGACGTGGATCCGGCCGAGCTGGGACTGGACGGTTCGCTGACCCGTGTGATGAAGATCTTCGCGCCCGAACTCAAGGAGGGCGGGATCGTGTTCGAAGGCGAGGTCGGTGATACCGTCCCGAAGCTCGTCGAGGAACTCCTGCCGGTCCTGCGGGGCGAGGCGCAATAGTGAGGCGCGCGTTCCGGTCGCCCGCCGTCGAGCGGGGCGCAGGGGCGCCACCGATCCGGGAGAGAATCGCTTGAGCAGTATCGAGGTAGTGCAGGACAGATGCGTGGGATGCGGGCTCTGTGTCGGCGCGTGTCTCTATGATGCCATTGAGATGATGGACGGTCTGGCCGTCATCAACGACAAGTGCACGCTCTGCGGGGCATGTGTCGATGCGTGCAAATTCGACGCGATCATCCTCAGGCAGGCGCAGCAGGAAGCCGCCCCGTTGGATGAGTATCGCGGCGTATGGGTCATCGCTGAGCAGCGGAACGGCGAGCTCAACGATGTTTCATTCGAGCTTCTGGGGAAGGGGCGCGAGCTGGCCGACGAGCTCAGGGCGGAGCTCACAGCCGTTCTGCTCGGTTCGGGTGTGTCGGAGATGGCGCAGGAGCTCGTTCACCGGGGCGCCGACCGCGTCCGTGTCGTGGACGATCCGGCTCTGAAGGACTTCCTCGACGGACCTTATGCGAACGTGGTCGCCGAGCTCATCGAGCGCCACAAACCGGAGATCGTCCTCACCGGTGCGACGACGCTCGGCCGCTCACTCATACCGCGCGTCGCGGTCCAGGTGAAGACGGGGCTTACGGCTGACTGCACGGGTCTGGCGATCGGGGACGAGGGCGAGCTTCTCCAGACGCGGCCCGCCTTCGGCGGTAATATCATGGCGACCATCGTCTGCCCGAACCACCGGCCGCAGATGGCGACCGTGCGGCACAAGGTCATGTCGGCGCTTGATGCAGACACGTCGCGCACGGGCGAGATCGTGAACGACACGATCGACGAAAAGCTCCTGACCTCGAATGTTGAGTACATCGAGTTCGTGAAGGACCTCACTCAGACGATCAACATCGCGGACGCCGACATCATCGTGTCGGGAGGCCGCGGTCTCGGGGGGCCGGAGAACTTCCGTCTCATCGAGGAACTCGCCGGAGCGATCGGCGGCGCCGTCGGTGCGTCGCGTGCCGCTGTCGATGCGGGGTGGATCCAGTACTCGCACCAGGTCGGCCAGACGGGGAAGACCGTTCAACCGAAGCTCTACATCGCCTGCGGCATCTCGGGTGCTGTGCAGCACCTGGCCGGTATGCAGTCCGCGAAGGTGATCGTCGCCATCAACAAGGACCCGGACGCGGCGATCTTCAAGGTCGCAACCTACGGCATCGTTGGTGATGTCTTTGAGGTCCTGCCGCTGCTCACACGGACGCTCAAAGGGAGCGTGCAAAGCTAGGGGTGCGACGCGGACCAGGCGGGCATCGCTGGTTCGGACAGAATACGTCGACCGGTCTTTGATCGGACACGTCGACCGATCCTTGACCGGCTCAGCATGACAGAGGCCCGACCGCCGTTGGCGGCCGGGCCTCTCTTCAATCCGGGTCCGGGTTGAGAACTGCCGCGTCGCCCGCGGCGACGTCGTGGGTCAGTCTTCCGCGATGAAGCGCCCCCTTGCCGCAGCGAGCGACTCCATCGCGTCGGTTGCGCAGGCGGAGGGCTCCAGTGCTCGACCGCCGCCTGACGCGATGTACTCCGGCGGAGTCTCCGTCAGCTGTCCGGTGGGCGTCGCCGCCGTGACGATGCGTCCGTCGAAAACGGACGGTATGGGGTATCCGAGGATGGCGAGCAGTGTCGGCGCCACATCGACGGTCGACAGCTCGATGGGTATGGGTACCGCCGTGACCTTCGGTCCGCTGAGCATGAAGACGCCCGGGGCGCCGCGCTCGTGCGACCCGGCGACACGGACATCGCCCTCCGTCGGGTGTGTGCCGTAGGTGGAACAGAGCAGGAAGACGGTGCGGTCATCGGCAAGCCTGTGGATGCGCCGGATGGCCGAGTCGATGAACTCGTAGTAGGCGGGGAGAACGTCCGCGTACCGCTCCGCCGCGTCATCGGGAAGCCCCGGGAAGAACTCGCGCATCCCCGGCGCCACGAAGCGGTGGCTCAGCGCGTCGAGACCGCCGAGATGGATCAGCGCGAGGTCCGGCTCGAGTTCGGCGAGCATCCCCGCGGCAAGGTCAAGCGCTGCCCGGTCAGCGACGTACGACCACCGCGCGGCAAGGACATTCTCGCGCCAGCCCTCCGGTTCGTCCCCGCGAGGCAGGATGTCCTTCTCGAATTCGCTGAGCCATGTTTGCATCCCCGCCCGAAGCGCCTGGTCGATTCGCGTCCCGAGATCGGTCGGGAGCGCCTGAGAATCCGCTCCCTCGAAGAAGGTGGGCGCGAGCGCAAGTTCGTGAACCGGCGCGTCGGGCGCATACGGCGCCAGCACCGTTCCGGCGTCCGCAGATTCCGGGAGCGGCCACGTGCCGGGCCACCCGACGGTCAGGCAGGATCCGCCGGAGGCGACGACCGCCTCCGCGAGACCCGGGACGCCCGTGTGCACGGCGCGGCCCCGCATCCCGCCGATGGCCGTCAACGCCGCCTCTGAAAGGCGTCGCCCGCTTCCGAGCTGTGTCCAGCCGACGTCGGGGAGGACCGGTCGGTCGGCAGCGACGCTCCCTAGCACGCTCCGCCCGACCAGGTGACCGACAAACGGCATCCGTCCCTCGGACACGTACTTCTGGAGGATGAACCAGTCGAGCCCGTCGACGCCCACAACGATGACCTTCAGACCATTCGTCGAGGGGGCTGGTTCCTCGACCGCCGGCTGCCAGAAGATCGCGAAGACAAGAAGTGCGAGCGCTGCGACGAGAATAGCTCCGAGTGCCACGGTTCGGGTCAACATGTGGGCATCAGCTCCGGGTTTGCGACTTGTTGGGTGCCTGGAATCATAGTAGAATCTCTAGCATGCCTAAATCCACTCAGTCAAGAGATAGTGCTCAGTCCTCCCTACGCAGGGGGGCTCACGGGGACCCGGGAAGCCTCGTCGTCAGGGGCGCCCGCGAGCACAACCTCAAGGGTTTTGATCTCGAGATCCCCCGCAACTCGCTCGTCGTCATCACGGGTCTCTCCGGCTCGGGCAAGTCATCGCTCGCCTTCGACACGATCTACGCGGAGGGGCAGCGTCGCTATGTCGAGTCGCTCTCAGCGTACGCGCGTCAATTCCTGTCTCAGATGCAGAAGCCGCGGGTCGAGTCCATCGAGGGACTCTCGCCGGCAATCTCGATCGAACAGCGCACCGCCTCGCACAACCCGCGGTCCACGGTCGGTACGGCCACCGAGATCCACGATTACCTGAGACTTCTGTTCGCCCGGATCGGCGTCCCGCACTGCCATCTCTGCGGTCGCGAGATATCCCAGCTCACGGTCGACAGCATGGCCGACATCATCCTCGGCCACGACGGTAGCGGGCTCGTGGAGATCGTCGCTCCCATGGTTCGAGGCAAGAAGGGTGAGCACCGCGATGTGCTCAGACGCATCGAGCGCGGCGGGTTCGTGCGCGTGCGCGTCGACGGCGAGGCGGCCGAGATCGGCGACATCGACAAGCTCAACAAGAAGAAGAAACACGACATCGCCGTCATCGTGGACCGCCTCTTTCTCCGGGACGGAGTCAGGCAGCGCCTGGCCGATTCTCTCGAGACGGCGCTCGAGCTCACCGACGGGATCGTCGAGGTACACATAGGCAAGGAGGAACTCCTTCTCTCGGAGAGCGCGTCGTGTCCGCACTGCGGCGTCGGTCCCGGCGAGCTCGCGCCGCGGCTCTTCTCTTTCAACAGCCCGTACGGGGCGTGTCCGGAGTGTGGCGGTCTCGGGACCAAGATGCGGGTCGACCCCGACCTCATCGTTCCGCTCCGCACCAAGTCGCTCCGCGAGGGCGCTGTGACCTGCTGGCCCGATCTCGCGACCGGGTGGCTCAGGCACAAGCTCGACGCGCTCTGCGAGTTCTACGGGTTCGATCTCATGACGACGTTCGAGAAGCTCGACACGCACGTTCAGGAGGTGCTCCTCCGCGGCTCCGGTGACGAGAAGATCGAGTACAACATCCAGTTCGAGAAGGGGCGCTGGGAGTATGTCGGCGGGTTCGAGGGCGCTATCCCGAACCTCGAGCGTCGCTACCGCGAGACGAAATCCGAGAACATACGGCGGTGGATCGAGGGGTTCATGACCGTTAACGACTGCTCGGTCTGCAACGGCGCGCGCCTCCGGCCCGAAGCGCTCGCGGTCAAGGTCGGCGAGCTCGCCATCAGCAGCGTCTCGGCGATGTCCGTGAAACAGGGCATCGCGTTCTTCGGGGGGCTCAAGCTCGGCGCGCGCGACCGGAAGATCGCGCACGAGATCCTCAAGGAGATCGGTGAGCGGCTCGGCTTTCTGTCCGACGTCGGGCTCGACTATCTGACGCTCGACCGATCGTCTGGAACGCTGTCGGGCGGGGAGGCCCAGCGTATCCGCCTCGCGACGCAGATCGGGTCGCGCCTGGTCGGTGTTCTCTACATCCTCGATGAGCCGTCCATCGGACTCCACCAGCACGACAATGCGAAGCTCTTGAGGACGCTGACGGCGCTCCGCGACATCGGCAATACGGTCATCGTCGTTGAACACGACGAGGAGACGATCAGAAGCGCCGACTGGGTCGTCGATCTCGGCCCCGGGGCGGGCAGACACGGCGGCGAAGTTGTGGCGAGCTGTGCGCCCGAAGATCTGCCCAATCACCCGAAGTCGTTGACCGGCGACTACCTGGTCGGTCGGAAGCGCATCGACGTCCCCGCCAGGCGGCGGGCGATCGACGGGCACCGGCTCGCAGTGGTCGGAGCGCGCGAGAACAACCTTCAGAACATTGACGTCGAGTTTCCGCTCGGCACGCTCGCGTGCGTGACCGGTGTCTCGGGTTCCGGCAAGAGCACGCTCGTCTCCGACATCCTTCACCGCGCGCTGGCCGAGTGGTTTCACCGCTCGAGGAAGATCCCCGGCCGGTTCGATCGGATCGAGGGGATCGAGCACATCGACAAGGTCGTCAACATCAGCCAGGCGCCCATCGGCCGGACGCCCCGCTCAAACCCTGCCACGTATACCGGCACGTTCGTGCACATCCGTCAACTCTTCGCACGCGTCCCGGCGGCCCGTGCCCGGGGCTACCGGCCCGGACGCTTCAGCTTCAATGTCAAGGGCGGGCGCTGCGAAGCCTGCCAGGGCGGCGGCCAGGTCAAGATCGAGATGCACTTTCTCCCCGACGTCTTCGTAACCTGCGAAGCGTGCGGCGGCAGGCGCTTCAACCGCGAAACGCTCGACATCCTCTACAAGGGGAAGAACATTGCCGACGTGCTCGAGATGACGGTCGCCGAGGCGCTGGAGTTCTTCGACAGCATCCCGATGATCCGTCGCAAGCTCCAAACGCTCGAGGATGTTGGGCTGGGTTACGTCCATCTCGGCCAGGCAGCGACGACGCTCTCGGGCGGAGAGGCGCAGCGCGTCAAACTCTCGTCCGAGCTCTCGCGCAAGAGCACGGGGCGCACGCTCTACATCCTCGACGAGCCGACGACGGGACTGCACTTCCATGATGTGAAGATGCTCCTCGAGGTCCTCGGACGACTGGTCGACCGAGGCAACACGGTGCTCGTCATCGAGCACAACCTCGACGTGATCAAGACCGCCGACTACATCGTCGACCTCGGACCCGAGGGCGGGGACGACGGAGGAAGGGTGGTCGCCAGCGGGACCCCCGAGGAGGTGGCCGCGACCGACGGCTCATACACGGGCGCGGTCCTCAAGGGCGTGCTGCCGCCGCTCGCCGACGGGGCCGGCAAGCCGGCGGCAGTGAGGAGTTCGTCTCGCAGGGTGGGCTCCGCTCCGAAGCAGTCTTCAGATGATCCTGGCGGCTCGCCGCGACGGAACAGGAAGAAGGCGACCGGGTAGGTCGGAGCGCGAGCCGGTGTCCCACCGGCCAAGGGGACTGTGTTCGGTCATTGCGCGTGGAAGCACGGGATGCTATCGATTGACAGCGTAAATAGGCCATGGTATGGTTGGTCCTGCTGGACGGGACTGGAGCCAGATTGAAGAAGCTGTCGCGGGCGGCCTTTCCGAGCTGGGCTGCATACTACTCTGCCTATCAGGAAACCCTGGCGCGCGTTCATCTGGTTCCGTTTCTCGTGCGTCACGGCGTGTCGCCAGATGGTCGCGATGTGCTCGACATCGGGTGCGGCGACGGCGGAGCGACGCGGGTTTTTGCCGAAACAGCGCGAAGCACGCTCGGCACGGACATCACCGGGTTCGCCTGGGAGTCGAGGGACGGTCTGCGCTTCGAGCAGGCCGATATACTTGACGAGGCCTGGGTCGAGTCGCTCGGCGAGACGTTCGACCTTGTTGTCCTCAGAGACGTGATCGAGCACATCGAGGACAAGCCGCATCTGATGAGCCACATAGACAGACTCCTAAGGCCCGGCGGGCACCTGTTCGTGACGTTTCCGCCGTACTACTCGGCCTTCGGTGGGCATCAGCAGGTCTATCTCACGGGTTCGCCTCTGCGCTTTGCGCCGTGGATGCACGGGCACCCGAAGCTTCGTGACCTGTGGCGGGGAAGAATGACGATCGGCGGATTCGAACGGTTGATGAGGGCGAGCGGGTACCACGTGCTCGGACGGGAGCTCTACCTGCTGCGGCCGTCGTTCGAACTCAGGTACGGGACGCCGACGATGCGAATGCGGCTGCCGTGGCTCCGGGGAATGCGCGAACTGCTGTGCACCGGTGCGTACTACGTGGCGGCCAGAAGCTGACCGAACTCATCTGAAGGGGAGGGAGTCATGCGTCTCACTGTGATAGTTGTGTGTCTGTTCGTGCTCGTCATCGCTGCACCGCAGACCGGAGCCGTGACCCTCATCGTGGACCAGTCGGGCGGCGGGATGTACACGCAGATCCAGCCTGCCGTCGATGCCGCGAGCCACGGTGACACGGTGCTCGTGCTGCCGGGCTACTACAACACACGCGTGCTCATGAAGAACGGCGTTTCGCTCATCGGCTCAGGTCCTGCAGAGACGATCATTGACGGCACGGGATTCAGCTACAGCACCGTCGAGTGCGAGGGCTTCTTCGACTCCGCTACGCTGATCCACGGATTTCGCATCCAGGGCGGCACGGGTCCCGGCTGGTCGGCGAGCGGTGTCTGGCTCGGGACGGAGTGCTTCGCCATCGTCTCGGGGAACCTCATCATCGGTAACACGATGGGGATCCTCTCAAACTACAACCACGGCGCCCCCCAGATCATCCACAACACCATCGTGGCCAACAGCGACTGCGGTTTCCAGGTCTACACCGGGAGCGGGGTCGAGGTTCACGGCGTGGCGAAGCTTACGGACAACATTGTCGCCGAGAACGGCCACTACGGCGTCTATCGCGGCGCCGAGTACGAGCCGTTCCCGCCCGAGCCCATCCTGGACTACAACTGCGTCTGGGGAAACGGATACGGTGACTTCCTCATGTGCAGCGCGGGGCCGAACGGCATGTCCGCGGACCCGGACTTCTGCATGAACGGCGCGGCCTTCGACATCGAGGAAACATCAATCTGCGCGGGCGCGGCCTCCGACGGCACGGACATCGGTGCGTTCGAGGCCGGGTGTGGGATGGTCGTCGTCGAGGAGCGTTCCTGGGGCACGATCAAGGCCATGTTCAGGTAGCGTCACACCACTGCGATCCTGTTGAATCGGCGGAGGCAGCACGGCTCCGCCGATTCCGTTTTGTGACCGCCGCACAGTCAGGACGTGTCCTTTCGCATTCCGGTTCGGGGCGTGCCGTCAGGACGCAAAACGCCTTGACCGTTCGCCGTTCGCTCCACTACCATCGTGGGACGTTCAATTCCGCGCCGGGTTCTCAGATGATTTCGCGTCATCCCGGCGTATTGGTGCGCGCGTACCACGCGGTCGCGTGCGTCTTCGGGTGGAGGGGGCAAGCATTGAGCGTGGATGCCAGCGTCGCGAAGACAGCACTATATGACCATCACGTCGCGGCGGGTGCCAGGATCGTCGATTTCGCGGGCTACGCGATGCCGATCCAGTACAAGGGCATCGTCGATGAGCACCGGCGCGTCCGGTCGACCGTCGGCGTGTTCGACGTCTCGCACATGGGCGAATTCTTTCTGACCGGAGCGACCGCACTCGAGAGTCTCGAGCGCATCACCACGAACCGCGCGTCCGCGCTCATCGACGGACGTGTGCAGTACTCGGCCATGTGCTACGAGTCCGGCGGCTTCATCGACGACCTTCTGGTCTACCGGCTCGGCGACGGATATATGCTCGTCGTCAACGCCGCGAACAAGGCGAAGGACCTCGATTGGGTGACATCGCATCTTCTGCCGGGAACGGAGTTCCGCGACGCGTCAGACGAGACGGCTCTCATCGCGCTGCAGGGGCCGCGCTCGGAGAACGTGCTCGAGGCCATCGGAGCCGGGAGCTTCACGTCGCTCGGGTACTACTACTCCTCGCGTGGCGAGGTCGCCGGGAGAAGCGCGTTGGTTTCGAGGACCGGATACACCGGCGAGGACGGGTTCGAGATCTACTGCGAGCCCGGGGACGCGGGGAGCATCTGGGACGCCCTGTTCGAAGGAGGCGCGCCGTTCGACATCGAGCCCGTCGGGCTCGGGTGTCGCGATACGCTCAGGCTCGAGATGGGTTACGCGCTCTACGGCAATGACATCGACGATTCGAGGACGCCGGCAGAGTCGGGTCTCATGTGGATCACGAAGCTCGGCAAGGGCGACTTCATCGGTCGGGATGCCATCCTCGCGAGGAAGGAGGCGGGTCTTACCGAGCGCCTCGTGGGCTTCGAACTCGCGGGACGCGGGGTGCCTCGCCACGGTCACACGATCGTCTCCGAAGACCGGACGGTCGGCGTTGTGACGAGCGGCACGTTCTCTCCGAGTTTGGAGCGCGGCATCGGTATGGGATATCTGGCCGTCGGGACGGACGGTCACGTCGAGATAGAGGTGAGGAACAGGCGGCTCGAGGCGAAGCTCGTCGATCTGCCGTTCTATAAGGAAGGCAGCGTGCGACGCGCCTAGGCGCGGCGCCGCGTCCGATCGCGGCGGGCTGTCTGGCAAAGCCACAGCGGCCGCCAGGCCGACCCGGTTCCCGGGCGGTGCGGCCGGAAGAAGCGGGGGAGATGATGAGCGTTGCGGGACTCAGATTCACGGAATCACACGAGTGGCTGAAGATCGAGGGAGATGAGGCTCTGATGGGGCTGTCGGACTACGCCCAGCACGAGCTTGGCGACATCGTCTTTGTGGAACTCCCGGAGGAGGGAACGATTGTCTCCACCGGCGACGTGCTCGCGACCGTCGAGTCCGTCAAGAGCGTCAGTGAGGTCTACTCGCCGGTGAGCGGCGAGGTCGTCGAGACCAACCCGGACCTCGAAGATTCGCCGGAACTCATCAACACCGACGCGTACGGCGACGGCTGGCTCGTGAGGCTCAAGCTCGCCGACGTTGCTGAGATCGACGGTCTCATGTCGGACGACGAATACGAAGTGCACACGAAGGGATAGCCTTGCCATACATCCCGAACACCGACGGCGACAGGGAGGAGATGCTCCGGGTGATCGGCGCGTCTTCGTTTGACGACCTGATCGAGGACATCCCGGAGTCGCTTCGCCTGCGCGGCGACATCGACGTGCCGGGTCCGCTGTCGGAGCCGGAGCTGATGATGCACATGGAGCGGCTGGCCGCGCTCAATCGCGTTCCGGGCGAGGTCACCTCCTTCCTGGGCGGCGGTATCTACGACCACGCCGTGCCGGCGGCCGTGCATCATATCACCGGGCTGCCTCACTTCTACACGGCGTACACGCCGTATCAGGCGGAGGTCAGTCAGGGAACGCTCCAGGCCATCTACGAGTTCCAATCGCTCATCGCCGAACTCACGGGGATGGAGGTCGCCAACGCGTCGCTGTACGATGGCGCCACTGCGGTCGCGGAGGCGGCGCTCATGACGCTCGGCATCCAGCGGAAACGGCGGAAGGTCTGCGTGTCCGAGAGCGTCAATCCTGCACACAGGGCGGTTCTCAGAACCTATCTGACGGCGTGGGACGTCGAACTCGTCGAGCTGCCGCTCGATGGAGGTGTCACCGACCAAGCTGCTGCAGTCAGCGCTTGCGCTGATGCAGCAACCCTGATAATCCAGCAGCCGAACTTCTTTGGTCTGCTCGAGCCGGTCGAGGCGCTAAGGGCCGCGGCGGATGAGGCGGGGGCGTTGCTCGTGGCCTCGGTCGATCCGATCTCGCTCGGTGTCATCAGACCACCGGCTTCGTACGGCGCAGCGATCGCGGTCGGTGAGGGGCAGGCTCTCGGAAACCCGGTCGCCTTCGGCGGTCCTCTCCTTGGCTTTATGGCGACGGACGTCAAGCATGCGCGCCGGATGCCGGGTCGCATCATCGGCGCTACGGCCGATTCCGAAGGGCG
>CAZNHF010000087.1:7841-11199 GCA_964572375.1 uncultured bacterium | reverse complement strand
ACGAAGCGCAGACCCGACCAGTCGCGGTCGATCGAACAGACACGCGTGTCGACCATGCCAAGCCTCATGCCGATGTTCTGGACGACATCGAAGGTGAGATCGGTCTCGACGCCGGACGCCCGCTTCGGCCACGCCACCCAGAGCTGCCCTGCCTCCGTGAGCCTCCCCGACAGATGCGGCATGTCGAACCTGAGATCCGCCGAGCTCTTCGAGAAGATGATGGCCAGATCCAGGTTCCGCGCACGTCCCGGGACGACGTCGACGCCGTCCGGCAGCTCTCCGAGCGTCGACCGGAACCCCTCTGGCTCGTCGCACAGCTGGACCCTGTCGCCCTCCTCGATGCCGAGCTTCTTCACGAGCGCAGTCGCGGCGTCGTTCGTCAAGCAGCACCCTCCTCTGCCCCGAGAGATGCTTCGGAGCGTTCATCGTCCCGCCCGCCCTCGGCGCGCGAAGTCCATACATTAGTTTTCGCCGACCCGACCAGAGACCTCGACCCGGACCCATGAGCGGAGAGCATCCCACGGGAATGACGGTTCGGCAAGGTTTTCCTGTGCCCTCGCGTGCCCGGGGCGCCGGGCCGAAACCCGGCCTGGCTGTCCGGGAGATTCGGCAGGCCGGACGCCCTTACGGGGTGGTTCTTGATGATGCGACCGTGCTGTGCTATGCTGAGCTAGTGGCCATGTTCGTGGTCTCCCCCCCTGACGCGCCGCCCGTGCGGTGTGAACCATATCGTCTTACCCGAGAACACTGCAACCGGGACAAGGAGCGGAGAATGACACGCAGAGCTTTCGCGTTGAGCACGCTGGCACTCGTAGTCGTACTCGCATCGTTCGCCTCGGCGGATCCACCGGCCACGTACGATCTCAGAAACGTGGGCGGCGAGGACTACGTCACATCGGTCAAGAGCCAGACCGGTGGGACCTGCTGGACCCACGGCGCGATGGCCGCGATGGAAGGCAATCTGCTGATGACGGGCGCCTGGGCCACCGCGGGCGAGACCGGCGAACCCAACCTCGCCGAGTACCACCTCGACTGGTGGAACGGCTTCAACATGGACTACAATCAGGATATCTTCCCGAACTCAGGTGGGCTCGAGGTGCACCAGGGCGGTGACTATCGGGTGACGACCGCGTACCTCTCCCGTCTCGAGGGAGCTGTCCGCGATGTGGACGGACAGTCGTACACCTCTCCCCCGCTCCGCTACGATCCGAGCTTCCACTACTACTACCCCCGCGATGTCGAGTGGTACGTCGCAGGTGAGAACCTTCAGAACATCGACGCCATCAAGGAAGCGGTCATGGCCACCGGCGTCGTCGGCACGTGCCTCTGCTATGATGCCCAGTTCATCTCCAACTTCATCCACTACCAGCCGCCAACGCACACCTGGGAGCCGAACCACGCGGTCGCCATCGTGGGATGGGATGATGGCAAGAGCACGCAGGCTCCGGAGGGACCGGGCGCCTGGCTCTGCAAGAACAGCTGGGGCTCGGGCTGGGGCCTGAGCGGCTATTTCTGGATCTCCTACTACGACAAGCACTGTGGACAGAACGAGGAGATGGGCGCGATCGTATTCCGCGGCGTCGAGCCGCTCGAATACGAGCACGTCTACTACCACGACTACCACGGATGGCGGGACACGCTGACAGTCGCGACCGAGGCATTCAACGCGTACACCGCTGAGGGCGACGAGCTGATCAAGGCTGTCAACTTCTTCACGGCCGTCGACAACGTCGACTACACGGTCCGCGTCTACGACACGTTCTCAGGCGGCGCTCTCTCCGATATCATGGCCGAAGAGACCGGCACGTACGCGCATGCCGGTTTGCACACGGTCGATCTCGACCCAACCGCGAATCTCTACGCTGGGAACGACTTCTACGTCTTCGTCGAACTCTCACAGGGCGGCCATCCATACGACCGCACATCTGACGTTCCCGTCCTGCTCGGCGCGAGCTATCGCACGATCGTCCAGTCGGTCGCGGCCGCAGGAGAGAGCTACTACAAGAGCGGCTCCGCGTGGCTCGACTTCTACGACTTCGATGACGGCCAGTGGAGCCAGACGGGCAACTTCTGTATGAAGGCGCTCACCATCGATGCGGGGCTCTCGGTCACGCCGAACACGCACTTCAAGTCCGAGGGACCGAGCGGCGGGCCGTTCGATCCTATGAGCCGGGACTACGTGCTCGAGTACCGCGGCGATGCGCCGATGAACTACCAGGTCGAGGTCCTTCCGGCGTCCACGACGTGGATCTCGCTGTCGGGCGACACGGGCGGATGGCTCTCGCCTGATACCCCGGCCACGGTCACCGTCACGGTCAACTCGAACGCGGACATCCTGCCCGATGGCGCGTACCTGGCAACGGTCTCGTTCCGGAACCTCTCGAACGGTCTCGGCGATGCGGTGCGCGATGTGATCATCGCCGTGGGCACGAGCGAGAAACAGCGCGAGTGGACGCTCGACACCGACCCGGGCTGGATGACCGAGGATGACTGGGCGTACGGACAGCCAACAGGCGCCGGTGGGCAGTACGGCTACCCCGATCCCACAACCGGCCACACGGGCGACAACGTATACGGCTACAACCTTGACGGCGACTACCCCAACGACCTGGAAGAGTCGCATCTGACGACCACAGCCATCGACTGCACGAACCTCTACAATGTCCATCTGAAGTTCTGGAGATGGCTTGGCGTCGAGACGCCGGACTACGACCACGCCTACATCCGCGCCAGCAGCGACGGATCCTCCTGGATCACGGTCTGGGAGAACGACGAAGAGACCACCGATTCAGCGTGGACCGAGATGGATGTCGACATCTCGTCGGTCGCGGACGACCAGGAAATCGTCTATCTGCGCTGGACGATGGGCTCGACCGACGGCGGCTGGCAGTACTGCGGCTGGAACATCGACGGCATCGAGCTCTGGGGCATCAGTGCCGAGGATTCCGACGTCGAGGAGCCGGAACTCATACGCGACGTCAGACTCGACCCGGTGCGCCCGAACCCGTTCAACCCGACCGCCAACATCTCGTTCTCACTGCCGAACCCGGCCGAGGTTGAGCTCGCGGTCTACGACCTGAGGGGCAGGCTCGTGACCGTGCTCGAGAGCGGTCTGCGCGATGCGGGCCCGCACTCCACCGTCTGGCACGGGAAGGACACGAGCGGTCAGCAGGTGAGCTCGGGCGTCTACTTCGTCCGTCTCGTCGCCGACGAGATGATCGCCACACGGAAGATGGTGCTCGTGAAGTAGCGAAGGTATGGGATCAGCCCAAGAACGGAAACGGCGGGGCCTTCAGGGCTCCGCCGTTCTTCGTTCCCACGCGATTGGCACGCAGGTCATCGGCTCGCCCGCCTGTCA
>CAZNHF010000087.1:0-7741 GCA_964572375.1 uncultured bacterium | reverse complement strand
GCATTGGTCGGTGGTCTGCACGTCGGTCATCGGTTCGCGCGCGGATCAACGGTTCGAACGTAGAGCAGCGCATTGCCGCTCTTCCCGGCGATCTCGATGGCTCCGGTTTCACGGAGGCAGTAGGCCATCTTCTGTGCGACCCAACGGGGCCGTCCGACGGCCAGGCCGAGCGCGGCGGTGTCGAACGGCTCCTCGAGTTCGTCGGGGACGAACGCAGCCGCATCGGCCGCGCTCGCTATCCGCTGGCATCCAACGACCTCGAGCAGACGACGCTCGTCGGTCACCCACCCGTTCTTCCGCCAGCCCTTCGTGCCGTCGTAGCTCCTGACCTCCTCCTCGTGCGTGAGCAGTATCTCGAGCTCGAAATTCGGATGCAGCAGGAGTCTAGGGAGCCGGACGATCTCGACGAAGGCGTCGACCGGCGTGCAGTGCTTCGGGGAGCGGCGGCGTGTTTCCTTGCCTCGCTTCTTCTTCGGGCGTTTGACGATCCACTTCTCGACGGGCAGAGGGTGAACGAGCCGCACGCGATGGTCGTGCAGCAGACGCTCGAGTTTGCGCCTGATCGATGAGAACCCGCCCGTCTGGATCTCGATGAGAAGGTCGCCTCTGACTATGTCGATCGCGTAGCCGTCGACCGGCACTTCAAAACGGTCGCCCGGTTGGGCGTACCATTCCTTGAGCGAGGCATGAAGCGCCTGTTCGTTGAGAGTGCCGATGTGCGGCGCCGGGTCCGGCCGGGCTCGGGGCTCCATCTGTGCCTTCGTCACGGTCCCTCTCCATCGAAGACGATCTCGACCGTCGCGATCTCGTGCGAACCGAGCAGGATCGGAATCTGATAGGCTCCCTGCATCTGGAGCTCCTCTTCGCGCGTTTCGAGCAGACTCGTCCGCCACGCGGACGAGACGCCACGGCCGAGCGTGAGCACATCCCTGGAAGGTTCGCCGGCGAGGTTGCAGAGTCTGACGACGAGCGTGTCCCGCTCATCGTGGCGTTTGACGGCCGTCACCCTGACAGCGTCGTTCGCATTCGAGAGGAAGCTTGCTCCGCCCTCGTGCATCCCGTCCTCAACGCCCTGCCGGGTGAGCGGGGGCACGCGATACCGCTTCGAGAGCTCGGACAGACCGGCCGTATCGAGCGCGCCGACGACAAGCGGCGCGACCGCGTACCGGAAGACGTGACGCCCCGGACACTGTGCCTCCGGTGTGAAGAGCGTCGGTCCGGCGTTCTGGTTTCTCCGTGTCGGAAAGTCGTCGCGAGAGAGCCAGCCGACGGCCCTGAGAAGTGTGAGCGACAGCACCGCATGTCCGGATGCGTCGCGCGACGCTTCGATCTCGGGGAGCCCGCGATTGAGGAGCGCGAGCCCGGTCGACCCGTCGGTCACAAGAGAGAACCCCTGCTGCGGCGAAGTCGCGGGAGGCGGCTGAACCCAGTCATCGTGGGGCACGCGGTCGATTCCCCGCTCGTTGAGCATGAAGTGTCCGTCCGAGATGATCGTGTCCGCCGTGACCCCGGTCGGGAAGACGGCGCGCAGCCTGTGATCCTCCGCGGTGTTGTCGAACTCGACCCTGACATCGATGAGCGGACTCCCCTTCACGAGTGTGACGGCCACACGGACGCCGCACTCAACCTGCGCGTCGCTCCTGGCCGCGCGGTCTGTCGTGATTCGCTCGGGGAGCACGAGAGTGAACTCCGCCGCGAGCGCACCGCGCAGACCGGTGTCGTCGACCACGCTCACAGCTCCCCTGTTGCAGACGCCGGCCCTGCGGCCCGAGGCCTCCGCACTCTCCGAAAGCGCCGCACCAACCGAGGCCGCCGCACTATCTGAGTCTGCCGCACCAGCCGAGTCCGTGGCATCATCCTCGGTAGTCACGGTCAGGCTCTTCACCGCAGGCGAGTAGTCGTACTCGTCGCCAATGTCCTCGGTGTCCTCGAGGACATTGAGACCTGTGTACACGGTTCCACTCGCCAGGTCCTTGAGATCGAACGTCCCATTTGAATGGAGGTGTGCCTCCACGAACTCATTGCGCAGAATGTCACCGCCGACGGTCACCGCGGGCTCAGGGCGAGCCGCCGGAGTCCCCGACGTCCCGTCGTCTGTCAGGAAATAGACCGAGTGTCCGAGCGCCGGCAGATCTGCCGCCTCGAACTCGATCGTGAGGAAGCAGTCGGCCGTGTCCCTCTCCGACTCGTTGCGAATGATGCGGTGCCCGAACCGCTCCCGATATGTATCGAACCGCTCCCGCTGCGCCGCTTCCGAAAGCAGTCCGCGGTAGTCGACGCCCCAGAAGCGCTCGACATAGACCCTGTCGACGACGGTGAACGGAACCTCCCGGCGGTCCTCGTTGTAGAGACGGAGACTGTCGGGATCGAAACCGAACGGCTGGAGCACGACCATCCGCCGCACGATCTCGGTCCGTCTCATCGGGAGCGGATTCATCACGCAGATGGCCGTCTCCCGGTCGCGGTCGGCCTGCCGTGCGAGTGCAGGCACGACTCCGTCGAGCGCATTCGAGAGAAGCCGATCGCCCGTTTCCAGCACGCCCCGGAATCGCGGGAGCATGTCGCGGTGCACTTCGTCAGTGCTGCAGCCACAGATCGAGTCGTGAGGGTGGTTCTTGAGGAGGAGCTTCCATGCGTACTCGATCTCCCCGGCCGGGTAGTCCTGGCCGAGCGCGAAGTGCATATACGCGCACGCAGGTTCGAGAACATCTGCGAGCAGGGTCTGGGCCGCCTCGTTCATCTGCTTGAGAGGCATCCGTGCTGACCAGACGCCGGAGAGGATGTGCGAGTAGCGCCCTCCGAGAAGTTCGCCGGAGTGGCGCTTCGTCGCGAAGCCCCCATCCTTGACGGCCCGCACGTGCTCGGCAAACCCGGCATGTACGAACTCGGTCTCGGGGAACGCCGCATCGAGCGCCGCGAGCACCTCTCCGAACCGCTGCTGCGCCGGGAAATGGTCGCACCCGTTTGAGAGAAGATAGACATCGCCGTTCGAGCGCTCGTCCATCACCGCGAAGAGGTCGCGGACCTTCGCGACGGCCAGCTTGAGATCGACTTCCCGCCGCGTGTGCGCGTGCCAGATTTCCTCGAATCCAAGTCCCGCCGCGTTGCAGTAGCCGCCGGGCTGGTTGATCGCCGTGACCTCGCTCCCGTCGGGGGCGGCCCAGAGATACTCGAGCCCGAGTCCCTCGAGTTCGTCGCCGTTCCCGCGCCAGTAGATGAACGAATCGATCCCGGCCCGCCTGAGGAGCTGCGGCATCTGCGCGATGTGACCAAATGAATCGGGCACGTAGCCGACCTTCTGCACCGGCCCGAACCGCTCGCAGACGCGATGGCCGAAACTGAGGTTCCTCACGTGCGACTCGTCGCTCACGAGGAACTCGTCCGGGAGCTCGTACCACGGACCGATGACGAGCGATCCGGATGCGACGAGCCGCCGGATGCGGTCCTCGTCTCCGGGTCGCACCTCGAGGTAGTCCTCGAGCACGACCGCCTGACCGTCGAGAACGAAGCAGTGGAACGCATCGTCGGACTCGAGCGCGTCGAGGACGCCGCCCACGACGCGCACGAGATCCACGCGGAACTCGTGGAACGTCAGATACCACTCCCGGTCCCAGTGCGTGTGCGAAACGATGATGGCCTTGCGTGGCGGCATCGGTGGTCCCTTCGGGATGTTGGTCGACCGCCGGCGCCCGGCAAACGTCGACATGTGCTGCGAACCGAGTGCTCCGCGAGTGGATGCATGAACGGCGACGCTATGCGCGGCAGGCCCTGAGCAGTTCACCGACCGTGGTGGTCGCGAGGCCCACGCACGTGTCAGCTGCGCCGTAGTAGAGTCGAAGCTCGCTCTCAGGAGCCGCGAACCCGTCCGCATCGGTATCGGTGATCAGCCCCGAGGGAAAGACGACGTTCGGCACCTGGCCGGTCAGCTCCCAGAGCTCGCGCGGCTCGAGCACGTTGTCCCGTCCCCGCGCGATGACGCGCGTCGGGTCATCGAGGTCGAGCAGTGCGACTCCCGCCTGGTAGATCCAGGAGCTCACCAGATGCGTGGCGACGCCGTGGTAGACCAGAAGCCAGCCGTCGCGAGTCTTGACGGGCGGCGGCCCCGGGCCGATGAGTTCGTCCCAGTAGTGCCACCGTCCCGACATCACCGGCCCCGTCTCGCGCCAGCTCACAAGGTCGTCCGAGGTCGCGAGCACGATCTCATCGCCGGTCGCAGGACCCTCGCCCACCCGGACGCGGTTGGGCCTGAGAAGCATCGCGTACCTCCCGCCGATGCGTTCGGGGAAGAGCACACCGTTGCGGACGTCGTCCCACGCTCCGAGAGCGCCCCCACGGCCGCCGGCCCCACCAGCCAGACCTTCTCTGCCGCCGGACCACCCCGCGCCCCCGACCACGCCGACGAGTTCGAGACGCCGGAAGTCATCCGTCCGGGCGACCGCGAGTCTGCACGTGGAGTCGACATCGACGGCGAGGACGACGCACCACACATCGTCCAAGCGCGTGATCCTCGGGTCGTAGACGTGGTGGACGCGCTCACCCATCCGCTCGAACCCCGCGAGTTCTACGAGCTCCGGACGGACATCGAACGAGCCGTCCCCCGTACCCTCCGCCACCATCAGATGCGTTCTGCGCCCACGCGTCTGCACGCGCAGGAGCAGCAGATCGCCGTCACCTGCACGGGCGGCGCCGGGATTGAAGACCGATGTGGCATCAACGACGACCGGCGGAACGTCGGGAATGTCATCCCTCGTGAGGATCGGATTCGCATTGTGTCGCATGAAGATCATTGGACCCTCCGCGCCGCCCGTCCGCGCTCGGCGCTGCCTGCTCGCCGCCCGTCCGCGATTGGCGCTGCCTACTCGCCGTCGTCTTCGTCGTGAAGGACCATGCCGTCGTCGGCTTCGTCACGCTGCATGACGCGGAGCCGCTTGAGCATCGCGCTGATGTCGCGGAACCCGCCGATCGAGAACCAGATCAGAACGAAGATAGAGAACGCGACCTGGATGAAGAAGTAGATGCGCCAGAAGCTGGCCCATCGCTCGTCGGCGACGTCGTGGTGCATGTTGTAGATCGTGCCGACGATGAAGATGAGGATCCAGATCCCTGTGTGCGCGTAGGTCGCGATGTAGATGATGCGGTCACCGCGCGTGAATTCCCTGCCCATCCCGAGCATCCGCCACCCGCGCGACGGCATCGCGTTGACGATCTCGCTCTCCTCCCTCACGGCGTACTTGCCCCGGTGGAGTACGCGGTCGAGGTCGCACGGCGGCGTCCTGCCGAGGAGCGAGACGAGCACGTAGATGAGGGCCGAGGCGCCCATCGCGACCGCCCAGTACTGCTGGCCGTTGATGTTGTAGAGCCAGTGCCCGAGAGGCCACAGGAGCTGGGCGGCTTTCGACCCGAGGGCGGGCGCTGCCTCGAACATCTCGGCCGGGAGCTGGTGCATGAGAATGCCCCCGACCGCGACGGTCGACCCTGTGATGAGCGCGCTCCACGCCGCCGCGGCCGTTCCGTGCCGCCAGTAGAGACCGCCGATGATGACGGCGCCCGAGCCGCCCGCAAAGATCGCGCCCGTTATGGCGAAGAAGAGGAATATGTACTGGCTCTGCTGGAAGAGCAGACTGAAGAAGAAGATGAAGATAGCGACGCCGAGGATCGCGAGTCTGAGCGCCCGGAGATGCTGGTCGCGTGTGAACGGCTTCTTCCGGAACGGCATGACCACGTCCTGGATGAGGATGCTTCCCCAGGAGTGGAGATAGGTGTCGTGTGTGCTGATGAACGCGGCGAGCATCACGGCCGCGAACGCGCCCATGAGTCCGACAGGAAGCAGCATCGTCAGCGCGACGGGGCCGCGGAGCTGGTTCTGGAGCGCCTCGCTCCCCACGCCCGAGAGCACGCCCTGCACGTTCGTGGCGATCGCGCTGAAGTCCGGGTGGTGCATGACGGTGTAGATGATGATAGGCACGAACAGAATGAACAGGTTCTGCGGAAACCCCTTCCAGTTCCCGAGAACGCCCGCCATCTTCGCCTCGTGCGCGTTTCTCGCGGAGCTGTTGTAAGCCTGGGTTCCCTGCCACGACATCGCGCCGTAGATGACGCCGACGATTCCGATCATGAAGTACCAGAAGTTGAAATCCTCGATGTGGCTCGTCTTGAACGGGTTGATCAGCGAGGCCTCCTGTGGAGCGGACGCGAGCGCCTCGATGATCTGACTCCAGTCGACCTGCGTGTAGAGGTAGAGCACGATGACGATGAACACGACGTTGACGAAGAGACCTTGCGCGAAATCGGTGATGATGACGGCGATCTGTCCACCGCTGAACACGAAGAAGAGCGCGAGTGTGAGGAGGACCGCCATCACGAGTGGATACGTCGGGACCATGAGCCCCAGAAGCGGGATCGCCGCGGGCAGCCCGCAGAAGTAGATGAAGAACCTCGCGCCGACCGCAGGAAAGATACCGAAGTTGATGATCCCCGACAGGAACGCGATGAGTCCCGCGAAGACCCGGAAGTTCTTGCTGTAGCGGGCTTCGAAGAACTGCGCGAGCGTGAGCGCCCGCGTCTGCCGGAACCGGTAGATGACCCACCCGGAGACCGTAAGCACGAGGATCACGACGCTCATCGTGAACCCCCACCACGACATTGAGAACCCGGCGACGTAGTTCATCTCGAGGAGACCGACAATGGTGATCGCGCCGAGCCCGGCGATCCCCGTCGCGATGCTGATCGCATAGCGTCCGCCCGTCCGCCCCGCGGCGAGGAAGTCTGCCACGCTCTTCATGTGCCGTCTGCTCAGGAAGACGCCGACCATCATGACGCCGAGCACTGCCATGACGATGCTCCAGTCGACAGGCGCCATGTTCATCGTGGTCTACCCTTCCGTTTGGTGGTTCTCGACGTCCCGGTTCCGGGCGCCGCCGGAAGTGCGGCGGTCCGGGCTATCGGAGGAGCGTCGGTCGCTCGGCCGCTACCAGATGTGGCCGTCCTCGGAGACGTGGAGCGTCACACCGTTCGGCCCCGCGAGCGCTGCCTCAAAGGTCCATGGTGTCACGTGGACCTTTGGCGGCCACGCTGCGCTTTCGGAGGGCGCCGACGTCAGTTCCAGCTCTTCGATTTCGCTCGAATATCGTCCGTATCGGCCGAAGAAGGTTCGCTCGGCGTAGTAGAACTCCATGAGCGCCGACCGCGTCGGAAGGTCGGCGGGGATCGACGCGACCTCGTCGTGCTCACCGGCTGAGCTTGCCGAGAACGCGACGACGCCCCACATCTCCGGGTAGTGCATCGCGATCAGCCCCTGCGGCGACCAGACCCAGTTGTCCTCCGGGAGCGTCCGCCCCGTCTCGGAGTCGACGGATTTCACATAGCCGCCGACCACGATATCGGTCAGCCACTCGACGCGCGAGAAGTTGACGCGCCACGTATCCCCGGGCACCGGCGGGCACGACGCGTGCGCGCACTCTTCGAGAACACGCCACGGGATGGCGATCTCCATCGTCCAGCCGGTGTCCTCGTCAAGCGGATCGTTCAAGGTCCCCTCAATCCGGACGCCTGTCAGGAGTCCCTGAATGTCCCAGGAATCGATGGCCGTCCCGCCGTCGCGGTACGGCTTCGTCAGCAGCAGGTCCCACTCGGTCCCGAAGGCGTTCACCTCGAGCTCGTAGTACTCGTGCGTGTCGCCATCGGGATCGATGAAGACCTCGAAGTCGTTGTCGTGGTAGATGACCGCATCGCGCTCGGTGAG